>NZ_QBJB02000002.1:0-394933 GCF_003057675.2 Pantoea sp. RIT413
CCCCCCCCCCCCCCCCCCCCCCCCCCCCCCCCCCCCCCCCCCCCCGCCCCCCCCCCCCCCCCCCCCCCCCCCCCCCCCCGCCTCAGGCGATAGTTTTGCGATTGCTGAGCAGATCTTTCACGCTCTCTGCTACCCGCTTGCCCGCCAGGAAAGCGTGATCCGAATTGTAATACTCCCATTCGCTGTAGCGCCCGGCCAGATGGATACTTTGCGTGGCCAGCCAGCTACGGATCAGCGCCACGTTGGCACTGCGCGCATGATCGTAAACGACATAGGCGTACGGCATGTTTACGATACTACTGGTGAGGATCTCATCATCCTCATTGATAATGCCTACCCGGATACAGTCATCGATACAGCGCTGGATCAGCGCTTCACCCTCACAGGGCAGCGGTTGATCGTCACGCCAGGTGATTTCACAGGTCAGACCGAATCCGCCCGGAGGATTACAGTGCGGGCTGGCATTACCCTGCAGAAAGATGCGATGGAACAGCGTGTCTCCCGGATAGTAAATCCAGTGCTTTTCACTGATCGCCGGACGTCCGATACC
This sequence comes from Pantoea sp. RIT413, assembly GCF_003057675.2. Lineage (NCBI taxonomy): Bacteria > Pseudomonadati > Pseudomonadota > Gammaproteobacteria > Enterobacterales > Erwiniaceae > Pantoea > Pantoea sp. RIT413. The sequence goes on from NZ_QBJB02000002.1 coordinate 551, forward strand.
AAGATTAACGCAGCACACAGAGGTATGACGCAGCTGAGAAGCCGCCTGCTGTACCGCCTGCGGCGCGCGGGCGCCCATCAGGCGCACCAGTTCCGGTAAGGGCAGCGTGCTGATGAGCTGGTCATACTGCAGATGCCTGCCGTCGCTGAGCGTGACGCTGCGCGACTGCGGCTGAATCTCGGCTACCGCCGTTCCGGTCTCCAGCGTACAGCTAAGGTGAGGCAGGAAACCGTTCATCAGCGCCTGAAAGCCGCCGCGCAGCGGATAGCCGAAGCGCGCGTTGGGCCCGACCGGTTTCTCCAGCGGCGCAAGCGCACCGCTGACGATCTGCGCCAGATCCGGCAGGGGTACGCGACCGCCCAGCCACGAGGTCTCCATGCTGGCCAGCGGCGTTTTCCACAGTTTACGGTTATAGGGAACGGCAAAATGACGGGCGATGCCTTTGCCCCAGACGCGATAGATAAAATGTTCAAAATCTTCACTGTCGCGCTGTTCAGTGATGCAGCCCTCATCCGCTACCACGCCGTCGGCGCAGCAGTCGCGCGATGCGTCTGCGCCAGGCAGTATGGCGGTATCGTTTTCTGCCGCGCCGTAGCGCGCTTCAATCGCGCCCAGCACACATTCACTAATCACCTCCGCCGGCAGGCCGTGCAGCGCTGACTGGAACGGGTAGCGCGTATAGACATCGTGGCTATAGACCCAGGCTTCGCGCATCTGCCAGTGCTGATTCTCACCCAGCAGCAGATCGTAGAGCTCCAGCACGTAGGGATCGTTGGAGAACATGATGTGACCGGCATAGTCAAAGGTAAAACCCTTATCTTCGATTGACCGGCACCAGCCGCCTGGCGACTCATTTTTCTCCAGTACGACGGCCCCTTTACCGTAATGATAACCGGCACTCAGGCCGGTAGGCCCTGCGCCGAGGATAAGACATTCAACCGGATGCAGCGTGAGCGGCTGCGTGCGTTCAGCCCGCCCGGCCTGCGTCGCAGGCCGGGCGGGCTGACGTTTAATGGCGCTGAGGTGCTGCTGCATCTGCGCCACCGTATTATCCCAGGACGTCGCGGCGACTACGGCAGCCATCGCTTCAGCCTGCATATGACGCCGTTCAGCTGTCTGGCGCAGAGCGTGTTCGCAGCCCTGAATAAAGGCTTCCTGCGAATCGGCTATTGTCACGACGTCAGCATACTGGCGCGCTACGTCAGCGATCGCTGTGCTGACAATCGGCAGCTGCGCGGCCATGTACTCCAGAACCTTTGTCGGGCTGATAAAGCGCGTGGAGGCATTGAGCGCAAACGGCATCAGGCAGACATCCCAGCCCGCCAGAAACTGCGGCAGGGCGGCATAAGGCTGCTGTCCGAACCAGTGCAGGTTTTTACGCTGCGGCAGCGTCGCAGGATCGATCTTGACCACCGGTCCCACCATGATGATCTGCCAGTCAGGGTGCGCGTCAGCCAGCGCGGTGACCAGCGGCAGATCCATGCGCTCATCAATCACACCGTAGTAACCGAGGCGCGGTTTAGGCAGAAACTGCTGCAGCGGATGGCCGTTGCTGCGGTCGAGCGCCTGTGCAAAGTGCCCGGCATCCACGCTGCTGGGAAAACAGTGAACGCGCGAGTGACGATCTTTTTTCGCTTCATACAGGCTGCGTCCGCCGGTAAAGACCAGGTCAGCGCGGCTCAGAAGAGCCGATTCGCGCTGCTGCAGCTGACGCGGCGCCTGGTCAAACGCGGAGAGTTCATCCATACAGTCATAAATGATCCCGCGGCTGTTAAACGCGCTAAGCAGCGGCAGCGCCATTGGGGTGTAGAACCAGACCAGCGGTTCAGTGCCAGGCTCCAGCAGGTTGCTGAGCAGCGGCTGCAGTAGCGCAATCTGGTCGTCATGAAAACCGGGGGCGTGTATCGGCGTATGCGGCTCGACCACGGTGACATTGGCCGCCGGCTGCGAGGTGCGCAATCCCGCTTCACCCGCCTGATAAACCGGCTCTTCAATAAAAATAATCCGGTGGTGCTGTGCAAGGCGTGAGAGCACATGCTGCGGCCGCTGAAACACAAATCCCCAGCGCAGATGACTAAATACCACCAGTACAGATTGATTCATGACGAACTCCTTTGGCCCAGCGGCCGGTGTGAGAAACCCCTGAAAACGCGCGAGTGCGCGTTGTGATTGCCGCAGCGCGGCAGCATAAGCGTGGTTAAGCAGGCGAACGTTTTGCGAATCGCTATCCCACAGACCGCTATGCGGCCAGTGCGTAATATCTTCCCAGAGAGGCCGATCGATAATCGGGTAGAGGCAAATGCCGCGAATATCGCAGCCTGCCAGCTGCGCCTGCGCGACCTGGTCGGTAATATGGGTTATCCAGGCCGCGCGGCCGCTGCCGACGTGGCTGGTTTCTGCCAGCAGCAGGGGGCGCTGATAGCGCGCCGAGAGACGGGCAAGCATGTCGGATAACGGAATGCGCCGGGCATCATCCAGATGCCACTCCAGCCGCTGGCCGGTCTGCGCCAGCCACTGGTTACCGTGATAATAGTTGGCTCCGATCAGATCCAGATAGCGCGGCGACCCGCCCAGCTCCGGTTCACGCAGCCCTGCCAGCATATCCCACGCCTGATACTGCGCGGCCGTCAGAGCGGCGGCGTGCTGTTGTGCGTGCTCGCTTTCATCCTCCGGCACCACATGAATAATGGGATCGCAGTGCAGAAAACGTGCGCGCGGATCGACGGCCAGAATGGCATCACAGCCCGCCAGGGCAGCGCGTACCAGCTGCCGCTTAATGGCATCGGGATCGCTATCGGCGTTGTTACCAAAGAGTCCTACTGAAATACCCCAGGCGAAAAAAGAGAGCTCGTTAACCGGTGAGTAAACCGGGGGCACGTCACGGTAAAATCCGGCCAGACAGGTCGCAACCTGATGGCAGAACCGCGCAAAACGCGGCACAAATTCAGGCGAGAACAGGGTGAGATCGTCCGGCCAGCCATAGTGGCTCAGCGTCCAGTTCACCTGAATACCCTGCTCGCTGGCCGACTGCATGCAGCGGGTCAGCCGGGCAAAGGTACGCTGTGGATCGGCTTCAGCCAGCCGCCAGCCCACGCTTTCACGCACTGACCGAATATTAAATGCAGCGAGCGCGGCATAATCCGTTGCAATATGCACGTCGTGTGCATTGATTACATTCATATCAAGTGCAATCCCGGCGGGATTAATATGATCGGCACCCTCAAAACCGGCCTGCCAGAAGCTGGAAAATGGCAACATTTAATTCTCCTGGAAAACAGGACAAAACAGCAGCCCTGTAAAGTAAATTACAGGACCAGCTTTAGTTGAAATTTATCAGGGCTGTGACTGGATAAATAAAAAGGCTGCCAGCGGGTTACACGACAACGTCAGGGCAGCGGTAAAAATTTATAAAGGTTGTTTGAGGAAATTATAGTCAGGTGCCGGGTTTCAGCAACCCTGTGAAGTTGCTGAAAAAAAGCAAAGCGGCAGCCAATGCTTTGCTTTATTGACTGCTGATCCTCTCTTTTTTCGGCGAATAACGCTATTTTTCAATGGCTACAGTAGAAAAATGGAAAAATTACTATTTCAGCGAAGGATAATTTATTCACAGCGATTTTTGATTTGCGCTTCACGTTTTTTAATCCAAAAAAAAGCTGCCGCTATGTTCAACATGTTGAATGGCATAATAATTGCGCCTGACGGTTTTTATTTGCAGCACTTTTAGGTTTAATTTTTGCGGCTCTGATTAGGCTGCAGAGAAAAAATTGCGTTACGTATTAAACCGGCCGCTGAGCAAAAGCTGCTTCGGCCAGCGCTGCAAGGTAGTGTGCAGCAGGCAACAGCACATCATCGTTAATGCGAAACGCAGGGTGATGCAGAGGCCAGGCTTCACCGGTGCCAATCATGATAAATGCGCCGGGTATGTGCGGCTGATAGTAAGCAAAATCTTCGCCAATCGGGGTGGCAGCAATTTCACGTGCGTCCAGCCCGTTAAGCGCTGCCTGCTGCAGGGCAAACGCTGTCCAGTGCGCATCATTTATCACTGCGGGTGGCCCGGCCTGCCAGGTGATTGCTATTTCAGCCGCAAACGCTGCGCTGATACCTTTTACCAGTTCACGAAATCGCTGTTCAATACGTTCGCGCGCTGCGGCGGAAAAGGTGCGCACGGTGCCTTCCAGCCAGGCGCTTTCCGGAATGACATTCCACGTGCTGCCGCTGTGAAGCTGGGTAATCGAGAACACAGCATTCTCTGCTGAAGGGAGGTTACGGCTGATCAGCGTCTGGACTGCAGAGACAATGTGCGCGGCAATCACAATAGGGTCGTTACCCTGATTCGGGTGTGCGGCATGGCTGCCGGTGCCGGTGATCTGTAGCGCAAAGCGGTCAACGGCGGCGGTCAGGGCGCCCGCCCGGCTGCCCGCCACACCTGCCGGCAGAGAGGGATCGTTATGGAGACCAAATATGGCAAACGCATCCTGCAAAGCACCGCTGGCAAGCACCGCGGGTGCGCCTTCACCGGTCTCCTCTGCTGCCTGAAAAATAAAGCGCACCTGGCAAGCCAGCTGTGTTTCGCGGGATTTCAGCAGAATGGCTGCGCCCAGTATGGCCGCACTGTGAAAATCGTGACCGCAGGCGTGCATGACTCCGGGATGCGCTGAAGTAAACTCTACTCCGGAGTGCTCTTCAATCGGCAAGGCATCAATATCGCCCCGCAGCACCACCAGCGGACCGGTTGCGGGACCCACTTCAGCGACCAGTCCGGTTGTCAGCGCCAGGGGGAGAATGCGGATATTGTGCGCCTCCAGCTGCTCACGAATGCGTTGTGTGGTGGCAAATTCCTGGTTTGACAGCTCCGGGAAACGGTGCAGCTCCTGCCGAAAAGCGACCAGCTGTTCTGTTAACTGCGTTAATTCTGACGGCGACATAGTTTGTTCCTTTCTCACGATTACGCTGCGCGGCGTGCAGCACGTTATCCGGGGAAGGTAACAGCAGAACGAGTGAGCGATATATCTCAATACCTGCAATGATATTGCAATAAGTGAATAACAGCAGCGGCTGATCGGTTCAGGGTTATAAAGAAGGGCAGGAAGAGTGGCGAAACCAGCCTCGGGGAAATGAGGCTGGGAAATATGCGTGTCAGCTAATCAGATTAAAAAATCGTCCAGCGATGCGCCGGCATCAATAGCGCTCTTAATCGGAGAAGGCGTGCGGCCCTGACCGGTCCACTGCTTTTCATTACCTTCTTCATCGGTATATTTATACTTAGCCGGACGCGGCGCGCGTTTGGCTTTAGGTTTAGTTTCTGCCTGGTTTAATTGCGCAAGTTCACTAATATCGATGCCATCATTCATCAGCATCTCTTTGTATAACGCCAGTTTTTCTGCTTTTTCGCGCTGAGCAGCATTATCTGCTTCAGCTTCTTCACGGCGTTCTGCAACGACCACAGCGAGCTTTTCCAGCATCTCATTTAATACCGCTACTTCAATATCACGCGTCTGAGCACGCAGTGTACGAAGATTATTCAATGCCTTTAGTGCATCGCTCATGAATATAACCCTTATTACTGATGTGAAAATTTGAAAGCGCGCATTCTACGATATTTTTTCTCAAATTAAAATATGCATCAGGGCGTTAAATCCGCTATATCGCACAATTATCAGACTCATTGAGTTATCACCTGCATCAGAAATTTATTAGCCGCAAACTGAATATTTAACGGACACCAGAATTTATAAAGTGGTCACGCTACCGGCAGTACGCCAGGGTCGCATTAATGCGACCCCTACGGGGGCATCTGTAGGGGCGGCATTAATGCCGCCCTGGTCACGTTCCGCACCTAACCCCAGGATCGCATCAATACGACAGGGTCGCATTAATGCGACCCCTACGGGGGCATCTGTAGGGGCGGCATTTATGCCGCCCTGGTTAGGTTGCGCCCCCAGCCCGCATCGCATCAAAATGAAAAATATGGTTTTTTTATCGGAGTGCCGGGTGACAGAAGTCGTAACAATTTCTTGCAATAGTAATCTAAATGAGTATATTTCTCATTTGCTTTCTTAGCTATGCCTGCTCCAGGTGACCGGCAGGGTGCGCTGACAGATAAACTAAAATGAGAATTAAGGATGGCTATGTCTTCTAAACCGATGCGCGTCCGCGCTGCGGCTGCAACGGCACAACCTGCGCTGAAAATGTCATTGCTGGCGATGCTGATTGCAGCCGGTGTTGCACAGGCGGCGGAACAGACCCTGATGGTGGAAACCAGCGCGTCTGACGTGGAAAATCAGAACGATCGGGATTACAGCATACCGGTAACGCGCGCAGGCACAAAAATGGCGCTGACGGCGCGCGACATTCCTCAGTCGGTATCGCTTATCAGTAAACAGCGTATGGCCGATCAGCAGCTGCAGTCGCTGAATGATGTTCTGTCCAACACTACCGGTATCAGGGGTGTTTCGGCGGATATGGATCGTACCAGTTACTACTCGCGCGGCTTTCTCATTGACAACTATATGGTAGACGGGATCCCGACCGCGTTTGCATCACGCTGGAATCTGGGTGATGCCCAGACCGACATGGCGCTTTATGAGCGGGTCGAGGTGGTGCGCGGCGCGACCGGGTTACTCACCGGGCCCGGGAATCCTTCTGCGTCGATTAATATGGTACGTAAGCACGCTGACAGTAAAACCCCTACCGGATCGCTGGAAGCGAGCTACGGCAGCTGGAATAAACAGCGCTATGTTGCCGATCTCTCTGCGCCGCTCACCCCTGAGGGTAATGTGCGCGGGCGCGTAGTGGCAGGCTATGAAGATAAAAACAGCTTTATTGAGCGCTACGGTTTTGAGAAAAAATTTATTTATGGCGTGATAGACGCCGATCTGACTGAGAGCACCACGCTTTCCGCGGGCTACGAATTTACGCAGGTCGATACCGACTCGCCGATGTGGGGTGGGGCGCCGCGCTGGTATACCGATGGCAGCCAGACGCATCTGCGTCGCGGCTATAACACTCAACCGGAGTGGGCTTACAACAATAAAGAGAACCGCAAGGTTTTCGTCAATCTGCAGCAGAATTTTGATAACGGCTGGAACATTACGCTCAACGGCACGCATAACGAAATGCTGCTGGACAGTAAGCAGATCTATCTCGACGGCTATTTCAATAAGGTGACCGGTGCAGGCAGCTCTGCCTACGCGAATTATCCGGTCATCGGCGGAACCGGTTATAACACCGGCAAGCGCAAAGTGGATGCGGTAGATGCCTTTGCCAGCGGCCCTTATGAGCTGCTGGGACGCCAGCATCAGCTGATGCTGGGGGTTAACTACAGTCGTCAGGATAATAAATATTACAGCGCCTGGACCAATATCTCCTCTGCTGAACTGGGTAACTTTAACGACTTCAACGGCAACTATCCGGAGCCTGACTGGTCGCCGCGCGAACCTGCCACGGACAGCCAGCTGGTGCGGCAAAAATCGGTCTATATGGCTACGCGCCTGACGCTCGCCGATCCGCTGCATCTGATTGTCGGGGCGCGATATACCAACTGGAACCGTCAGGGCATTACCTCTGAACTGGAAGAGAACAATACCACGCCGTATGGCGGTCTTATCTGGGACATCAATGACGCCTGGTCAGCGTTTGCCAGCTATACCTCGGTCTTTCAGCCGCAGGATAATCTGGATGCCAGCGGCAGTTTCCTGACGCCAGTTGTCGGTAAAAACTATGAGACCGGGGTTAAATCGGACTGGTTTGATAGCCGTCTGACCACCACGATCTCTCTGTTCCGAACCGAGCTGGATAATGCGCCGGTTGATACCGGACGTTTCAGCGAGAGCGGAAGCGCTATTTATGAAACCACCGATGGCGTTGTCAGCCGCGGCGTTGAATTTGAGATCAACGGTGCGCTGACGGATAACTGGCAGATGACGTTTGGCGGTACGACCTACATAGCAAAAGACAGCAAGGGTGAGGCCTATAACTCCCAGCTGCCCCGTACCTCTTTCAATCTCTTTACGCACTATCGCCTGCCTCAGTTCGATAAACTGACGCTGGGCGGCGGCGTTAACTGGCAGTCAAAGACCTGGAAAGATATCGGCGGACCTGAAGGTAACGGAACCTGGCGTGTGCGTCAGGGAAGTTATGCGCTGGTGGACCTGTTTGCCCGCTACGACGTGACAAAAAATCTCTCCCTGCAGGCCAACCTGAAAAACCTGTTTGATAAAGAGTATGACGAGAATGTGGGCAGCAGTGGCATCGTGTATGGCGAACCGCGCAGTTACTCGGTAACGGCGAGTTACCGCTTCTGATCCCGGCAGGCGCGTTCTGAACGCGCCTCTTCCCCTCAGGCGGCTAATGGTTTATACCCATCGCACTCTGCTCTCCTCTTAGGCTAAAGTGCATTCAGGCTGAATAGATTTTTTAATCTCCGGACAAAGTAACGCACCTTACTGTTTAACGCGGTTATGCATTGATGCGCCTCTTTTGCGTATATCACAGGCGGTCGCATGTATAGGCGTCCGGTTATGAATCAGGTCTGCAGGGTGCGCCTTCGTTTAATGGCATGATAATTAAGAATAATATCCACCATATTTACACTCTCCGGCCCGTTATTAAGGATTGTATCTCTGTCTGGTATCAGATAATGCCAGGCTGGCTAATGTTATCAACGTTAATCAAAAGACGATTTAATAGTCGTTAATTTCAATTGATTGATAATGTCCGCTATGCATTCAGGCAGGGAATTTTTAATTAGCAGGCTATAAGTTAGTGCGGTTATTTTAATATCTGCCGTAAAAATAATTAATATAAAATAACATGCTGAAATGATTTTCGGGGAATAATCCGAATAACCAATATGAAGGCTGATAAAGCATTATACTCGTCGGGCGATCTGCAATTTTTAACTTTTTGAATGCCGGGTTTGTAGTGCTTAAAGTTTATGGCCGGAGTATAAAATGAAAATCATCATTAGCGGCAAGGGATATCCCGAAAAAAGAAATATTGTTACTGATGTTAAGAAAACGTATATCGATTTTCACTCCAGAAATATCTGGACGTATATTAATGCGTTTCGTGGGAAAATTCTGAAACGCAATAAGCTGTTTATATTTTCCGCGCCGCTATGGTCAGCCGGTAGCGAAAAAAAGGTAGTTCATCTCTTTAATGAAGTGGCAACCAGCCGCGAGCGCTGGGTGTCAACCTTTGAAACCGAGCTGCCGCGGGTATTGCCGGTACCGGGCGTCGCCAAAACAGCTAATCCGCTGTTAAAAAAGCTGATGTACTATGTTGCAGCACCGGAATGTGCCGGCATTATCGCCATCTCAGAGGCAACGCGAAAAATTGAGCTGAAACTGCTGGACGCTTTTCCCATTGAGCGGGAAGCGATTAGCGACAAACTGCACGTGCTGCATCCGCCGCAGCCGGTGCTCTATGAGGGCGGACGCACGCCAGCGGCCGATAAAATGATCTTCACCTTTGTCGGTAATGAGTTCTACCGCAAAGGCGGAGCCGAAGTGGTAATGGCTTTCTCCGAACTGATGGACGAGGGTGTGATATCAGCTGACCAGATCGGCGTTAACCTGATCGGCGACATTAAAAAGCAGCATAATATTGCGCATCGTGAGTGGCAGGACGATGCCGCTTTCCATCATCAAATTGAAACCCTGATAGCTGAGCGCTCCGTATTCACCCATCATACTGCATTGTCTAATGATGAGGTGATGCAGCTGCTGCGTGAAACGCATGTCGGATTGCTGCCGACCTGGCAGGATACCTATGGCTTCTCCGTGCTGGAAATGCAGGCGTGCGGCTGTCCGGTGATTACCACTAACGTCCGGGCGCTGCCGGAAATTAATCCGGCTCAGAGCGGCTGGCTGATCAACTGTCCGCTCAACGATATGTTTGAACTGAATGTGGATACGCTGGCGGAGAAAATGGCGCTGCGCATATTAATTGTGTCGCAGCTCAAGGCACATATTAAGGCGATACTTGAAGACCGGATGCGCGTGGCTGATTATTCAGCGGCAGCCGTAAACAGGATCCGTCAGCACCACGATCCGGATAAATTTAACCGCGCGCTCTCTGCCATTTATGGCGCAAAAGATACGCATGATTCATTTGATCGCAGTGAAGCAGTCGCACTCAAACGCTCTTAATCTTTATCCGACAGCTACTCTTTTTTTAATCTGACTCCTGCAGCTGCTGCAGGAGTTTTTTTATTTCTGTTCCGGCCAGCCGGGTGATATGCGCAAAACAGCAATAGAACTAACAATATGATGTTTTACGTAACGGAATCATAGCCTGCAAACTAAACGCCATATTCATCAGGACAAGGACAGGGCGTATGTCTTACCAATTAAGCGTGCTCGATAAGTCGCCGGTTGCGGCAGGAGAAAATGCGACACAGGCGCTGGCGCGCTCGCTAAAACTGGCGCAGCGGGCTGAGAGCTGGGGCTATAAGCGCTTCTGGGTCGCAGAACATCATAACAGCGAGCAGCTGGCCAGTCCGTCACCTGAATTGCTTATCGCCTGGATCGCCGCGCAGACGCGCACCATACGCGTCGGCTCTGGCGGCGTCATGCTGCAGCACTACAGTCCCTATAAAGTTGCAGAGAACTTTAATCTGCTGTCATCGCTGGCACCGGATCGCATCGATCTCGGCGTCGGTAAAGCGCCCGGCGGTTTGCCGCTTTCAACGCGGGCGCTTCAGCTCGGGGTTAACCTGGCTGAAAAAGGCAGTTTTGCTGAACAGCTGGCGCTTCTCGATAGCTGGCTGAACGCATCTCCCTCCGCTGACGAAGAGACGCTGCGCGCCACGCCACAGCCACCGCATCCCGCCAGCCGGTTTCTGCTGGGTGCCAGCGAAGCAAGCGCCGGGCTGGCCGCAGAGCTGGGCTGGCAGCTGGTGTTCGCTGCACACCATAACGGCGATCCGCAGCTGATGGCGCGCGTTCTGCAGCGCTATCATGCCCGCAGCCGCGGCGGCCGTGCGCTGGTAGCGGTTCAGGTGGTTGTGGCGGATTCGCCGGCAGAGGCTGAACTGCTTACCGATGCGCTGCGTCTTTATCACGTCAGCGTGAAAAATGGCCCGGCGGTTAACGTTGCCAGTCTGGAACAGGCTGAACGTTACGTACGCCAGGGAGGATACGCGGATTACGTCATAGAGCCGCGCACGCCGTCACTGCTAAAGGGCACGGCTGCACAGGTGCATGCTCAGCTGGAGTCGATGCATCATCGCTACGGCATTGACGAATTTATTATCGATACGCCACTCGCTGACGAAGCCGCCCGGTTTAAATCCCTGGAGCTGCTGGCCACCGCGCGACTGGTTGCGGCCTGAGGATAGCGTAATGATCCGCTCCGCTTTTCTTATCTGCTGCTCATTCTGGCATCGCTGCGAGCGATGTTGCCCGGCACCGATCTGATTCTGCCTGCATAACAACGTTTACCTTTTTCGCCCGGCAACCTCTGCGCTGCCGACGGCTCTGCTTTGTCAGGAGTTTATAATGAGTAAAAGAGAATTACGTCTCGGTACGATATTACACGGCGCGTCAGGCAATATGTCCGCCTGGCGGCATCCGGCTGCGCAGGCTGACGCCAGCATCAGTTTTGACTACGCCAGAAAAATTGCGCGCAAGGCGGAAGCGGGCAAACTCGATTTTCTGTTTGTCGCTGACGGTCTCTATATCAATGAAAAATCGATTCCGCACTTCCTCAATCGCTTTGAACCGCTGACGCTGCTCTCAGCGCTGGCGGCGGTCACAGAGCATCTTGGCCTGGTTGGCACCGTCTCAACCTCTTATAGCGATCCTTTTACCATCGCCCGGCAGTTCGCCAGCCTCGACCATCTCAGCGGCGGCCGTGCCGGCTGGAACGTTGTGACCTCGCCGCTGGAAGGATCGGCAAAAAATTTCTCGCGTCAGCAGCATCCGGAACACGCGCTGCGTTACCGGATTGCGGATGAGTATTTGCAGGTGGTGAAAGGCCTGTGGGATTCCTGGGAAGAGGGCGCCTTTGTACGCGACAAGCGCAGCGGTCAGTTTTTCGATCCGGCCAAGCTGCATACGCCCGATCACCGCGGCGATTTCTTTCAGGTGCAGGGGCCGCTGAATATTGAGCGTACGCCGCAGGGGCGACCGATCATTTTCCAGGCGGGCGCCTCCGGAGACGGACGGCGGCTGGCCGCGCGCCATGCGGATGCGATTTTTACCCACCATGCGACCCTGGAAGAGGCGCAGGCGTTCTGGCGCGATGTTAAACAGCAGCTGGCCGAAAACGGACGCGCCGCGGATGACCTCCATATTTTTCAGGGCGTCAGCGTGATCGTCGGTGACGATGCCGCAGATGTTGAGCAGCAGTATCAGGCTACCGCGCAGCTGGTCTCAGTGCCGGATGCGCTTAATTATCTGGGGCGGTTCTTTGACCACCATGATTTCTCACGCTACCCGCTGGATGAACCTTTCCCAGAACTGGGTGATATCGGTCAGAACAGCTTCCGCAGCACCACCGATGAAATAAAACGCAACGCCCGCGTGCGCGGTCAGACGCTGCGCCAGGCCGCGCTGGAAGCGGCCACGCCGCGGCCGCTGTTTCACGGCACGCCAGAACAGGTCGCCGATGGCCTGCAGCACTGGTTTGAACAGAAAGCTGCTGACGGTTTCATTATCCAGGGCGGAACGCCCGACACGTTTGAACGCTTTGTCGATCGGGTTATCCCGCTGTTGCAGGCGCGCGGACTAAGCCGGCGCGACTATCCGGGCACCACGCTGCGCGCCAGTCTGGGTCTGCAGACCCCCGAAAATCAGTTCACATCATAATAACGATCAGGATGAATGCTATGCAGAAAAAATCATTGATAGCGCTGCTGTTACTGGGGCTAAGCAGCGCTGCCGGGGCGGAAAACGTCGCCGTTAACGGGCAGCAGGTCAGCGTGGAGGCGAATAAGACGCCCATTAACACTGCAAAAAATGCAGCGGCTATCGCGCAGATCCCGGCCGGACACCGGTTTGCTGTACCTGGCGCGTTTACCGTGGCGGTGGCCGCCCTTAATTCCCCTCCGCTTACGGTGTTCAGCGACGACAACAAAACGCTGCTTGGCAGCGAAGTGGATATGGCGCGTCTGGTGGCGGACAGCCTCGGCCTGAAGCTCAACGTCGTGCCAACCTCCTGGGAAGACTGGCCGCTCGGCGTGGCGTCCGGCAAATATGACGCGGCGATCACCAACGTAACCGTCACAAAAGCGCGCAAAGAGCGTTTTGATTTTGCCACCTACCGCAAAGACTCACTGGGCTTTTATGTGAAAAAGAGCAGCCCAATCGTTTCGCTCAGCAAAGCAGAAGATATTGCCGGCCTGCGCATTATTGTTGGCTCCGGGACCAATCAGGAAGCGATCTTACTGGCGTGGGATCAGGAAAACCGCGCAAAAGGCCTGAAGCCGTTTATCCCGGTTTATACCAAAGATGACGCAGCGCAGACGCTTTCACTGCAGGCCGGACGTGCGGATGCTTACTTTGGCCCCAACGTCATCGGCGCCTGGAAAGCGGCGCTCAACGGGCAGACCAGGCTGGTGGGCAGCGTGGACGGCGGCTGGCCTAAAGCGGCGCACATTGCAGTGACGGTGAAAAAAGATGGCGGGCTGGTGCAGCCAGTCAATACGGCGCTTAACGGCGTGATACAAAACGGCGACTACGACAAAGTGCTGAATCGCTGGGGCGAAGGCATTGAGCGGCTCGACCGCTCGGAAATCAATCCACCGGGCCTGGGCGACTAAGGGGGCAATATGCATTTTTTTCGTGATGTTTCACCCGCAGCGGCAGAGCTGCAGCCGATTATTACCGGCCTGTTTGGTGAATATGCTGCCCGCTATGGCGACTATTTCAGCAGCCAGAATGAGGTGGAGCAGGATGAGTGGTTTCTGCCTGCGCAGGGAGGCCTGTTTATTATACTGGAGCGGGATGGCGAAATTATCGCCATGGGCGCCTACAAGCGCTATGACGCACAGACGGCGGAACTGAAACGCATCTGGACGCGCTCCGATCTGCGCCGTCAGGGCCTGGCACTACTGATCCTGCAGGAGCTGGAGCGTCGTGCGCTGCGCGCCGGCTATCAGCGTGTCTGGCTGACCACCGGCTTTCGTCAGCCGGAGGCGGTGCGCCTCTATATCGGCCACGGCTATCAGCCGCAGTTTGCCCTGCTGGAAGATATGGAGATCTACGGCCGGCCGCCGCACGACGGCCGCCTGCGCTTTCTGAAGATAATTGATGTCCACGCTGCGGCACAGGCGAGCTGAGGAGCCGAAAATGAGTGAGACGCAAAAACTGACCGTGGTGCCGGCACGCTATCCGGCGCGCAGCCTGGGCGCCGTGGCGGCGCTGTTTATTCTGGCAGCGGTGGTGGATTCCATCGCGTTCAATCCGCGCTGGGAGTGGGGGGTATTTGCGCGCTGGTTTTTTGACCCGGTGATCCTGAATGGCCTGGGTCAGACGCTGCTGCTGACGCTGGCAGGCACCGTACTGAGTCTGATTTTCGGCGGTCTGCTGGCGCTGGCCCGGCTCTCCTCCTCGTGGCTGCTGAGCACGCTGGCGTTTGGCTATATCTGGCTGTTCCGCTCGCTGCCGCTGATTGTGGTACTGATCATTCTCTATAACTTCTCCTACCTCTATGACACGTTATCGCTGGGGATCCCGTTTACGCCCTGGTCGTGGGGTCACTTCCAGACCATTAATGTGCTGGGCCAGTTTCCGGCCGCGGTGATCGGCCTGACGCTGGTGCAGAGCGCCTATAGCGCAGAGATTATCCGCGGCGGGTTCCTCGGCGTGGACCAGGGGCAGTTTGAGGCGGCGTCAGCGCTGGGACTCTCTTCTTCGCGCCGGACCTTCCGCATCATCCTGCCGCAGGCACTGCGCGCGATCATTCCAACCACCTTCAATGAAATCATCAGCCTGGCCAAAGGGACATCGATGGTTTACGTGCTGGCGATGCCAGAGCTGTTTTACACCATTCAGATGATCTACAACCGCACTCAGCAGGTGATCCCGCTGCTGATGGTGGGCGCCGCCTGGTATCTGATTATCACAACGGTGCTGTCGCTGTTGCAGCACAGCGTTGAACGCTCACTGGCGCGCAGCGTAACCCGCGAGCCGCAGCCATCGCGCTGGCGGCAGTGGCGTAATCGTTATTCAACCCCTGCTGTTATTGAGGAGCGCTCTCATGTCCGAAGCCATTGATTATCGCCCGTCCTATGCTGCCGGGGCGGTTACCATCACCGGCGTCAGCAAGTCGTTTGGTAAACACAAAGCGCTGGACGCGGTCTCGCTGTCGCTGGCGCCGGGATCCGTAACGGTTATTCTCGGGCCTTCCGGTTCGGGTAAGTCAACGCTGCTGCGCACCATCAATCACCTGGAGCGGGTCGATGAGGGCTTTATTCAGATTGATGATGACTATATCGGTTATCAGCGCCGCGGCGATAAACTCTATGAGCTTAAAGAGCGGGCGATACTGCGTCAGCGGGTCAACGTCGGCTACGTTTTTCAGAACTTCAATCTTTTTCCGCACCTGACCGTGCTGGAAAACCTGATTGAAGCGCCGATCGCACATCGTCAGCTTACGCGACGTGCGGCGATTGAACGCGCCGGTGAGCTGCTGGACACGGTGGGACTGCGGCATAAAGCTGACGCCTGGCCGCGCCATCTTTCGGGTGGTCAGCAGCAGCGTATCGCGATTGCGCGTGCGCTGATGCTCAATCCGCGCGTAATGCTGTTTGATGAGCCGACGTCGGCACTGGATCCGGAGCTGGTGGGTGAGGTTCTGGACGTTATTAAAAAGCTGGCGCGCTCCGGCACCACGCTGGTGATTGTGACGCATGAGATTGGCTTTGCGCGTGAAGTGGCAGACAACGTGGTGTTTATGGTTGACGGCCGCGTGGTTGAGCAGGGCAGCAGCGTGCAGGTGCTGAATCAGCCACGCCACGAGCGCACCCGACGTTTTCTGGCCCGGGTGCTGTGATGAAGCGGTTCATCCTGACGCTGGTGGCATCCGGCCTGCTGTTTTCAGCCGCGCAGGGCGCGGCGCTGGATGCGGCTAATAATGAAACGGCGATTCATATCGCCGCCGATCCGCAGGCGATAGCCAGAATTCCGGCGAACTATGCGTTTGTTCACCCCGGCTTTCTGACGGTCGCAACCAGCGCCACTAACTCACCGCCCATCGGGTTATGGGCGTCAGATAACAAAACGCTGATTGGCAGCGATCCCGATATGGCGCGACTTCTGGCTGAAAGTCTGGGCCTTACGCTAAAGCTGGTGCCCGCCTCGTGGGAGGAGTGGCCGCTCGGCATCAGCGCCGGACGCTATGATGTCGCCATGTTTAATATCGCCGTGACCGAGGAGCGTAAACGCAAATTTGACTTTGCCACCTATCGGGCTGACAACCACGCCTTTGCCGTACGGAAAGGGAGTCCCATCTCTGCGATTACCGGACGTCAGGATGTCGCGGGCAGGCGCATCATTGTCGGGTCCGGTACTAATCAGGAGAAGATCCTGCTGGGCTGGGATGCGAAAAACCGCCAGGAGGGATTAGCGCCGGTGCAGCCTGTCTATCTTAATGATGACGCTTCTGCCACGCTCGCGCTGTTGTCCGGACGCGCCGATGCCACCTTTGGCCCGCAGGCGGTGGCGGCGTGGAAAGCGGCGTCGCGCGGGCAAACGGAGGTTGTTGGTCACGGCCCGTATCGGGCATGGGTGGCCGTCACAACCAAAAAGGGTAACGGGCTGGCCCCGGCGCTGCAGCAGGCGGTTAATCATGCCATCGCCAGCGGACAGTATCAGCAGGTACTGACGCGCTGGGGAGAGCAGGATGAGGCGGTAGCGCAGTCGCAGATCAATCCGCCGGGCATCGTTTATCAGTAAAGACGGGTCGCACTGCGGCCCCGTTTTTCACCCTGATATTTTTTCACCCAGCTTATCACCTCTGCCGCTGGCAGAGGCCGGGCAAAGTAATAGCCCTGGAAGAACTGGCATCCGCGACTGCGCAGGTAGTGAAACATCTCTTCACTTTCAACGCCTTCAGCCAGCACGTTCAGCCCCATTTCGCGCGTCAGCTCAATGGTTTTATGCACCACAATAGCGGCAGATTCATTTTCAAAAATGTGCATAATCAGCGACTTGTCAATTTTAATATCATCAATCGAAAAATCGCTGAGCGATTTCAGCGAAGAGTAACCGACGCCAAAATCATCGATCGCCCATTTTACGCCAAGCTGGCTGAAGTGCGCGATAACAGAGCTGATATGCTGCTGATCGTAGATAAAGGTGCTTTCGGTGATCTCAAATTTAAGCCGCTGTGGCTGGATCCTGTAACGCGAGAGCAGCAGCAGAGTTTCAGCGGTAAAGTCACGATGCATTAGCTGCAGAGGACTGATATTGACAGAAAACACCAGGCTGTCGCCGTGCCGGAGACTCTCCCAGGCAGCCATATGCTGCAGCGTGCGCTCCATAACCCATCGGCCAATCTCAATCATCAGGCCACTCTTTTCCGCTACCGGGATAAAAACGTCCGGTGAAATAAATCCTTTAACCGGATGTTTCCAGCGCAGCAGAGCTTCAAATCCGATCAGATGTTTACCGGTATCCACTTGCGGCTGAAAATAGAGTTCGAGCTGATCCTGGCTGACAGCGGCAGAGAGTTCGCGCTTTATCAGGTCAGTTTCAGAGTAATCGCCGCGAAAGGTCAGCGCGGTCAGCAGCAGAGAAACTACGGGCACGATACAGTTAACAATGTAGAAACTGGCTTCCGCCGGCAGCGCAAAATGAAACGATCCCTGCTGCCAGGTCAGGCCGGTCAGGGTAAAAATGAGGTAACAGGCGAGGCAGATTAGCGGAAATATTTTGCTGAGATAGCGCGGCTGCTGCCGCAGGACGAGTGCCGAGCCGATGGTCAGCGCGATCAGATAATTACACGCAGAAGGTTTAACGGCAGGATGGTCATTGTCCAGCAGCAGCAGAGCTGTAATGATAAACAGCAGCGCATGCGTGACGATCGCCAGATGCCGCTGCAGTTTGCCGTGAAAGGCAACGGCGCAGATATAGAGGCCCAGCGCCACGCCCAGATAGTAGAGCGACGGTATTGCTGGCGAACGGCTATGGGCGTTAAGCAGCGCCATATAAATGCCTGAGGTAGTGCTGGCCACACCCGCAATCAGCAGCGTAAAGCGCAGCTTCTTTTCTGCGCTCTCTCCCTTCAGGCTAAAGGGCAAATTACGTACACGCGAATAGCCCGCAGTCAAAAACGCTATCATCACTCTGCTCTGTAATTGATTAGTTTTATTGTATTCAGGAGCGCTATCTTAGTGCTAAGCGAGACGGCTGTCACAGCGCTTTTTCTGCGCGTTGATCTGCTCCGGAGATTTGACATTAGAGATGATATTTATGCGTGGCGGGGGGTTATCGCGCAACTTTTCACGGAAGCGAACCGCAATCTGCCTGCGCTAAATTGCGCGCGCGGTTGTTCCTTCTGCCGGTCACAGAGTAGAATCACTCCCGGCACAGGCGGATGTGCTAAATATAACAACAGGCGGAAAACAGCCGGATCACCTCACTAATGCAGTTTAACCCTACTTAACATTACTGGTTGCAATGAAAATTCGTTTCTTATCGGCTAACGAGCTCAAACTCTCTGAAGTGCGTACCATCCTTGAACCGGTAGGAGTGGAAGTGGTGCCTATCGCGCGGCGGATTGAGGAGATCCAGACGGAAAATGAGGTTGAACTGGTACGCGATAAGCTCACCAAAGCGTTTTCCATTATCGGGCGGCCGCTGTTTGTCGAGCATACCGGCCTGTTTCTGGACGGGCTTAACGGTCTGCCAGCCGGACTGACGCGCATCTTCTGGAGCCGGCTCAATGCCGATCGCTTTACCAAACTGGTACGCGGCCTTGATACGCCCTGCGTGACGGCAAAAACCGTGCTGGGGTATTGCGATGGTCGCAAGATGTATCAGTTTGAAGGACAGCTGCGCGGTCGCATTGCGCCAGAGCCGGCCGGGCCGCAGGAGTTTCAGTGGGACTGCGTGTTTATCCCGGAAGGGTATACGCAGACCTTTGCTGAAATGGGCGATTTAAAGAATGAGATCTCCAATCGGCGCCTGGCGCTGGATCGCTTTGCCGCCTTTCTCAAAACCGCGCGGGGTTATGTATGAAGCCTGAACTCAAACGCGCCTACGATGCCGGCAAACTGATCCTGTTTGCCGGTGCCGGCATCTCCCGCAATCTTGGCCTGCCGGAGTGGCACGAACTGATTGCCCATCTGGCAAAAGAGCTGGGCTACGATCCGAAAATATTCAACACCTACGGGACACACCTGTCGCTGGCGGAGTATTACAAGCAGCGCAAAGGCTCACTGGGGCCGCTGCGCAGCTGGATGGATCGCGAGTGGCACCGGCCCGATATCGATGTGCGCAGCTCCGAAATCCATACCATGATCACCCAGGGTAATTTTTCGCGCATCTACACCACCAATTACGATCGCTGGCTGGAGATGGCTCACGAGGCGCACAACGTCCCCTATAGCAAAGTGGCTAACGCCGCCGATCTCGTCTCACTCACTGAAGATAAGCGCCACATCATTAAACTTCACGGCGATTTCGATGACGATACCTCGATTGTGCTGGATGAGAGCAGCTATTTTGAACGTCTCTATTTTGATTCCCCACTCGATATCAAACTGACGCACGACGTGATGGGTAACTCGGTGCTGTTTGTTGGCTACAGCATCAGCGATTTCAACATCCGCCTGCTGTTCTACCGGCTGACTAAAATGTGGGGACGAACCGGACTCGCAACGGCCCGGCCTAAATCGTATCTTTTTACCAATCGCAATAATCCGGTGGCTAAAGAGGTACTGGGGCAGTGGGGAATTGAGATGATTGTCTCGGAAGAGGATGACCCACGAAAAGCGCTGGCCACCTTTCTGGAGGAATTGCTTGCCTGAAACGCGGGCAGACTTGCTCATCGCTGCATAACAGAATATACTGTATATAAATACAGTTAATGAGGTGCATCATGGCAGTCGAAACCAAATATGTTGTAGTCAGAAAAGGTGAAGAGAAGATGACGTTTGCCAGTAAAAAAGATGCCGATGCCTGGGATAAGATGCTCGATATGGCAGATGCCTTTACCGACTGGCTGCAGCAGATCAAGCCAGAGCTGGCGGATGCGGAAGCGGAAACCTGGGGCATGCTGCTGGCAGAGCAGAAAGACGCGGTACAGCATATTCTGCGCACCAGCAAACTGCCTGATGCGGCGGCAGACAAAGATGCTAAATCTGAAGTGAAAGAGAGTGATTCTGCCCCTGAAAAAAAGGTGCGCGCGGTTAAAGCGGCCTGATCGTTGTGATGCACCCCGGCGCCGTCTTCCTGACGGCGTTTTGCTGTCGCCTTACTCACCTTTGCTACTTTCTGATTAAGCCTGAAAAAGCCCGGCATGCGGGCCATTTTATCAGTGTGAAAAGAGTGAAAAGGTTCCCGAGTAGTAGCTCACCATCCAGACAACATAAACCAGCCACACCAGTAAAAAACCGGTTAAACCCATTTTACCTGTCATTGTATGCTCCTGTAATCGTAAGGGCGGAAAGCCTGCAGGAGATACGTTGACAGCAGTTGCGCACAAAGTTCTTGCGCCAGATCAACCCGCCAGTGAAATACCTAATTAATCCCCAGGGGCGGCATTTATATGCCAGGGTCGCATAAATGCGACCCCTACGGGGGCGTCTGTAGGGGCGTCCGTAGGGGCGTCTGTAGGGGCGGCATTAATGCCGCCCTGGTCACGTTCCGCACCTAACCTCAGGGTCGCATTAATACGCCAGGGTCGCATTAATACGCCAGGGTCGCATAAATGCGACCCCTACGGGCATCGATATTGATTATTTTTTAATCCGGGTGCGGATGCCATCAAGTTCAGCACGGTTGAGCCGATAGAGTGATAAAGGATCGCTGGTGGCCCAGGATGTGGCGCAATTATTGCTCTGATTTGCCAACCCCAGGAGCGCCATCATGGCCACAAAAGCAGTTATAACGCGAAAAATGCGTACCCGTACTCAGATGCTGCTGACGGGCGCGGTCACAATTACCCTTGGTTTTGCTATCACCATCGGCGTGCTCAGCTGGCAATCCAGCAGAGAACAGAAGTCGCTGGCGGAAAACTATCTGCAGCAGATTGCGCAGAGTCAGGCATTGCAGATTCAGCAGGAGCTGAGTTATGCGCGCGATGTGGCGCATAATCTGGGACATAGCCTGATTGCGCTGCCGGCGGCAGGGATCAGCGATCGGAAGGTGGCGGACCAGCTTCTTATCTCCACTCTGCGTGACAACCCCGATTACCTCTCCATCTCTGTGATATTTGAACAAAATGCGTTTGATGGCCGCGATGCGGAGTTTGCCAGCCAGCCTGGTGCTGCACCTCAGGGACGCTACGCCTACTTTGTCGATCGCAACAGCAGCGGCAGCTTCAGGCTGCATCCACTGGCCTCGATGCTGACGCCAGGGCAGGGAGATTACTATCTGCTGCCACAAAAAAGTCGTAAGGATACGCTGATTGAACCCTACAGCTACGCCTATAACGGGGTGCCTGTGTTACTCACTTCCGTCGCCGCTCCCATTATCAGTCAGGGCAAGCTCTGGGGCGTAGTGACCTCTGATATCTCACTGGCGGCGCTGCAGGCGCGCATCAACAAGATCAGGCCCTGGGAAGGCAGTGGCTATGCGATGCTGCTCTCCAGCGGTGGCCGGGTGGTTTCCTATCCGGACCAGACGCAAACCGCGAAACCCTGGCAGGGAGAAACGCATGGGTTCAGCCGTGCCGTTACTGAACAGCATGACGCCATACTGGGGGAAGCGGCGCTGATAACATGGCAGCCAGTGACTATCGGCAGCAGCGACCAGCACTGGTATCTGGGTGTCGTTGCACCGGTGAGCAAAGTGATGGCGGCGGCGCACCGCCAGCTGATGCACGCGCTGATACTGATGCTCATCAGCATCGTTGCCGTGAGTGTGCTGCTGGGATGGGTGTTCAGCCGGAAAGTGCTTAAGCCGATTGGCGGCGAGCCGGCCGAAGCCACGGCTATTGCGCTGGCGGTGGCCGGCGGCAGACTTGATAACGCGATTCCGCTGGTGTCACAGGATCGCAGCAGCCTGTTTTACGCGCTGCATACAATGCAGACGCAGCTGCGCGATATGGCAAGCCAGATTCAGGACGCCAGCGCATCAGTGCGGCAAGGCGCGGGCGAAATCGCCAGCGGCAACCTCGATCTTGCATCGCGAACCGAAGAGCAGGCGGCTGCGCTGGAGCAGACCGCGGCCAGTATGGAGCAGATTACCGCTACGGTGAAACACAACGCGGCAAATGCGCATCAGGCAACCACGCTGACAGAAAATGCCACGCATATTGCCAGCCGCGGCGAAACACTGGTGGGTGAAGTGGTGCAGACGATGGCGCAGATAGATAACAGCGCGAAAAAGATCGGCGACATTACTGCCATTATCAACAGCATCGCATTTCAGACGAATATTCTGGCGCTCAACGCGGCGGTGGAAGCTGCACGTGCCGGCGAGCAGGGGCGAGGCTTTGCCGTCGTGGCCTCTGAGGTTCGTAATCTGGCGCAGCGCAGCGCCAGCGCGGTGAAAGAGATTGCTGCGCTGATCGAGGAGTCCGGGGAGCGCGTCAGCAGCGGCGTCGGGCTGGTTCAGCGTGCCGGTAAAACCATGACTGAAATGACACAGGCGGTAAACTCCGTGCGCAATATTATCGATGAAATTGTTATCGCATCTGATGAACAGGCGCGCGGCATAAGCCAGGTGACCATTGCAGTGAATGAGATGGATAGCGCTACGCAGCAGAATGCGGCGCTGGTTCAGCAGATGTCGGCAGCAGCAAGCTCACTGGAAGATCAGGCGGCGCAGCTCGCTCACACCGCCGCACGTTTCACATTAAGCTGACTGACGCAGCCCGGCCGCGTGTCGGGCTGCCGTTAGCGCGGCTTGCGCGAAGGCATCATGCGCAGCAGCGTATTGTCCTTAAACAGATAATGATGCGCCAGCGCCGCCAGCGCGTGCAGGCCGATTAACCAGTAACCCAGCGGTACCAGCGTTTCATGCCACTCAATCAGCGTATCGGCCAGGTCGGGATCGGGCGCGGCGCTGACCGGCATCGAAATACCAAATAGCCACCAGTCGCGGCCAAGCCAGAATCGGGAGAGAATGCCCAGCACCGGCAGGGTAATAAACAGCAGGTAGATTGCCAGATGAGTAAGGTGTGCCAGGCCGGTCTGCCAGTGGGCGGGCTTCGGCACAATAGCCGGCGTGCGATGGCGAAACCGCATCACCAGACGCGACAGCATCAGCAGCAGCACGCAGCTGCCAGCAGAGAAGTGCGTCACCACCATAAAGAGACGCTGCCAGGAGCCGCGCGGAGCCAGGCCGCGAAACTCCATCGTGCAATAAGCGAGAACAATCAAAATAAATGTCAGCCAGTGAAGCAGAATCTGCGCGGGGGCATATTTTGTGCTCATTATTCCATTCCATTCGGTACGAAGCGGTAGCGCTACAATAGCCGAAAGCAGAGTGAAAAAAATGCCCTTTCTGCGTCATTGCTGCCTGAAACTCAGCGCCGGGCGACCTGTTGCGCCTCATTGCCTGACTTACCGGCCGCCGCAAGCTCACTGTTGAAATGTGCGGTCAGAACGGAGTAGGTCTCCTCAGCTTTCATACGATAGAGCTGTTCAGAGGGATGAATACAGTCAGGTGACATCAGCGACTGCCACTCTTTCATTTGCAGAATACGCTGATACTGGCGTGCCAGCGGCAGCGACTCGGCGCGCGCCAGTGCGTCCAGCTTCGTGACATAAGGCGCAACGTTCCACTTTTTTGCCCCGCCACAAATCGGGTGCGGCTCCTGCAATACCACCTGTTTACCCTCTTCGCGGGCAATCGCGATCAGCTCCGTCATCACTTTAGTATACTGATCCGGGCTGACGATATATTTCGCTTCGGTATCTTTGAAATGAAAGTGTCGCGCATCGTTGGTTGCGAAGTTCAGCAGGATTATTTTAGCGGGCGAGCGCTGCATCTCTTCACGCCAGCTTTTATTCTTTTTATAGAAGTATTTCGGGTGCAGTAAATCCATTGCCTGTGCAGAGGCTGCGCCCTTATTTACCACGCGGATGCCCGGGCCATACTTTTCGCCAAGCCACTTATTTATCAGGGCAATCTCATTGTCTTTGATGTTGATGTTATGTTGTTTGCCATTCTCTCTGACTGCCATTGCGCCCAGCGTACTTGAACCACCGTAAGCTTCAATAATAAAGTTATTACTGGTATCAGGCGTCGTTGCCCATGCGGTATTTTGCAGGATAAATCCGGTAACCAATAATGAAGCAAAACGAATCAGTGAATAAGGCATAGCAAATTTCCCGCCTGGTGAGGCTCAATAATATTTAATGGATCGAATAATTAAAACGTAAAATGTAACCATAACAGCTGTGACGCAGGTCATACAATCTTAAAGCATCAGTGAAAAATCAAAATCAGGTTAATTCTTAAACTCTGGTAATAACGCTGTGAAATTATTTGTTTAATCAGCATGATGTGCATAGTGACTATAAAATATTCTGGACCTGATTTCAGGAGGGGGACAGGGGACTGCTCTGGAGTCTCAGGATGACCACGCTAACCATTTTTATGATTTTCACCTGTCAGGTCAGGATGTAGGAAAAGCGCTCAGGCTAGCGGAGCCGGGCTTCTTTGTCAGTAAGGCCGCCTGCCAGCGCGGCATTAACCCGGTTCAAAGCATTAACTCTCTAACACTTTCAAACAGATAACGCTGCTTTACTGAACAGGTCCGTAAAAAAGTTACAATTTTTACACAATAGCGAAATTCCGAATCGTTAGTCACAGGAATGTATACAGAATTTTCTGGTATTACCCCGTCCACGATTCCCCTATATTCCGCTCACTATCCCCATCAAGGTATGCGATGTGAAAACACAATCCTTTTTGTCCAGCCGAAATATCGGTCTGGATCTGCTGCGTGCCGGGCTAATTCTGGAAGGTGTCTTGTTACATGCCTCAAGAAGTTTGCCCGGCGAGAATCCCTGGTATTATACGGCGCAGCGCGATCCCGCTGAGATATTTACTGCGCTGTTGAGCATGTTTCATACCTTCAGGATGGAAGTCTTTTTCTTTTTATCAGGGATGTTTTCCGCCCTCATTATTCTCCGTAAAGGACAGCAGTTTTTTACCGAGAACCGTCGCAAGCGCGTATTTATTCCGCTTATTTCAGCCTATCTGTTTATTCCGCCACTGATGTATTTTATCTCTGGACAGATAAATGACCGCCCCTACTCGGCGGAAGGCTGGCTGAACAGCTACACCATGATGCATCACCTGTGGTTTCTGGTGTCGCTGAGCATTATGTCACTGGCCATACCCGGCAGTTTTTATCAGTGGAGCGCGCGCCAGCTGGGCAAACTCTCACTGCCTGCGCTTATCGCGCTATTAGTTGTGCTGGGTAACGCCTGTTTTGTGCTGAAATTCCTGGTAAAAGGGCGTGGCGAATTTATCGAGCTAATCCCGATTACGGCGCGCTTCCTGGTCTACTATACGGCGGGTTATGCGCTCTATATCAATCGCGAGAAGATTGCGCATTACGCAAGCAGTAAGCTGATGAATAACTGGCTGATTGCCGCGCTGGTGGCTGTCGTCTGGGCGGGCTGCTACTACGTTGCGCATAATCATATCGGCGGCGTGGTGAAGTACGTGCCGGTAATGATGGGCAGCGTGCTGTCCGCCATGCTCTCTTACTGGATGGTGTTCACCTTTGAAAAAATCCAGGTTAAAGAGAATCGCATACTGACCGCTATCGTGGATTCAGCACTGATCATCTATCTGCTGCACTATCCGGTGGTGATTGCGTTCTCCTGGCTTATTGATGACTGGCTGCCTGCCAACTATGCCGTTCTGTATGTGCTGATTGACTGTGCTATCGGTATCGGCCTGAGCGCCGTCTGCTACTGGTTCATCAAACGTTCACGCATTGCCTCTTTCATGTTTGGCCTGAAGCCAAAAGCGAAGAAGGTGCCGGTGCCGCTCGAAGCCCGCATGTAATCCGTTTTGCCCGTCAGCACGCCTGCTGGCGGGCCCTGCTTTATACCGCCCTGAACCCGATTATTCTGACGGATACCGCAAATCCCCGGTCACAATCTGGTAAATGCCTCTCTGAATGTCTACACCTTTCCTGCAATACCACGCCGCCTGCGGATAAGCCGCACGCGTAGTCCGCCCGTCTCGTCGCCAGCGTGGCGATCGGGTATTTCAGGAGTCTGATATGCCTCATTCCTGTTTTACGCCCCTGGCGCTTGCCGGCGCCATTGCTGCCACTCTTGTTGCCTCAGCGCCTGCTTACGCCTGGGATAGCCTGACTGTATTTGGCGATAGCCTGAGCGATGGCGGCAATGTCGGTCGCTTTACGTATGATGGTGCACAGCATCCCCTCTATGACGAAATTCTGGCAGCAGACTCTGGCCTGTCGCTGCGCCCTTCATCGCAGGGCGGAAATAACTACGCTCAGGGCGGCGCCGTGACCGTTCCGGCGCTTAACCCGGCGTTTAATACGCAGGATCAGCTGGCGCGCTGGCTGCAGCGTAACAACGGCCGCGCGGAGCGCAATGGTCTCTATATTTACTGGGCAGGTGCCAATGACATTGCGGCGGCGGTGCTGGCAAATCCGCTGACTGCGCCGCAAACCGTTGCAGCCAGCGCCAGCGCGGCGGCGGCACAGGTTCGAACGCTGCTGGATGCAGGTGCGGGTACGGTAATCGTGCCGAATGTGCCGCAGCTTGGCACAACCCCGCTGATGATTGAGACGGTGCTGCAGCTGACAGGCCCCCTGGCAGATTCAGCGCTGCAGGCGGCGTTTCAGTCGCTGAACGCGACGCCTGTGCTGAGTCAGGCTGCCCGCGAGCAGGCTATTCAGACCGCATTCAGCCGTGCGGCGGGAGAAGTCTCTGCGATCCCTGCCGTACGCGATGCGCTGGCGCAGCAGCTGTTCGCGCTCTGGCAGGTGCTGAGTGAGCAGGTGACGGCACTCTCTGATGGATTTAACCAGCAGGAGGAAGCGGGGCTGGCTGCGCTTAAAGGCAATATCGTGCGTGCTGATATCGCTGGCCTGCTCAGCGAAGTGATCGCGGACCCCGCGCGGTATGGTTTGAGCAACACCATCGGTATGGCCTGCCCGCCAGGCACATCCGCCGCCCAGTGTACGTCTGCCACGCCAGGCTTCAGCGAGGCGCAGCGCTTTCTGTTTGCTGACCGGCTGCACCCCTCGCCAGCGGTACATGCGATGATTGCCGATTATATCCGCTCGATTCTCGATGCACCGGCGCTGGTCTCATCGCTCACCGCAGCGCCAGCAGGCGCGGCCCGTGATATGCAAAATACGCTGGAGGGACATCTGCAGCAGCAGCGTCAGCAGGCGCAGAGTACCGGTGAGTTTAGCCTGTTTGGTGGCTACGCCGGGCAGCATGCTGACTATCGCCGCAGCGATCTGCTTACGGGTGATGCCACTCAGGCCAGCCTGACGCTGGGTATGGGATATCAGCTGACCGATAGCTGGCAGGCGGGTCTGGTGCTGTCACGCAGCGACCAGCGCCAGCATCCTGACGATCGTTACTCATACAAGCTGCGCGGCAATCTGGTGGCGCTTTACAGCCAGCTTACGCTGTTCGAGCAGGGCTGGATCAACGCAGACGTGCACTACGGCGATCTCAGCTATGACGCTATTGAGCGCCGTGTTCAAATCGGGCCGGCCACCCGTACAGAACAGGGAAACAGCAGCGGTAAACTGCTGGGCTTTCGCGTGCAGAGCGGCTGGGATTTCCCGCTGACCGCACATCTCTCTACCGGTCCGGTTGTGCGCTATGCTCTCGATTACGCGCGCGCCGGTGGCTACCGTGAAAACGGAGAGAGCAGTACCGCAATGCGTTTTTCCGAACAGACCCGGCATACCCAGACTGGCGCAGCCGGCTGGCGTATCGACACCACGCGGTGGCCCGTCAATCCCTGGGCGGAAATCAGCTACAACCGTCAGTTTGGTGATGCTGAGAGCAGCGTTCGCGGTGGACTAAAATCAACGCGCACGGCTTTTACCCGTACGGTTAGCAATGGCGATGATAGCTGGCTGGAGGCGGCAGCGGGTGCCTCGGTGCCGCTGACTGACGCCGTCAGCGCGTTTACCGGCGTTTCTGCGATCGGCGGCAACAGCGATCGGCGGCAGATAACATGGAATATAGGCATGAATGCCACCTTCTGATCGCTGAGAGCGCCGTCTGCTGCAGATATCCGCTCACGTGGATGCGGCTGGCCGGTACAGCCCGGTGAATAACAGGTATAATCCGGCAGATTAGCCAACAGATTCAGGATCGGACATGACCAAACTTACTCTTCAGGAGCAGATGCTCAAAGCCGGATTAGTCTCCAGCAAAAAAATGGAAAAAGTGCAGCGCACGGCCAAAAAGTCACGCGTGCAGGCGCGCGAAGCGAAACAGGCCGTTGAAGAGAATAAAAAAGCGCAGCTTGAGCGTGATAAGCAGCTTAATGATCAGCAGCGTCAGGCGGTGCTGGAAAAAGAGTATAAGGCGCAGGTAAAGCAGCTCATTGAGATGAACCGCATCACCATTGGCCGGGGTGATATCGATTTTAATTTCACCGACAACAATCTGATTAAAAAAATTACCGTTGATAAAACGACGCAGACGCAGCTTATCAACGGGCGTCTGGCGATTGCCCGGCTGGTTACGGAGAAAAGCGATTACGCGATTATTCCGGCCAGCGTGGCGGATAAAATTGCACAGCGCGATGCCAGCGCGATTGTGCTGAACAGCGCGCTGAGTCAGGAAGCGCAGGATGAGGACGATCCATATGCTGATTTTAAAGTGCCGGATGATCTGATGTGGTAAGCGCTCTGGCGTTCAGAACGGGGCCGGCAGCTGCAGATGCAGCGGCTGCTGGCTGACCGGATGAACAAACCGGATCCCACTGG
The DNA here is from genome assembly GCF_003057675.2 of Pantoea sp. RIT413. Classification (NCBI taxonomy): domain Bacteria; kingdom Pseudomonadati; phylum Pseudomonadota; class Gammaproteobacteria; order Enterobacterales; family Erwiniaceae; genus Pantoea; species Pantoea sp. RIT413. Next base: position 29,627 of record NZ_QBJB02000002.1, read on the forward strand.
CGTGCAGCATCAGACGCGGCGCCTTTTCTGTTCCCGGCAACTGCCGGCCACCATAAAAGTCGCAGCCCAGAATCGGGTAACCCAGCAGCTGGCAGTGCAGACGCAGCTGATGGGTACGTCCGGTTTCGGGCATCAGCATCACCCGCGTCAGCGGCGGCCCTTCAGGCGGGAAAAGGCGTGCAGTCACCTGATAACGCGAGCGCGCCGGTTTACCCTTCACCGGGCACACCGACATCAGCGGAAAGTGCGCGGGATCCTTTGCTATCGGCGCATCTATCACGCCTTCGTCATCGGGCAGGTGACCGCACAGTAGTGCGGTATAGGTTTTTCCCACCCGGCGCGTACTGAACTGCGCGGAGAGCGCAGCGTTGATCGCTTTGTTCCGGGCGATGATCATCAGGCCGGATGTGCCAAAGTCGAGCCGGTGCACCAGCGAACAGCCGGGATAGCGCTGCAGCAGCCGGTAATGCACCGAATCGTTATTTTGCGGATTCTTACCGGAGAGGCTCAGCAGACCGGCGGGCTTACCTATCACCAGCAGGTGCTCATCCTGCCAGACTACCGCGATCTGTTCATGGCACGGCGGTGCAATAAACGCGTCAAAATCAGCAGACATAGCGCATCCTAATCGGGCTAACGGGCGCTGATGATAGCGGATTGATGCGGGTCAGTCGCGGCTTTTCCAGCGGTTCTGCAGATAGCGCACGGCCTCCTGCGTCTGCGGCTGCGACAGATACCCTTCCCGGAAGAGAATGGTGCCATCCACATCCGGCAGCGACTCATTCAGCTCAATCTGCTTTTGCAGTTCGGGTACCCCATTCTGACGCGTCCAGTCGGGCTCCATTTTAGACGCCACGCCCACTTTATAGAGCGCAACGCCAATGTAGAGCTGCACCGGCGTCGGACGGACCACGTCCGCCCACCAGCGGGTCAGCACGTCATAGCGCGCTGCTGCGCGGGCAAACGGCCAGTAAAGCTGCGGCGCGATATAATCCAGCAGACCACGCTGAACCCAGAGGCGCGTATCGGCGTAGGCCTCGTCGTAGGCGGCTGCCCCGCGCGTATCGGAACCCGCCGGGTCGTGAGAGAGATTACGCCACACGCCAGCCGGACTGACGCCAAACGCCACGCCGGGCCGCACTTTTTTAATCGTGCGGGAAACCTGTTCAATCAGCTGTAGCGTGTTATTGCGCCGCCAGTCAGCTTTAGTGGTAAAACCGGCGCCATATTGCCGAAAAGTCGCGCTGTCATTCAGAAGAGAGGCCGCGGTTTCCGTGTAGAAATAGTCGTCAAACTGCACGCCATCCACGGCGTAGTGCGAAACAACTTCAGCCACGATGCTGGTGATCCAGTCGCGTGCGGCGGGAATACCCGGGTCCAGTACCAGCCGGTCGCTGGCAGTGCGGATCCAGTCAGGATGCAGCACATAGACGCTGGCAGGCTGCTGCGCCAGCGTACGCTGTAGTTCGCGCAGGGTGCCGGGTTTGACGTTAGTCGAGACGCGATAGGGGTTAAACCAGGCGTGCACTTTTATGCCACGCTGATGGGCTTCTTTCAGCAGAAACGCCAGCGGATCGTAGCCGGGATACTCTCCGATATGGCCGGTCAGGGTATCGGACCACGGCAGGATCTTTGAGGACCAGAGCGCGGTACCGTCAGGCTTGACCTGGAAAAACACTGTGTTGATCCCGAGCTGCTTTAACTGGTCCAGTTTTGCGATAAGCGACGCCTGCTGCAGACGCACACGCTCAGCGGGTGCAGCCGTCACCGATGTCACTGGCGGCCAGTCGAGGCGCGAAACGGTGGTGAGCCATACGCCGCGCATCGGCACGCGCCGGGCGTCCGGAGCAGGCGTTACCGGCGGCTTTGCCGCGGGCGGCAGCGGCAGCGGCGTCACCAGCGACTTCGGGGGGGTACCGGCACAGCCTGCCAGTAGCAGCGCCAGCGCAGCGGTGCGCAGCAGCGCTGTCAGATGAAAACGCGATAAACAGGCTATGGTAAACTCCCTTTATAAACGGCTAAAACTGGCGCTGCCATTGTCAGGGCATGCGGCAGAAAGTCAACCTTAACGGGTGGTGCAGTGTCGCCATCCACGCGCGGGAATAAAAATATGCAATATGAAGATCTCTATCGCCGCATCGGACAGATTATTTATAGCTGCGGGCCTGAGAACGCACGTCAGCTGACGGTACAGGCTGAACTGTTTGCTGATGAGGAGGGGGGACAATATCAGTTTAACTATCTGGATGAGCAGGGCGAACCTGACTGGTTTGAGCCTGATGCGCGTGCCGTAGGCGACCTGACGGAGGCGCTGAGAGCGTTTCAGCACTATTTCATTGAGCATGAACTGTCACCGGGCCAGCCCGTCTGGACGCACTGCGTGGTGAAAATTGATGTGCCGGAGTCAGCCATCAGCATCGACGTATACTGAAACCGGGCATCCCTGCCCGGCACTGTGACTCAGGAACGAACGGCGACCATTCTGGCGTGGCGGCGTGCCGCGCGTTTGCGGTGTACCAGCCGGCTGGCAGCCAGCACCAGCAGCGTCAGAATAGCGGTTGCGATGATCTCCGGGCGATGCTGCTGATTAAACAGCATGGAGCCCAACACGCCGATGATAAACACAATGGTTGCCCAGGTGAGTCCCGGGAAGAGCCACATGCGGTAGCTCAGGACCTCACCACGCGCCTCGCGCTTTTTACGCAGCACCAGGTGAGAGGCTGCAATAACCAGATAGACCAGCAGCGCAATGGCTCCGGAGCTGGCCAGCAGGAACTCAAAGACGGCGCTGGGTGCCACGTAGTTGGCAAATACCGCCAGAAACGCCGCTGCGGTTGAGAGCAATACCGCAACCCATGGCGTACCGCTGCGCGTGGTGCGTGATGCGGCCGCGGGGGCATCCTGACGGCGCGACAGCGAAAACAGCATACGCGAGGCGGTATAGAGCGCAGAGTTCAGGCAGCTGCAGACGGCAATCAGTACCACAATATCGACAATCAGACGCGCGTGCGGGATGTTCATTATCTCCATAGCGGTCTGATAAGAACCGTTCTTCATCAGCGCCGGACTGTTCCACGGCACCAGCGAAATTACCAGGAAAATTGACAGCAGATAAAACAGCGCGATACGCCAGATGACGGAGTTAGTCGCCTGGGTGATTTGCTTTTTCGGTTCACGCGACTCCGCTGCGGCAATGGTGACAATCTCCGTGCCCATGAAAGAGAACATCGTGGTCAGAATAGCCGCCAGTACGGCGCTGATTCCGTTTGGCATAAAGCCTTTGGTATCCCAGAGATGTGAGATCCCCTGCGTATTGCTGCCGGGCAGCAGGCCAAATACCGCCAGGCTACCGGCGACCAGGAAGCCGACGATTGCCACCACCTTCAGCAGGGCAAACCAGAACTCAAACTCGCCATAGTTTTTCACGCTGAACAGATTACTGATGGTCAGAAACGCCGTAATCGCCAGGGTATATTCCCAGACGTCTACCTGCGGAAACCAGCCGTGCAGGATAGTGCCTGCGGCGTTAGCTTCAAGCGGGATCACCAGCACCCAGAACCACCAGTAGAGCCAGCCGATGGTAAAACCGGCCCAGCGCCCCAGCGATTTATCAGCATAGGTGGAAAAAGAGCCGGAATCAGGCGAGGCGACGGCCATTTCAGCCAGCATGCGCATAATCAGCACCACCAGCGTACCGGCGGCAATATAGGCGAGCAGCACCGCCGGTCCCGCTTCGGCGATGGCGTGACCGGATCCGACAAACAGGCCGGCCCCGATAACGCCGGCAATAGATAGCATCCTCACGTGGCGCGGCTTCAGGCCTGGTGCCAGTACGTCGGCATTCTGAGCAGTCATAGTTTTTTCTCCGAATCGTCTCTCAGGCGACGTACAGCGCCGCCTGGCGTGAAGGTGGACAAGTCAGGCCTGCAGCGGACAGGCCTGAGGTGCAGCGCGGTTTAACGCTGCGGAGTGAGCAGACCGCCGAGAATATCGAGCGCCTGACGGAACTGCGCGTCCGGAATCGTCAGCGGATAGAGGAAGCGGATGACGTTACCCTGCGGTCCGCAGGTCAGCAGCAGCAGCCCCTGCGCCATCGCCTGCTGCTGCAGCGCCTGTGCACTCTGCGCATCAGCAAACTCCACGGCCACCATGGAACCCAGCGCGCGGATATCGGTAATAGCAGGCTGCGTGGCGCGTACTCCCTGCAGAAATTCGGTCAGCGCAGCGCCAAGCTGTACGGAGCGTTCGCAGAGCTGCTCTTCGGCGATGACATCCAGCACCGCGTGCGCTGCCGCAATAGAGAGAGGGTTACCGGCATAGGTTCCCCCCAGGCCGCCGGGACCGGGCGCATCCATAATTTCTGCTCGTCCGCTGACGGCGGAGAGCGGCATACCGCCGGCGAGGCTTTTTGCCATAGTGATAAGGTCCGGCTCCACGCCATAGTGTTCCATGGCAAAGATTTTTCCGGTGCGGCCAAATCCGCTTTGTACTTCATCAGCAATCAGCAGAATGCCGTGCCGATCGGCCAGCGCGCGCAGCTGCGTCATAAATTCAGGGGGGGCGATATGGAAGCCACCTTCGCCCTGGACCGGCTCCAGCACGATCGCGGCCACATCCTGCGGGGCGATATCCTGCGTAAAGAGGTCATCCAGACTTGCCAGCGCATCTGCTGTGGTGATGCCGGTGACGCTGTTTGGATAACGGGCGTGGAATACGGAGGCGGGCATCGGGCCAAAGTCGCGCTTATAGGGAGCCACTTTGCCGGTCATCGCCATGGTCATAAAGGTGCGGCCATGAAACGCATTGCCAAAGGTGATGATACCGTGACGCCGCGTGGCGGCGCGCGCAACCTTAACGGCATTCTCTACCGCTTCAGCACCGGTGCTGAAAAACGCGGTTTTCACTTTACCGGCGATAGGAACCAAATCGTTAATGCGTTCCGCCAGCGCAACATAGTTCTCATAAGGCGTGACCTGGAAAGCGGTATGGGTAAACTTCTCTAACTGATCTTTGATGGCCTGCACGACGCGCGGATGGCGATGGCCGGTGTTCAGAACCGCAATACCGCCGGCAAAGTCGATCCAGCTATTACCTTCAGTGTCGCGCAGCGTGGCGTTTTCCGCCTGCTCAACAAACCACGGGCACAGGTTGCCGGTGCCGCGTGGCAGGGCGTCATCTTTACGTTGTTGCAGCTGGCTGTTTTTACCTTCCATAACCTTTCCTTAGCGATAAGCTTCTTTACAAATCACGACAAACACGCTTATTTATGCCTGCAGCGGCACAGGTTGCCAGAGCCAATTCAACGAAAAAGGATGGAGCCAATTGCGGAGTTTGTATGCCGATCATGTTCTGGAACGTCTGCAATTTGTTGCAGAGGGCACGCTGCAGCAGCGCCTGCTTATCTGCATGCAGCAGGCGATTGCTGAAGGTATTTTCCCGCGCGCCTCGCGCCTGCCCGCCACGCGCGATCTGGCACGCGAGCTGGCGGTATCGCGTAATACGGTGCTGAACGTCTATGAAAATCTCATTGCGCAGGGATACGTCACGGCGCGCACCGGCAGCGGCACCTGGATTGCTGAAACGCTGCCTGAGGGGTGTCTGAACAGCCCGCAGCGCGTTCCTGAGCCTGCTGCCGCGTTGACAAAACCTGCTGCGCTGTCGCGACGGGGGGCAACCCTGCTCGGCCACGCCAACGCCTCACCGTGGCAGTGGGGCGCATTTGTTCCGGGCGCGCCCGATGTGCGTCAGTTTCCGCATAAGCTGTTCAGTCAGATCCAGGCGCGGCTGAACCGCGATCCGGAGATAGAGCGGCTGATCTACAGCAGCAGCGGAGGCTGTCCGCTGCTGCGTCAGGCGCTGGCGGAGTATCTCAGCGTGGCGCGTTCGGTACGGGCGGACGCCGACCAGATTATTATTACCGAGGGTGTGCATCAGGCGGTGGATCTGGTGACGCGCGTGCTGTGCGACGCGGGGGATCCGGTCTGGATCGAGGAGCCAGGCTACTGGGGAACGCGTAATTTGCTGCGCATCAACGGCCTTAAAATCCAGGCGAAAGCGGTGGATGAGCAGGGCATCATTCCAGATCTGACGTCGCGCAGTAAACCGCCAAAAATGATATTTGTGACACCGTCACACCAGTATCCGCTGGGCGTACATCTTAGCCTGGAGCGTCGCAGGCAGCTGCTTGATTTTGCGCGAAAACATAAAAGCTGGCTGGTAGAAGATGACTACGACAGTGAATTTCGTTTTTCCGGCCAGCCGTTTCCGTCGCTGCAGGGCTTTGAGGCGGATGCACCGGTTATCTATATGGGCACGTTCTCTAAAACGCTCTATCCGGCGCTGCGGCTGGGCTATCTGGTGGTGCCAAAAGCGCTGGCACAGCCGCTGCGGCTGGCGGCAGCGGAGCTATACCGGGGCGGTCACCTGCTGATCCAGCGCGCGCTGGCAGAGTTTATTCAGAAAGGGCATTACATGGCGCATATCCGCCGCATGCGCAAGCTTTACAGCCAGCGGCGGCAGTTTCTGACCGGGCTTATCTCCCGCTATCTTGGGGAGGCGTTTATGCCTGCGGTGAACTATCAGGCGGGTCTGCATCTGGTACTGCCGCTGCCGCAGGGGTGTGATGACGTGGCGATAGCTGCGCTGGCGCTCAGGCGCGGCGTGAAGGTGCGTGCGCTGTCGCAGTATTATATGCATCCGCAGGAGAAACGCGGTTTACTGCTGGGATATGCCTGCGTTGACGAGCGTCAGTGTCAGGATGCGTTTGGCGCGCTGAGAGGCTGTCTGCTGGAGGCGGGCGTGATCGCGCGTGGCAGCGGCACGGAAAATCTGGCATAAAAAAAGCCGGCAACCCGTGAAGGTTGCCGGCCTGATGTCAGCCGGAGAATCAGGCGCTCAGCAGCTGATCGGCGGTTTTTTCCACCAGAGCCAGCAGCAGCTTGATATCATCCAGCGTCACGGTCGGATTCAGCAGCGTCAGCTTCAGGCAGGTCACACCCTGATTTTCGGTCACGCCTACGTTAGCGCGGCCCGACTCCAGCAGCACATCGCCGATGCGCTGATTAAACAGGGCAATCTGCGCGATATCGGTGAGCTGCTGCGGACGATAGCGGAACAGCACGCTTGCCAGCTGCGGCTGCATCACCAGCTCCAGGCGCGGTGTCGCTTCAACATACTGCGCCACTTCCTGCGCCAGCGTGACGCCGTGGTCGATAATTGCCGCATACTGTTTCTGACCCAGCGCTTCCAGACCCATCCACAGCTTCAGCGCATCGAAGCGACGCGTGGTCTGCAGCGATTTAGAGACCAGGTTTGGTACGCCCGCCTCTTCATCAAACTCAGAATTCAGGTAAGCCGCCTGATAACGCATCAGTTCATAGTGACGCGCATCCTTCAGCAGAAATGCGCCGCAGCTGATGGTCTGGAAATATTGCTTATGGAAGTCCAGGGTAACGGAGTCCACCATTTCCAGGCCATCCAGATAGTGGCGATACTTCTCTGACAGCAGCAGCGCGCCGCCCCATGCCGCATCCACGTGCACCCAGATGTTACGTTCAGCAGCAATGGCAGCAATTTCGCGCAGCGGATCGATAGCGCCTGCGTCAGTGGTACCCGCCGTAGCAACAATCGCCAGTACCTGTTCGCCATTCGCTTCAGCCTGCGCCAGTTTGGCCTGCAGATCGTTGACGTCCATGCGCGCAAAGTCATCCGACTTCACCTGAACCACTGACTGATAGCCGTGGCCGAGCAGCGCCATGTTCTTTTGTACGGAGAAGTGCGCATTTTCAGAGCAGAACACTTTCATCTTACGCAGATCGCCGGTGATGCCATCCTGCTGCACCGAATGTCCCTGGCGGGCAAAGAAGGCATCACGCGCCAGCATCAGACCCATCAGATTGCTCTGGGTGCCGCCGCTGGTAAAGACGCCCGCGTCGCCGGCAGCGTAACCCACCTGAGCACGCAGCCATTCAATGAGTTTGACCTCAATGATGGTCGCTGATGGGCTCTGGTCCCAGGAATCCATGCTCTGGTTTGTGGCGTTGATCAGAACTTCAGCGGCCTGGCTTACCACCAGGCTTGGGCAGTGCAGATGCGCCACACACTGCGGGTGGTGCACTGACAGGCTGTCTTTCAGGAAATACTCAATTGCGCGCTCAATCGCGGCCTGGTTACCCAGGCCGTCAGGATTGAAGTCAAGCGCAATTCGCTCGCGCAGTTCGGCAACCGTTTTGCCCTGATACATCTCAGGCTGTTGCAGCCACTGCACAACCGCGGCGCTGCTCTGGGCAATCGCCTGCTGATACGCCTCAATGCTCTGCGCAGAGCCGGCCAGAATCGGGTTCACTTCACTCATTTACTTTTCCAGTCAAACAGGTTTGACGCCAGCGCCCAGCAGCGCCTGCTCAAATTTATCCAGGAATACAGCCAGCTCTTCGTTTGTGATAAGCAGGGACGGCAGCAGGCGCAGGACAGAACCGTGACGGCCGCCGCGCTCCAGAATCAGGCCCGCTTCGAAGCATTTCTTCTGCAGCAGCGCAGAAAGCTCGCCATCTGCCGGGAAGCTGCCCATGTGATCGGCTGGCTCATCAGGCTTAACGATTTCGATACCGATCATCATGCCCATGCCGCGAATATGACCGATAACCGGGAAGCGCTGCTGCATCTCTGCCAGCTGTGCTTTCAGCCATTCACCCTGTTCCGCAACTTTGGCAGCAATATTCTGCTCGGTCAGCACTTTCAGGGTAGCCAGACCAGTCGCCATCGCCAGCTGATTGCCGCGGAAAGTACCGGTATGGTGTCCTGGTGACCAGGCATCAAACTGCTTTTTAATGCCCAGCACAGCGAGAGGCAGGCCACCGCCAACCGCTTTTGACATCACGATGATGTCCGGCTCAATGCCGGCGTGTTCAAAGGCGAAGAATTTGCCGGTGCGGGCAAAGCCTGCCTGAACTTCATCCAGAATAAGCAGGATGCCGTGCTCCTGCGTGACTTTGCGAATGCGCTGCAGCCACTCTGCCGGTGCCGGGTTCACGCCGCCTTCACCCTGGACCGCTTCCAGAATAACGGCTGCCGGCTTGCGCACGCCGCTTTCTACGTCATTGATCAGGTTATCGAAGTAGTAGGTCAGCGCTTTCACGCCTGCGTCGCCACCGATACCCAGCGGGCAGCGGTACTGGTGCGGATAAGGCATAAACTGCACTTCCGGCATCATGCCGTTAACCGCTTCTTTTGGCGACAGGTTGCCGGTCACCGCGAGCGCGCCGTGCGTCATGCCGTGATAGCCGCCTGAGAAGCTGATAATACCGCTGCGGCCGGTGACTTTCTTCGCCAGCTTCAGCGCAGCTTCAACGGCGTCCGCACCGGATGGGCCGGTGAACTGCAGGCAATACTCTTTGCCCTGGCCAGGCAGCAGAGAAAGCAGTGATTCAGAGAATTGATCTTTCAGCGGTGTGGTCAGATCAAGAGTATGTAACGGCAAGCCGCTGGTAATGACATTTTGGATGCTCTGCAGAACATCAGGATGGTTATGACCAAGTGCCAGCGTCCCTGCGCCAGCCAGACAGTCAAGATATTGCTTATTCTCAACATCCGTAATCCACACGCCGTTGGCTTTAGCGATAGCTAAAGGCAATTTGCGCGGGTAACTCCTGACGTTTGATTCAAACTCAGCCTGACGGGCTAAGAATGCGTCGTTGTTTCCGTTGAATGAGCTGGCACCAAAATTATCAATACGGACTTTATCCGTCATCATATCTCTCCTTCAACCGGGGCTCGCAGTGGCTGGCCGATTGACTAATTGAACAAAAAAGTATCAGTAATGTAAAAAGCGCGGCCAATATAGAGCCTTTTGCCTCACATCACAATGATTAATTTTGTGTAGAATTGTTTATTCTTTTCATATACGAATCATAACGTTGGACAGAAACTGGCCGCTGTTATTTCTCCGCTAAAATAGCCAGCTTTAAATTATTGAATGAATAAAGAGACTTATACCCGCCAGTGAAAGCCACGGACCAAACGGAACAGGGCGGTCTGGCCGCTGAAAACAGCAGGGTTTGATAAAGATCACAAAAATCAGCGCGCTGCCGCAGGCGATAAGCAGCAGCGCCGGCAGCGACGTCCAGCCAAGCCAGGCACCCAGCGCTGCCATTAATTTTGCATCCCCCAGTCCGATGCCGGGCTGATTTCTCAGCAGCTGATAGCACCAGCCGGTAAAGCGAATCACGCTATACCCGGCCGCTGCGCCGGTAACGGCATCACGAAGCGTACCGGGCATCGCATCACCGGCATGCAGTAGCAGGCCAAGCCAGAGCAGCGGCAGCGTAATCGCATCCGGCAGCAGCAAATGCGTCATATCGATAAGCGAAAGCGCCAGCAGTGACCATGCCAGCAGCAGTGCGGCAATCAGGCGGCTGTCCGCGGGCAGCAGCTGCATCAGCAGCAGGGCGATCAGCGACGTCGCGGCCTCAGTAACCGGATAACGACAGCTGATAGGGCCATAGCAATCGCGACACCGGCCGCGCAGCAGCAGCCAGCTCAGCACCGGGATCATGTCATACCAGCGCAGGGCGCGTTCACAGTGTATGCAGCAGGAGGAGGGAGCCAGCAGGGAAGTGAATGTGGCCGCCCCGGCGATGTGTCGTGGCAGCCGGTACACCACAACGTTAATAAAACTGCCCGTCGCCAGCGACAGCAGCGTCACCATTACCAGCATCATATTCTCCTCCTTCTCACATGACGTAATTCATCTGCGAGTAACCTACCTGATATCCGGCGAGTGAGGTATTTAAAATCAATATTTTCAGGTAGTTGCAGAAAAAATTGCGCGCCACATCCAGAAAAATCAGCGTGTAAAAATCTCAACGGCAGCCCTGCTTTTTGTCATGCCGCGCTCTGCACAATTATCAATCAACCCTAAACGCTGAAGAAGTTGGCTGAGTAAACACTGCAAATTTAATGTTGCGTTAAGTTTTGTTGCTTATGGTGATTACGCAGGAAAAATAGCAGGTGCACTAATGTTTTAGTCGATCGGCTATGTCAGCGCTGAGCCAGTGAACGGGCGTGATGTTAACCAGTTTTTCACTATAACACGTTGAGAGTGCGTTGAAGTTGCGCAGAGTGACAGGTGCAGAGTTTATTCCTGCATTGTGGTCAGAGCATAATTGATAAGGTGGATTTATGTCTTTCTTACCCTTTTCGCGTCCCGCTTTGGGCGAAGAAGAGCTGGCCGCCGTCAGTGCGGTGTTCGCTTCAGGCTGGATCACCACCGGCCCGAAAAATGCTGCGCTGGAGCAGGCTTTCTGTGAATTGACTGGAAACCAGCACGCCATTGCCGTCAGTTCAGCGACTGCCGGCCTGCACGTTACGCTGCTGGCGCTGGGCATTCAGCCCGGAGATGAAGTGATCACCCCTTCGCTAACGTGGGTCTCTACGCTCAATATCATCACGCTGCTGGGAGCCACGCCGGTTATGGTTGATGTCGACCGTCATACGCTGATGGTGACGGCACCGCAGATTGAAACGGCGATCACACCACGCACCCGGGCGATTATTCCGGTGCATTACGCCGGTGCGCCGGTTGATCTGGCGTCAATCTGCGCGCTGGGTGAGCGCTACGCCATTCCGGTGATTGAGGACGCCGCGCACGCTACCGGCTGCCACTATAACGGCCAGCATGTCGGACAGCGCGGCACGGCGATCTTTTCACTGCACGCCATCAAAAATATCACCTGTGCCGAGGGCGGCGTTGTTGTAACGGATGATGCTGAACTGGCCGACCGGGTGCGCAGCCTGAAGTTTCACGGCCTGGGGGTGGATGCCTGGGATCGCAATACGCACGGGCGCAAACCGCAGGCAGAGGTGATAGAACCCGGTTTTAAATACAATTTGCCCGATATCAATGCCGCTATTGCGCTGGTTCAGCTCGGTAAGCTTGAGGCTATCAACCGGCGCCGCCGGGAGATTGCGCAGCGCTACCTGCAGGCGCTGGCGGATACGCCTTTTCTGCCGCTGAAACAGCCGGACTGGCCGCATCAGCACGCCTGGCATCTGTTTATCATTCGCGTGGATGAAGCTACCTGCGGCATCAGCCGCGATGCGCTGATGGAGGCGCTGAAAGCGGAGGAGATCGGCACCGGACTTCACTTCCGCGCGGCGCACACGCACAAATATTATCGCGAGCGTTATCCGCATCTTTCCCTGCCTGACACGGAATGGAACAGCGAACGTATCTGTTCGCTCCCGCTGTTTCCTGATATGCAGGATGAGGATGTCAGCCGGGTGATCGGCGCGCTGCGTACGCTGGCAGGAGGCCGCCATGCTGGATGAAAAACCGCTTCAGAAAATCTCTGTGGTTATCCCGGTCTATAACGAAGAGGAGAGTTTGCCGGAGCTGGTACGCCGCACCAGCGCAGCCTGTAGCACGCTGGGTCTGAGCTTTGAGATCCTGCTGGTGGATGACGGCAGCAGCGACCGCTCGGCGCAGATGATCGCTGATGCCGCTGATATGCCAGGAAGTCACGTCGTCGGCGTACTGCTTAACCGAAACTATGGTCAGCACTCTGCGATTATGGCGGGCTTCGCCCATGTATCGGGCGACCTGATTATTACGCTGGACGCCGATCTGCAGAACCCGCCCGAAGAGATCCCGGCGCTGGTCAAAGCTGCGCAGCAGGGTTACGACGTGGTGGGCACAGTACGCCAGAACCGGCAGGATAGCTGGTTTCGTAAACGCGCCTCACGCGCCATCAATCAGCTGATCCAGCGCGTGACCGGCAAAGCGATGGGCGACTATGGCTGCATGCTGCGCGCCTATCGCCGGCATATTGTTGACGCCATGCTGAACTGCCATGAACGCAGCACCTTTATTCCCATACTGGCCAATACCTTTGCCCGCCGCACTATCGAACTGCCGGTCGCACACGCTGAACGCGAGTTTGGCGATTCCAGATACAGCGTCATGAAGCTTATCAATCTGATGTATGACCTGGTGACCTGTCTGACCACGACGCCGCTGCGCCTGCTGAGTATTGCTGGCAGCCTGATTGCGCTGGCGGGCTTTGCCTTTTCGATAGTGCTGGTGATCTTGCGCCTGTTTTTTGGCGCCGGCTGGGCCGGCGACGGTCTGTTTATGCTGTTTGCAGTGCTGTTCATTTTTGTCGGCGCGCAGTTTATCGGGATGGGCCTGCTGGGCGAATACATCGGGCGTATCTACAACGATGTACGCGCGCGGCCGCGCTATTTCATTCAGCGGGTGATCCACCCGCAGCAGGAAACTCCTCAGGTTCAGGAAATCAAACCATGAAAACAGTTGTTTTTGCCTATGCGGAAATGGGTTGCGCAGGAATCAACGCGCTGCTGAAAGCGGGTTTTGAGATTGCGGCGATCTTTACGCACACCGACACCGGCGCAGAGAGCCATTTTTTTGATTCCGTCGCGCGCCTCGCCGCTGAGCGCGGCATTCCGGTGCATGCGCCTGAAGAGATCAATCACCCGTTATGGATTGAACGCATCCGCGCCTTGCAGCCTGACTATATTTTCTCCTTTTATTACCGCGCCATGCTGAGCGACGCTATTTTGGAATGTGCGGCACGCGGCGCGTTTAATCTGCACGGCTCGCTGCTGCCCGCCTATCGCGGACGCGCACCGCTTAACTGGGTGCTGGTTAATGGCGAAACGGAAACCGGCGTGACGCTGCATCGCATGGTTAAGCGGGCCGATGCCGGTGACATTGTCACGCAGGAAAGGGTGGCGATCGATGAGCAGGATGACGCGCTGACGCTGCACCGTAAGCTGGTCGCCTGTGCTACGCAGCTGCTGGAAGGTACGCTGCCAGCGCTGAAGCGCGGCGAGATTGTAGCCCGGCCGCAGGATGAGCGGCTGGCAACCCGGGTCGGACGCCGCACGCCGGAAGATGGACGTATCCGGTGGGAGCAGAGTGCGCAGCAGGTGAATAATCTGGTGCGCGCGGTAACCTGGCCGTGGCCCGGTGCTTTTGCCTTTGCCGGTACGGTGAAGTTTATGGTGTGGAAAGGACGTGTGCACGCCGGCACGCCGGATGCCAGAGCCGGGACCATACTCTCTGTCGATCCGCTGCAGGTCGCCTGCGGCCAGGGCGCACTGGAAATTATCACCGGCCAGTGTGACAACGGCGTGTTTATGAATGGCAGCCAGCTGGCGCAGAGCCTGGGGCTGGTGCCCGGCGCGCTGCTTTACTCTGAGCCGGTGGCGGCTGTTAAACGCCGCACGCGGGTGCTGATCCTCGGGGTGAACGGCTTTATCGGCAATCATCTGACTGAACGCCTGCTGCAGGATGATAATTTTGAGGTTTACGGGCTGGATATCGGCTCTGATGCGATAAGCCGTTTTCTGAACGAGCCGCGTTTCCACTTTGTTGAGGGCGACATCAGCATTCATTCTGAATGGATTGAGTATCACATCAAGAAGTGTGACGTGGTGCTGCCGCTGGTGGCGATTGCTACGCCGATTGAGTACACCCGTAACCCGCTGCGCGTATTTGAACTCGATTTTGAAGAGAACCTGAAAATCATTCGCGACTGCGTTAAATATAAAAAACGCATCATCTTCCCTTCTACCTCTGAAGTGTACGGCATGTGTACCGATCGGCATTTTGATGAGGATAGCTCTAACCTGGTGGTCGGTCCGATTAACAAGCAGCGCTGGATCTACTCGGTTTCCAAACAGCTGCTCGATCGGGTGATCTGGGCCTATGGTGAAAAAGAGGGCCTGCGCTTTACGCTGTTCCGCCCCTTTAACTGGATGGGCCCCCGGCTGGATAACCTCAATGCTGCACGCATTGGCAGCTCGCGCGCCATTACGCAGCTGATCCTCAATCTGGTAGAGGGATCGCCCATCAAACTGGTGGATGGCGGGGCGCAGAAGCGCTGCTTTACCGATATCCGTGACGGCATTGAGGCGCTGTTTCGCATCATTGAAAACCGCAACGGTAACTGTGACGGGCAGATCATCAATATTGGTAATCCTGAAAATGAAGCCAGTATTCGTGAGCTGGCGGAGCATCTGCTGGCAAGCTTTGAGCGCCATCCGCTGCGCGACCGTTTTCCGCCGTTTGCCGGGTTCCGCGAAGTAGAAAGCAGCAGCTACTACGGCAAAGGGTATCAGGATGTGGAGCATCGCAAGCCCTCGATAAAAAATGCGCGCCGGCTGCTGAACTGGGCACCGGATGTGGATATGGATACCACCATCGATAACACCCTTGATTTCTTTCTGCGCACTGTTGAACTGCAGGAGAAGCCATGAAAAAAGTGGGGCTGCGGGTCGATGTTGATACCTGGCGCGGCACCCGGCTGGGCGTCCCGGCACTGCTGGAACAGTTCAGCCTGCATCAGCTGCAGGCGAGCTTCTTTTTCAGCGTCGGGCCGGACAATATGGGGCGCCATATCTGGCGCCTGCTTAAGCCGCACTTTTTTCACAAAATGGTGCGCTCGCGGGCGGCATCGCTCTATGGCTGGGATATTCTGCTGGCCGGTACCGCCTGGCCAGGACGCCACATCGGACGCGGCCAGGCGGACATTATCCGCGCCACCGCCGATCATCATGAGGTTGGCCTGCACGCCTGGGATCACTTCGCCTGGCAGACCTGGGCGGGCGTCTGGTCAGAACAGCGGCTGGCGCAGGAGATCGGGCGGGGCAGGCAGATGCTGGAAGCGCTGACAGGTGACGCCGTCACTTGTTCAGCCGTTGCCGGCTGGCGGGCAGACAGCCGGATTATTGCTGCAAAAGAACCTTTCCATTTTCGGTACAACAGCGACTGCCGCGGCAGCGGCCCGTTTATCCCGCTGCTACCGGACGGTACAGAAGGCACAGTACAGATCCCGGTCACGCTGCCTACCTGGGATGAAGTGGTGGGGCAACAGGTGAGTGCTGCGCGCTTCAACGATTTTATCCTTGAGCGCATGCAGCACGCTGCGGGCACCGCGGTTTACACCATTCATGCCGAAGTTGAGGGGATCGCCGCGCGCGACGCCTTTAGCAACCTGCTCGATCGCGCCCGGCAGGCCGGTATTCAGTTCTGTCCGCTCAGCGAGCTTCTGCCTGCCGATCTCTCCACTCTGCCGCGCGCGCCTGTGATACGCGGCCGGATTGCGGGTCGGGAAGGGTGGCTGGGCTATCAGGCAGAAAACTAATCAGGGAGTTCTGATGCGTACAGGCACCAAAATTACGCTGCTGCTGATGCTGTTTGCGCTCTATTATCTGCTGCCGGTTCCGTTTCGCGATCTGTGGCAGCCCGATGAGCTGCGTTATGCAGAGATCAGCCGCGAGATGATTGTCAGCGGCAACTGGGTTGTGCCGCACTTTTTTGATTTGCGCTATTTTGAAAAACCTGTCGCCGGCTACTGGATAAATAATCTGGGCCAGCTGCTGTTCGGACACACTAATTTTGGCGTCCGCGCCGGCGCGCTGTTCAGCACGCTATGCAGCGGCCTGCTGATTTTCTGGCTGGGATGCCGGATGTTTGCCAGCCGCAACGTCGCCCTGCTGGCCAGCACCGTTTTTCTGACCTCGCTGCTGGTTTACGGAGTCGGCACTTATGCGGTGCTGGACCCTGTTCTGCTGCTGTGGCTGACGGGAGCGATGTGCAGCTTCTGGTACGCGGCTCAGGCATGCACATTCCGGCAGCGCTTCTCCGGCTATCTGCTGCTGGGTGCGTCCTGCGCCATGGGGTTTATGACCAAAGGCTTCCTGGCGCTCGCGGTTCCGGTGCTGGCGATTGTGCCGTGGATGGTGTGGCAGCGCCGCTTCACGGAACTGCTACGCTGGGGGCCGCTGGCGCTGCTGACCGCAGTACTGCTGAGCCTGCCGTGGGCGCTGGCGATAGCGCAGCAGGCGGGAGATTTCTGGCACTACTTTTTCTGGGTTGAGCATATTCAGCGTTTTGCTGAAGAAAACGCGCAGCACAAAGCGCCTTTCTGGTATTACCTGCCGGTGCTGGTTGCGGGCACGCTGCCCTGGCTGGGGCTGCTGCCCGGCACGCTGATAAGCGGCTGGCAGCAGCGTCGCCAGCAGGCAGGCGTGTTTTATTTACTGAGCTGGGTCCTGCTGCCGCTGCTGTTTTTCAGTATTGCAAAAGGCAAGCTGCCAACCTATATCCTGCCCTGTTTTGCTCCGCTGAGCCTGCTGATAGCAGGTTATGCATCAGGAAACAGCGCACGCTTAAACACCGCGCTGCGGTTTAACGGCTGGATCAACCTGCTGTTTGGCGCGCTGACCGCGCTGGCGGTGATAAGCGTACTGGCACCGTGGGGGCTGGCTCACCGGCCGCTCTACAGCAGCGACGAGAAGCTGCGTGCGACTCTGGCTGCGCTCGCTTTTACCGGCTGGGCGCTGGCAGCAGGTGTCAGCCTGCGCACCGGGCGCTGGCAGCTGGCAGCGCTCTGCCCGCTGGCGCTGGCGCTGCTGGTGGGATTTGCTATTCCCGACCGGATACGGGACGCCAAACAACCGCAGAACTTTGTTCGCCACATAGAGGAGCGGCTTGCGCAGAGCCGCTTTATCCTGGCGGATAATCCCGGCGTCGCCTCGGCGATCGCCTGGCAGCTCAAACGCAGCGATATCTTTTTTTACAGCAGCAAAGGCGAGCTGGAGTATGGTCTCAGCTATGCCGATGCCCGAAAGCGCTACGTTGCCGGAGCGGAGTTTGCCGACTGGCTGCGCGTCCATCGCAGAGAGGGTGGTGTCGCGCTGGTACTGATGCTGGATGCCGGGCAGAAAACGCCGGATGCGATGCTGCCGGTGCCGGATGATGTCTGGCAGCAGGGACGGCTGGTTTATTACAGCTACCGTCGCGCGCCATGAATCTGCTGCTGATTGTTCTGGTCAGCCTGCTCAGCTGTGCAGCCCAGCTCTGTCAGAAGCAGGCCGCGCTGATGGCGTCAGGCGGCAGGCGCATGGCGCTCTGGGTCGCGCTCAGCCTGCTGCTGCTGGGGGCGGCGATGCTGCTCTGGCTGCTGGTATTGCGCAGTGTGCCGGTCAGCCAGGCCTATCCGATGCTCAGCCTTAACTTTGTGCTGGTGGCGGCAGCCGCACGCCTGATCTGGCGCGAAGCCTGTACGCTGCAGCAGTGGCTGGGCACGCTGCTGATTGTCGCGGGGGTGGCGCTGATGGGGAGTCAGCTATGAAAGGTACAGGGCTGGCGCTCGTAAGCGTCGCGCTGGTGACGCTGGCGCAGCTGATGCTGCGCAGCGCGATGATGGAGTTTCCCGCGTTCAGTGCGCTGCTGCAGGGCGGCGCACGCCCTGTGCTGATGCTCTGCGCCGGCCTTGCAGCCTACGGGTTATCGATGCTCTGCTGGCTTGCCGCGCTGCGCTATCAGCCGCTCAGTCAGCTCTATCCGCTACTCAGTCTGAGCTACGTACTGGTCTGGCTGGCTGCTGTCGTTCTGCCGTGGTTTCATGAGCCTTTTCGCTGGAGCAGTCTGGCGGGCGTAGTACTGATTGTGGCGGGTCTGCTGGTGGTATCGCTGCCGCGCGGTAAAAAACAGGACTGCTGATATGCGCTTAGTCAGCACGATACGGGGCTGATGTAAATCACTCAAAGAAGCAGCGGAGCCGCTCAGCCTGATGTTTTAGTATCCCTTCAGTTGCCTTCCAACCCGTACGCATCAGGACTGAATATGACCGGTAAACTAAGCAGCGACCGCCTCTGTATTAATCGCAAAATTGCTCCCGCTCTGAGCATCAGTGAATTTTTTGCGCTGGTGGCAAAGCTGGGGCTGCACAAGGTTGAAATCCGCAACGACATGAAAAGCGGCAGCGTGACCGACAATCTCGGTGGCGCGCAGGTCAGCGCGCTGGCGCGCGAGCACGATCTGACTATCGAAACAATCAATGCGGTTTATCCATTTAACCAGCTCAATGATGAGGTTCTGGCAAAGACCCGCGGCCTGCTGAAAGACGCAGCTGAAAGCGGTGCCAGAGCGCTGGTGCTCTGTCCGCTCAACGATGGTGCGCCGGTCAGCGACGCACAGACTATCGATGCGCTGCAAACGCTGGCGCCGCTGTTTGCAGAATACGGCATTCAGGGGCTGGTTGAGCCGCTGGGCTTTCCGCAGAGTTCGCTGCGTTCTGCCGCGCAGGCGCAGCAGCTGATCAAACAGGCCGGGGTGCCGTTCAAAATTGTGCTGGATACCTTCCATCATCATCTTTATGAAGGTGCCGAGGCGGACTTTGCCGGGCACGTCAACGTGCATGAGATTGGTCTGGTTCACCTGTCCGGCGTGACCGATACGCGGCCGGCGGCAGAGCTGACGGATGAAGAGCGTATTATGCTCAGCGCCGATGACAGACTGCAGACAAAACAGCAGGTGGCCCGCCTTGAAGAGATGGGGTATCGCGGGATCTATGCATTTGAGCCTTTCTCATCGGTGATGGAGAGCTGGAGCGCTGCTGAGATTGAGCAGCAGATCCGCAGCAGTATCGACTATCTCAACCGCTAACCGCAACCGGCTCAGGAAACAGACTATGACACTCAATATTGGCGTAATTGGCACCGGTGCAATCGGTCGTGAACATATCCGGCGCTGCAGTCAGGTGCTGCAGAACGCGCGCGTAGTGGCGCTGAATGATATCGACCGCCGTCAGTGTGAAGAGGTCGCAGCTGCGCTACAGCTGCAGGCGGAGATCTACGACAGCGCGCACGATCTGATTAATGCGCCTGACGTACAGGCCGTGCTGGTGACCTCCTGGGGCCCCACTCATGAAGAGTTTGTGCTGGCGGCGATCAAAGCGGGCAAGGCGGTATTTTGTGAAAAGCCGCTGGCAGTGACGGCGCAGGGCTGTATGAACATCGTTGAAGCGGAGATGGCCGGCGGTAAAAAACGCGTACAGGTCGGCTTTATGCGACCCTATGACAGCGGCTATCGCGCGCTGAAGCAGGTGCTGGAGAGCGGTGAGATTGGCGCGCCGCTGATGCTGCACTGCGCGCATCGCAATCCGGAGGTGGGTGACAGTTACACCACGGATATGGCGATTACCGATACGCTGATCCATGAGCTGGATGTGCTGCGCTGGTTACTGAATGATGATTACGTCAGCGCGCAGGTGATCTGGCCACGCAAAACGCGTCACGCCAGTTCACACCTGAAAGATCCGCAGATTGTTCTGCTGGAAACGGCGCAGGGTACGCGCATTGACGTCGAAATTTTTGTTAACTGCCAGTATGGCTATGACATTCAGTGTGAAGTTGTCGGAGAAAGCGGCATTGCCCGGCTGCCGGAACCTGTGGCGGTGCAGACGCGCAGTAACGCAGCGCTCTCTGTGGCCATCCTGACCGACTGGAAAAAGCGCTTTATCGATGCATACGATGTGGAGCTGCAGGCGTTTATCAACAATGTGCTTGCCGATGAGCTGACCGGGCCTTCTGCCTGGGATGGTTATGCGGCGGCGGTAGCGGCAGACGCCTGCGTCGCGGCTCAGAAGAGTGGCGATATTGTTCAGATTACGATGCCACCCCGTCCGGCTTTTTATCAGTAACCCCCGCCTGAACTGCGCGCCTGCTCTGCAGGCGCGCTGCTGTCATTATCTGCTTACAACCCTGCCAGTCTGTTTTTGCGTTTTGTACTCTACATACTAGTACATGATGTGTATCATCCCGCCTTTGCTAATTTTCTGAGTCGTCTTAATGTCAGTACCTCAACTCACGCCGCGCCAGCCCTCAGTCTGGTGGGGCGCTATGATTATCTGTGGCACCGTTGTGGGTGCCGGTATGTTTACGCTGCCTGTGGTTATGGCAGGAAGCTGGTTTGGCTGGGGCGTGCTGCTGCTGTTTATCAGCTGGGGCGCGATGCTGCTCTCCGGCCTGCTGTTTATGCGCGTCAGCCTGCACTATACTGCCGGCGCCGGCTATGACACGCTGGTGCGCGATCTGCTGGGACGCGGCTGGGCAAGGCTCAACGGGTTAAGCATCCTGTTTGTACTGGGTATTCTGACCTACGCCTACATTTCAGCCAGCGGTCCGGTCTATCAGCACTCCCTTAATCAGCTGGGACTGCCGCTGACAGCGGCCGGTGCGAAAATTGCGCTGACGCTGCTGGTTGCAGGGGTCGTGCTGCTCGGCACGCGTGGCGTGAGCCGGCTTATGACCTTCTGCGTAGTGGCAAAAATTGCGCTGCTTATTATGCTGTTTGGCGGACTCCTGATGCAGGTTGACAGTGCCTCACTGCTGCAGCCAGCGCCAGAAGGCAGCGCTTACTGGCCCTATGCGCTCGGCGTGCTGCCTTTCTGCCTGGCCTCTTTTGGGTATCACGGCAATATCACCGGGCTGGTGAGCTATTACCATCGCGACCGGCGCAGGATCGCACGTGCGCTGCTGCTCGGGACCCTGATGTCGCTTGCGCTCTACCTGTTCTGGATCGTCAGCACGATGGGAAACCTGCCGCGCAGCGCGTTTCCGGGTATTGTTGCGCAGGGCGGGGATATCGCCGCGCTGATGGCGGCGCTGGGCTCGCATCTGCAGGTGCCGGCATTAACCCTGATGCTGTCGCTCTTTTCCCATTTTGCCGTTATCGCTTCGTTTCTTGGCGTCACCGCAGGATTGTTCGACTATATCGCCGACCGTATGGGGCAGGGCGATACGCGCCGGGCACGGGTGAAAACGGCGCTACTGACCTTTTTGCCGCCGCTGCTGGCGTCGATTGTCTGGCCACACGGGTTTGTGGCGGCCATCGGCTATGCCGGATTGTTTGCCACCCTGTGGGCGGTAGCGATCCCGGCCTTGCTCGCATTACGGGCAGAAAAGCGCTTCGCCACGCATAAAAAATCTTCCCTGGCAATCACGCTGGTACTGCTATTTGGGGGACTGAACATCGTAGCGTGGCTGCTGAGCTGGCTGGAGTGGTTGCCGCGATTTGGCCCAGGCTGACAGGAGAACGCGCTGGCCTGACGCCAGCGCGTTTTATCAATCAGTTACCGCGATAGGTTGAATAGCCATACTGGCTCAGCAGCAGCGGGATATGGTAATGCTGATCGGTTTTCTCAAGGTTAAAAATCACCGGAATTTCCGGAAAGAAAGTCTGCTGATTAACTGATTTATAATACTCCCCGGTTTTAAACACCACGCGATAAATACCTGACTGCGCCATTTTATCTTTCGGATAGAGTGCCGGGATCCGCCCCTGCGCATCCGTGGTGGCTTCTGCCAGTTTTGTCCAGTTATCGCCTGCTTTCTGATCCAGTTCTACTTTTACGCCAGCGGTGGGGATGCCGGTCTGCAGGTTGAGCACGTGCACGCTCACCGGGTTTTTCATGGTATCGGCCGAGGCGACGCCAGCGGTGCAAAGTAAAACAGCAGAAAGCAGAAGGTGTTGAGGTTTCATTTCATCGTCCTTTAATGTGAATGCGTGAAATGAAGCATAGAGGCTAAGGGCCGGAGCGCCTCACGCTGGCCACAATCTGTGAAATTTCCCAGAAGGGTGCGGCAGGCGGAGCGCCTGCCGCAATGGATCACTTGCCGTTCTGTACCAGAGTGCCTTTCAGACCGTGCGGCTCTGAACGCAGATACTGCGGCGGAGCCTTAACGGTGGCGCCCAGCTCAGCGGCAGCGTGCCACGGCCAGTGCGGATCCCAGAGCATGCCGCGCGCCAGCGCAATCAGGTCCGTATCACCGGTGTGCAGAGCCTGTTCCGCCTGCTGCGGATCGGTTATCAGTCCGACACCGATTACCGGTATATCCACCACTTTGCGAATATCGCGCGCAAAAGAGAGCTGATAGCCTGGGCCGATATCGATCTCCTGATCGGGCGACAGTCCGCCGCTGGAGACGTGAATATAGGCACAGCCTGCGGCGGCCAGCTGCTGGCTGAACGCAATAGACTGCTCATTATCCCAGCCGCCTGCGACCCAGTCAGTTGCTGAAATACGCACGCCCACCGGTACTGAATCTGGCAGAGCATCGCGTATCGCCTGAAACACTTCCAGCGGATAGCGCATGCGGTTTTCCAGCGATCCGCCATATTCATCATCGCGCTTGTTACTGAGCGGAGAGAGAAACTGATGCAGCAGATAGCCATGGGCAGCATGCAGTTCAACCAGTTCGATACCGATGCGGACCGCGCGCTGCGCGCTGTCAACAAAGGCCTGTTTCAGGCGCATCAGCTCCTCTTTACTCAGCGCGTGTGGCGCCTGTTCGCCCGACTGGTAAGCCTCTGCGGAGGGAGCCACCGTCTGCCAGCCGCCCTGTTGAGCCGAAAGCTGCTCGCCGCCTTCCCACGGCACGGCACAGGAGGCTTTGCGACCTGCGTGACCCAGCTGGATACCTATTGGCAGGGTTGCCCATGGACGGATATCCTCCAGCACGCTGGCCAGTGCCGCCTCAGTCTCATCGTCCCACAATCCCAGATCGCCCGGCGATATGCGGCCGATATCCTCAACGGCTGTTGCTTCGATAATCAGTAAGCCCGCACCGGACAGGGCAAGCTGCCCCAGATGGATACGGTGCCAGGCGGTGGCTTTACCCGCCTCAGCGGAGTACTGACACATGGGCGCAATAATAATGCGATTCTCCAGCGAGAGCTGTCCCAGTTTCGTGGCGCTAAATAACAGACTCATCTTAACCTCATGTTTTCAGGGGATCTCAGGTGAAATAAGTGTAGATGGTCATCGGCGAACGGAGGCGGCCCGGCACAGGGATTCTGTTTCTAAGCGTTAACCGGAAAGATTTGGCTTTCTAGTTACAACATACTATTTCACTATAAATACACCCTCTGCAGCCGCGGCAATGATATCGCCTGACAGGGCTTGCGGTGGCCTTTAATTTACCTCTGAAGCGAGCAGAGATAACGATAAACAGCGGCATCCTGCGGATCCGGCCTGAAGCGCTGGCCATTACGACACTGAGCACAGATGGTACGATAGTGCCGGTTCAGTCCAAGTTCGCATAAAATACGCAGCCAGCCATTGGCTCCGTAGCACTGTTGTTCATAGATTTTTTCCCGCATTTTCTTAACGTCGAGACGCAATAACACAGCATTCAGATCGCTGTACTCAGGATGTTTTTTGGTTTTACCTATCCGGGTAAACATGAAATTGCGCATATAAAAAGGCGCTACGTTCTCTTTAACCTGAATAAGCAGATCGTCTACCTGCTCTACAAAAATCGTATAAATCATAATCCTGAGATAGAGCATAAACACCAGATTGTCCTGCTGCTGCGTCTGCTTGACCGACAGCGTACCCAGCTCTACGACTTTCCGGTTTTCCAGCCCGAGGGCGGCTATCTCTGCACCAAACAGCAGGGAGCAGGGCAGCTGCTGGTTTCGCTGAGCAATCACGCTGATTGTGCCGAGGATCTCCTGTTTTTTACGCGCCAGAAACAGGGTGCTGTCAGGATGAAGCAGGCCTTCGTTATAAAGGAACAGCGCACGCTTGCTCTTGATAATACCGCTACGCTGGTAGGCACTATGCGTGACTTCCATGCCTTTCAAAAAATCGAGAAAAGCGGTCGCTGGCGCAATATCGATCAGCTTATCGCTATCATTAAGCAATCTGCATAGTTTGAGCGTTCTTTTACTCAGAACGCCATCCGATACCGCGCTGACAGTCACTGATTTCCTTAGCGAATCCACAATTATCCCTGACAATAAATTTTAGTATCGCTAATGTATTCAGGGTATCTAATGATTGGAATTAGTTTTGATCGAAAATTTAGTAATCACTGCTTAAAGTAAAATCTGTTATTCAGCTTAAAGAGCAGCAGCGCCACTGCAGCATTTTATGCTTAATGTTAAGCGGTATGTCGCACGTGCCTGTGGCCTCAGCGCAGTCTTTCAAAGTGTCTGTAACAGATAATACTGGAAAAAACCTGCTGAACGTTCGCTATAGCCGCTTGTCATTTTAAGAGCAATGTTTTTGCCTCGCACATGATTTTTAACATCACAATTTACAGGGGTATGACCAAAAATAATTAAATACCCTTTCTTATTAAGCAGCGTAATAAGTTTATCGATAACAGGTGCTGCCTGATCGTGTCTTATCACTTCATGATTGGCGAAGCGGCAAAAAATAATATCATACCTGTCACGGTCACAGGATTGCATATAGTCGCTCTGTACAACCTGCGGCAGTTGCTGCCTGGCCTTCAGGACCATTTTTTCCGCGCGATCGGCAGCGAAATAGTTTAGCCGGGGAAGCTTTTGTTTTACTGAGGCAAGGAAGGTTCCGGTAGAGCAGGCCGGGTCAAATACGCGGCAGTCGGGAAAAGCAATCTCACGCAGCAAATTTACGGTATGCAGGCGGAAGTGCGCTTCCTGTATGTCCAGCTTCTCCGGTGTACCGGCCATCTGATCCCAGAATGATTCCGGGCATATAGCCTCATTCCCTTCATCATCCAGCGGCGGCCATGGAAAGTGGATATTGTAATCCGGGCAGGGGGGAAGTAATTTTTCACGCCACGCCGGATCGTCCAGCACTCTGATGCCGAGGGTTATTTCATCTTTGGTTTCATCCAGCGAAATGAGCGGGCCTTTTATCATATCGGGAAGAATGATGCTGTAAGCCACGTGGCTTAACGGCTTTCGTATGCCGGCAAAAATCGATTCAGAGGTTGTCATGATAAAAATATCATGCCGTTCCCGATTCGGGACCCGGATGTAAATTATTCTACTCATATCTGATCCTGATAGCTTCGGCAGGGAATAACGACGTTACCCAAACTGACCAGGGCAAATCGCTCCATACCGGGCATGACGGCACAGGCCAGTGATACGCCGGCAGGATCGCTGTCTATTTCTTTAAGCCATACAGGCAATCCGGCCATTTCGCACAGGGTTGTCAGGCGGTGAAGGTGCTCTTGCAGAGTCAGTTCAGCGCGTTTCTCTGGCAGCTCAACGCTGACAGAAGCGAGGCTGCCAAAATCGGCAACAAGGCTGCGATATAATTTTTCATGCTCTCTCAGGTTATGCTGGTGTTTTTCCAGTTCCTCAGTAAAGCAGGTAAAATTATCGGCCAGTTTATGCAGCTGGACCAGTTCTTTGATAGCCCGGGCAACCGCATGGTCAGCATAAAGTGAACAGCCAGCGCCGTAGATGTTTATCCCCAGGCGCGGCTTACTCTTACAGTAAGCAAGATAAACAGGAGGCAGTGACGGTTCTGAGGCATCAATAATATTGATTTCATCCTCTAAAGCAGACTGAGCATCATTGAAAAGTTTTTCAGCTGCAGGGGGCAGTGAATCCGTATTAACAAGTCGAACCTCTTTTTGTGTACCATAGAAAAATGTTTTTGCCAGCAGGATACCTGTGCAGTGCCGCTCTATTATTTCTCCGATGGCGTGAATCGCTGCTTCAGTAAAACCATAACCCGCAGCGATACCTGCATTACTGGTATAGCGTCGCGCTGCGCTATAGTCTGTAGTGTCTCCCTGAATGATATGGCTAAAATATTCGCAATCCGTTAAAAAAAGAGGCCAGAGCAGTGACGCACAACCCTTTTTATCTGTAAATTCCACTGCTGCAATTTTGGCGGGTGATGATTTCGCAAGAATAGTCAATGGCAACATCCCGCGAAGTTCTGCCTGCTGAATGACTGACCCGAAGGGATATAACCTGCTTTTCTCTCTGAGTGCCGGAAAGCTTCTGTAATGTTCATAAGCTTCATAGAGTGCACCAACACTGGCTTCCTCTGCATAGCCTTTACCGCAGCCAGAAATCGGTTTGGTGCCACTTTCCCTGTTTAACAGCGTAACCGTAGCTGAAAGCGTATTGCCAAAGTTGTCATTTTTTATCTGAATATTCTGTCGGGAAAAATAACGCTCTATTGCGTTTCTTGACCGGGTAAGGGTGACAGATCTTTCAGGCAGGATAGTCATGATAAATGTCCATATTAAAGCGGCACAATAATGTGCCGCTGAAATGTTAGTCTTCAGACTGACTCTCTTCATCCGCCTGTGAGGCGGACGCTAACACTTCCTCTTCTTCAATAGTGAGTACGGCTTTGTTCGCATTCTCGCTATTGCTGTTGCTGATGCCTGAGTTTAAATATCCCATGATTAGACTCCTTTATTAGCAAACCGCTGATTGCGGCAGGGATATATTTAATTAACGTTCACTCTGAATTCAAACCCTGAATAATATAAATGTGCGCCAGATCAATTTATACTTATTGAAGTTTTTGGCAGTTTTATCTTTAATTTTTCATATTACTTTCCCGGAAATATTACTATTTATAAAATAATTCCTTGCCGCTTTATCGTTCATTTTCCGGGTGATTGATTTCAAAGGTAATATTAGAATTTTTATCTGCGCGGCTATGCCTCTTTTTTTCTGAATAATTTCCTGATGGAGTTGCATAAATCAATCATTTCTTATTCCAGGGGAGGTCGGGTTCAGTAAGAAAAAATGTTGATTATTTCCCTCGCCATAAAAAAAGACGGCCCGGGGGCCGTCAAACGCCCCAGCGGTGGTTAAACACCGGGGCAGCGAGGTCACACAATGATGAAGAGGTTAGCCTTTAACACCGCCCGCTGTCAGACCGCTGACCAGCCAGCGCTGTGCCAGCAGGAATACCAGCGTAATGGGAATGGCAGACAACACCGCAGCGGCGGCAAAGTCGCCCCAGAGATAGTTCTGCGGATTTAAATATTGCTGCATACCAACGGCCAGCGTATAGCTGTTAACGTCACGCAGCAGCAGCGAAGCGACCGGCACTTCGGTGACCGCGGCGATAAAGGCCAGAATAAAGACCACTGCCAGAATCGGCACCGACAGCGGCAGCAGCACCAGACGAAACGCCTGCCAGGGCGTTGCGCCATCCAGCGCGGCCGCTTCTTCCAGCGAGCCATCGATGGTTTCGAAGTAGCCTTTAATGGTCCAGACGTGCAGCGCAATGCCGCCAAGATAGGCAAAGATTACGCCGCCGTGCGTATTGAGTCCGAGAAAGGGCACATACTGACCCAGCCGGTCAAACAATGCATAGAGCGCGACCAGCGACAGCACCGCCGGAAACATCTGGAAGATCAGCATACCTTTCAGCAGGGTTGCGCGGCCGGCAAAACGCATGCGGGCAAAGGCGTAGGCACAGGTCGTGGATAGCGTCACGATACCCAGCGCGCTTATCGCTGCGATTTTCACCGAGTTCCACAGCCAGAGCAGTACCGGGAAGGGTGGCGGTGTGACGCTGCCATCCGGCTGAGTAACGCTGAATCCCAGCGCCAGCTTCCAGTGCTCCCAGGAGATCTGCTCCGGGATCAGCGAGCCGGTCGCAAAATTGCCGTAACGCAGTGAAATAGCGACCACCATCAGCAGCGGAAACAGGATGGCGGCAATAAAAACCAGCAGCAGCAGATGCGTCAGCAGCAAACGAAGCTTTTGTGATTTGGGTTGTACCATTGCCATAATTTTTCCTCAGTCAAACTTCATGCGCACGGCTTTCAGGTTGATGACCGCCAGTGCCCCGACCAGCATGAAAATCAGCGTTGCAATCGCCGCCGCGAGGCCAAAGTCCTGCCCGCCGCCGCCCTCAAACGCAATACGCCAGGTGTAATTGACCAGCAGATCCGTGTAGCCGGCGGGCGTGGTAGTCCCGATCCGATCCGGTCCGCCGTTGGTAAGCAGCTGCACCAGAACAAAGTTATTAAAATTAAAGGCAAAGCTGGCAATCATCAGCGGCATAAGGGGCTTAAGCAGCAGCGGCAGCGTGATGCGGAAAAAATTCTGCAGCGGACCCGCGCCATCCATCGCGGAAGCCTCATACAGATCGTCCGGGATAGCTTTTAACAGCCCCATGCACAGAATCATCATGTAGGGATAGCCGAGCCAGGTATTCACGATGACCAGCATGGTACGCGCCAGCGCGGGATCGCTGAACCAGGCAGGCTGGACGCCAAACAGCGCCTTGAGCATGACGTTAACTTCACCAAAACTCTGGTTAAACAGCCCCTTGAAGATAAGGATGGAGATAAAAGCCGGTACGGCGTAGGGCAAAATCAGCATCACGCGGTAGATAGCCTTACCGCGCAGCGCTTCCCACTGCACCAGACAGGCCAGCACCATGCCCACTGCAACGGTCAGGATCACCGTCACCAGCGAGAAGATCAGCGTCCAGCCAAAAATGGCGAGAAACGGTTTCTGGATCCCTTCGTCAGTAAAGACGCGAACAAAGTTTTTCCAGCCCGCGTTAACGGTAAATCCAGGGCTCAGCTGTTCACTGCCCCAGCTGCCGTCAGCCGCAATCTGCTGGTAAAACCCCGTGTCCTGATTAGCCTGATAGCGTACGCCAGTTTGCTGATTTTTCAGCACGCCCTGGTGCCCGGCGACATAGAGCGGACGGGTACCCGAGAACTGGCGTAAGGAGCTCATCACCAGCTCACGTCCATCCGGCAACCGGGCACGGATCTGGCTTAGCGCCTGGCGATGCGTGGTGATGACTTTCAGCGTGGCGCGCTGAGTAGCGGGCAGCGGCGCCTGCTGCAGCGTCAGGGTCTGTACGCTGCCGAAATCGAACGGCGTGGAGACGTAGCGTTCATCGCTGCTGCTGTCGCTGAGCACCAGCTGCCAGCGCCGATCGTCCGGGTAGAGCGCAAAATTCAGCCCGGCGCCATCCTGATACTGCCTGCCAAGCAGCACCTGCTGCGCCCGTTCCTGCGAAAGCTGATTGGTACTGCTGTAATTGGTGAACGCGATAGCGATAGTGCAGGCCAGCGGAAACAGCACAAAAATAGCCATGCCGGCCAGGCCCGGATAGACATAGCGCCAGGCATAAGCGCGGCGATTAGCATAAATCCAGATGCCGGTTGCGCTGACAATCAGCGTCATGAGCGCAAACAGGTACTCTCCCTGCACATACATCAGCACCAGCAGATAGCCGACTAACAGACAGCAGCCGCCAACCAGTGCGCCTTTCAGCATATGGCTGTACCGTTCCGTTTTTCCTGACATGATCCGAAATTCCTCAACAGCTGATAAAAAGCCGGACAGCGCCGGCTTCAGACAGGGTTTACTTGTTCAGACGGGTCTGCGCATCTTTCAGCGCGGCGTCCACGCTCTGGCGTCCTTTCAGCGCGTTAAGGGTGGCAGTGCGCATGGCGTACCAGAAGGCCGACATCTGCGGGATGTTTGGCATGATATCGCCGTTCTGTGCGTTGCTCATGGTGGCGGCGATACGCGGATCTTTCTCCAGAATTGCCTGATACGATTTCAGCGCCACGGCGCCCAGCGGCTTGTCTTTATTGACCGCCTCAAGCCCGCTGTCGGTCAGCAGATAGTTCTCCAGAAACTCTTTTGCCAGCTCTTTGTTGGGGCTGGCGGCGTTGATACCGGCGCTCAGTACACCGACAAAGGTTTTAGAGGGTTTGCCATTGAGCGTTGGCAGGGTGGTCACCCCGTATTTGATGCCGCTCTTGTCGATGTTGCTCCACGCCCACGGACCATTAACCGTCATCGCCGTCTGCCCTTTATTGAATGCCGCTTCAGCGATGGAGTAGTCGGTATCCGCATTCAGCACTTTGGCTTTGACCTGATCCACAAGGAACTGCATGCCCGCTTTCGCCCCGGCGTTATCCACGCCGGTGTCTTTGATATCAAATCCACTTTGCGTAGGTTTGAAAGCATAGGCACCGCCTGCCGCCAGCAGTGGCCAGGTGAAGTAAGGCTCCTGCAGGTTAAACATGATGGCGCTCTTGCCTTTGGCGCGCAGCTGCTTGTCCAGATCGGCGATGGCTTCCCAGCTTTTTGGCGGTTCGGCGACCAGATCTTTGTTATAAATCAGCGAGAGGGACTCGACCGATACCGGATAACCAATCAGCTTGCCGTTGTAGCGCACCGCATCCCAGGTAAAGGGAAACAGCTTGTCCTGCACATTTTTGTCAGGTGAGATCTCCGCCAGCAGACCTGACTGCGCATAGCCGCCAAAACGGTCGTGAGCCCAGAAAATGATATCGGGGCCATCACCGGTGGCGGCCACCTGCGGATACTTCTCCTCCATCTTATCCGGATGTTCCACGGTGACTTTGATGCCGGTCTCCTGCTCAAATTTTTTGCCAACCTCGGCCAGTCCGTTGTAGCCCTTGTCACCGTTGATCCAGATAACCAGTTTTCCCTCTTCGATCTTTGCGAGAGCCGAAGCAGAGAACAGCACGGCGGAGAGCGCGGAGAGGGCGAATAAGCGCGAGACGGTTTTCATTGTCATAAGTCCATCCTGTAAACGAAAGCGGGAAGTAAGCGTCCCGTTTATTGTCAGGTTCTGTAGCACGGTTTCATCCTCCTGCTCTCTACGCCTGCAGGCGTAAACGCGTGATCCTGCTTGCAAAAATCCCTGTTTTTATGGGCTGGCGCACACTTTCTCCCGCTTTTTTCTGCGTCTGACATCACAAAAATTTCTTCATCCGGCAGCTGGCAACCGGCACGCATCCTTTCTCCTCCTCCCGGCTCATCCCCCGTGCATTCACGTTGTGGTGGAGGATGTCAGCGGCTGCCGGGGCTTTCATGATGAGCCACAGAATCGGCCAGCAGTCATATCAGCCAACAGGGCACGTTGAGAGGAAAAGTATTATGGCGAGCGTTGCGTTACGTCATGTCTCCAAAACATGGGGTGAAACCGAAGTCTCGAAAGATATCAATCTTGAGATTGCCGAAGGTGAATTTGTGGTGTTTGTCGGACCATCCGGCTGCGGTAAGTCGACCCTGCTGCGGATGATTGCCGGGCTTGAAACCATCACTAAAGGCGACCTGCTGATCGGCGGCAAGCGCATGAATGAGGTACCGCCAGCAGAGCGCGGGATCGGCATGGTGTTTCAGTCATATGCGCTTTATCCGCATCTGGACGTTGCGGAAAATATGTCCTTTGGCCTGAAGCTGGCCGGCGTCAGGCGCGCCGAGATCCAGCAGCGTGTAAACCAGGTAGCCGAGGTGCTGCAGCTGGCGCATCTGCTGGACAGGCGGCCCAAAGCGCTCTCTGGCGGTCAGCGGCAGCGGGTGGCGATTGGCCGGACACTGGTGGCTGAACCGCGCGTTTTTCTGCTCGACGAGCCGTTATCCAACCTTGATGCCGCGCTGCGCGTCCAGATGCGCATCGAAATTTCGCGACTGCATAAACGGCTGAAGCGCACCATGATCTACGTTACCCACGATCAGGTAGAAGCGATGACGCTCGCCGACAAAATTGTGGTGCTCGAAGCAGGGCGCATCGCGCAGATTGGCAAACCGCTGGAACTTTATCATTACCCCGCCAATCGCTTTGTCGCCGGATTTATCGGTTCCCCGCGGATGAATTTCCTTCCGGTAAAAGTAACCGCCACCGCAATCGATCAGGTTCAGGTGCGTCTGCCCAACAATCAGCTGGTCTGGCTGCCGGTCGAGAGCACCGGCGTGCAGATCGGCAGCAACATGTCGCTGGGTATCCGGCCTGAGCATCTGCTCTCCAGCGACATCGCCGATGTCACGCTGGAGGGAGAGGTGCAGGTCGTTGAGCAGCTCGGCAATGAAACGCAAATCCACATTCAAATCCCCGCCATCCGTCAAAACCTGGTTTATCGCCAGGAGGACGTGGTGCTGGCAGAAGAGGGCGCCCTGATGGGCATCGGCCTGCCGCCGGAACGCTGCCATCTGTTTCGTGAAGATGGCAGCGCCTGTCGCAGGCTGCATCAGGAGCCTGGTGTGTACCCTGCAAAACAATAAAAGCAATGATCTCAGGAGATAAATAAATGATAACTCTGCGCAAACTCCCCGTGGCGATCGCTATCGCTGCGGGTACCCTGTCCGCCTCCTCTATGGCGGTGGACTTCACCGGTTACGCCCGTTCCGGCATTGGCTGGACCGGCAGCGGCGGTGAACAACAGTGCTTCCAGGCGACCGGCGCACAAAGTAAGTACCGTCTGGGTAACGAATGTGAAACCTACGCCGAGCTTAAGCTGGGACAGGAAGTCTGGAAGGAGGGCGATAAGAGTTTCTATTTTGACACCAACGTTGCCTACTCCGTATCGCAGCAGAATGACTGGGAGGCAACTTCACCTGCCTTCCGCGAAGCCAACGTTAAAGGCAAAAACCTGATTGATGCTTTGCCGGGCTCTACTATCTGGGCCGGTAAGCGCTTTTATCAGCGTCACGACGTGCATATGATCGACTTCTACTACTGGGATATCTCCGGTCCCGGCGCAGGCCTGGAAGATGTTGACCTCGGCTTCGGCAAACTCTCTTTCGCCGCCACGCGCTCATCAGAAGCGGGCGGCTCCTACACCTTCTCCAGCGATCGCATCCGCGACTACGCAACCAGCACCGCGAACGACGTGTTTGATGTGCGCCTGGCGGGTCTGGAAACCAACCCGGATGGCGTGCTGGAACTCGGCGTCGACTATGGCCGTGCTAACGCGCGCGACGGGTATCGTCTGGAGGATGGCGCGTCCAAAGATGGCTGGCTCTTCACCGCCGAACATACGCAGAGCATGCTGAAAGGCTACAACAAGTTTGTACTTCAGTACGCAACGGACGCGCTGACTTCGCAGGGCAAAGGGCTGCCGCAGGGCACGAATATCAATAACGACGGCAAAATGTACCGCGTGCTGGATCACGGTGCCATCTCGCTGGCCGAGCGCTGGGACCTGATGTACGTCGCGATGTATCAGAACACCGACCTCGATAATAATCGCGGCAACGAGTGGTACACCGTGGGCGTGCGCCCGATGTACAAATGGACGCCTATCATGAGCACGCTGCTTGAGCTGGGCTACGACAACGTGAAGTCGCAGCAGGTCGGCGATCGCAACGGGCAGTACAAAATTACCCTGGCCCAGCAGTGGCAGGCGGGCGACAGCATCTGGTCCCGTCCGGCGCTGCGCCTGTTTGCAACCTATGCCAAATGGGATGAGAAGTGGGGCTATAGCAAAAATGCCGATGGCAACCTGACCACGCTGGCCGCTGCTGACAGCACCGGTAATGGCCTGTTCACCAACAGCCGGGGCGACAATGATGAGTGGAGCTTTGGCGCACAGATGGAAATCTGGTGGTAAGCCTCAGCGTTACCCTGTAACAGAATGGCCGCACCCGCCGGTGCGGCTCACCGATTAGGCAGCGCTGGCCATTGCCTGGTGCCGGCGCTGCCTCCAGCTATCAGAGATAAAACGATGAAAAAAACGCTTACCGCGCTCTGCCTGAGCGCTGCGCTGCTGACCGGCGTTACGCTGCCCGCTGTCGCTGATATTAATCTGGTGCCGCAGGATCTCTCCACCGCACCCGCCGTTTCACCTGAAACTCTGCAGCGCCTGAACTGGCAACCTGCTGACACGTCGCGTGCGGTAACCACTCAGCTGCGCGACAGCGGCACCGGAGATGCTCTGCCGGGGATCCGTGGTCCGGTTGCGGCGTATAGTCTGCCAGCCAGTCAGGGTGAGCTGACCGTTACGCTGAGCAGTGAGGTTGCTGACAACCGCGTGTTCGCGCCTAATGTACTGGTGCTCGATGAAAACCTGCGTCCGGCAGCGTGGTTCCCGTCGCAGTTCTTTGCTTACCAGCAGCCGGGCGTCATGAGCGCCGATCGTCTTGAAGGCGTAATGAAACTGACGCCGGTGCCGGGACAGCAGAAAATTTATCTGCTGGTCTTTACCACCGACCGGGATCTGACCCAGACCACCACGCTGGTCGATCCGGCCAAAGCTTACGCGAAAGGCACCGGCCATGCGGTTCCTGATATTCCCGATCCGGTTGCCACACACAGCCAGAGCGGCAGGCTGAAGCTGAAAGTCTCCACCAGTTCCGCGTCCTCTATTCTGGTCGGCCCGCTGTTCGGTTCATCGGCATCGGCTCCGGTTGTGATCGGCAATACTCAGGCGCCTGCGCCCGCTGCCGTGCGTCCCGCCTCTGCCGTGAAGCCGGTGCCGCTGGAAAACGACACCGAAAGTTACTTCAATCAGAATATCCGTCAGGCGGTCAGCCAGGGCAACATTGATAAAGCGCTGAAGCTTCTGAATGAGGCCGAGCGACTGGGGTCCACCTCAGCGCGGCAAACGTTTATCAGCAGTGTAAAAGGCAAGGGGTGAACCTGCCCCGACAGTGCTGAGTTGCAGCACCTGGTGCGCTCCGGCGCACCTTTTTTATTGCAGAAACCGCCCCGGTCCGGGGCGTCTGATCAGGGGTGCCGCTGACGCACGCGACTGACCTCCTGCAGCAGGTGCGTAATCCCTTCATCCGTAAACATCGCCTCCAGCGACAGCGTGAGCTTGCGGCGCCAGTTAGGGTAACTGTCCACCGTACCGGGCACGTTTACCGGCCGATCCATATCGAGCCACTCCTCCGGCTGCAGGCCAAGCAGGGCGCTGTTACTGGCCGCCACCAGGCGGTGAACCGCACGGTTTATCGCGCGGCGCATGGGCGCACGGCCGCGCTGAAGCGGATAGCGGTGTGCCAGCGCTCCCTGCTGCTGCAGCGTATGCAGCAGCGCCTTTTTTGCCGCCGCGCGCTCGCGGTACAGACCCGCCAGGATCGCTTTATCCGGATAGAGTTCCAGCCTGCTGCCCAGCGTTAAGTCATCACTCTGCCACCAGCCGCGCAGGGTAGGCATATCATGCGTGGTGACAACCGCCATCGCCTGCCGTGGCCAGGCTTCCGGCGCGCGAAACGCGCGCGTTGCCGTCTGCTCAAAGTAGAGCACTTTGTAGGAGTAGACGCCGCTGTCGCGCAGCTTAGCGACAATCGCTTCCGGTACGGTGCCCAGATCCTCACCTATCACCATACAGCGATGGCGCTGGCTCTCCAGCGCAAGAATGGCCAGCAGGGCATCAACCGGATAGTGAACGTAGGCGCCCTCAGCGGCCTTCTCATGTTGCGGGATCCACCAGAGGCGCAGCAGTGCCATTACGTGATCAATGCGCAGCGCGCCGCAGTCGCGCATATTGGCCCGCAGCAGATCGATCCACGGGGTAAACGCACGCATTGTCAGGATCTGCGGATCCATCGGTGGCAGCCCCCAGTTTTGCCCCAGCGGCCCCAGAATATCGGGCGGCGCACCCACGCTGGCCTGCAGACAATAGAGATCGCGTTCGCGCCAGGTCTCTGCGCCATCCTGCGCGACGCCTACCGCCAGATCGCGGTAGAGGCCAACCGGCATCTGCTGCGCGCAGCACACGGACCAGCAGGCTGCGAACTGAGAGGCAGCCAGCCACTGCAGCCAGAGGTAAAAGCGTACTTCGTCGCTATGTTCAATACGAAACGCCAGCACGGCGGCGCTGTCGGGATGCTGATACGCTTCCGGCCAGCTTTTCCAGCCGTACAGCGCAGGATTTTTGGCGCGCTGGTGCGCCTGCAGCGCATCAAACAACGCCTGACTCAGCAGGCTCTGTCCGCCCGCTTTAACAAACGCATCAAATTCCTGCATTACCGGTTCATCCGGCGAACGTCGCCTGAACTGTCTCCAGGCAAGGCGTAAGCCCTCCAGCTTTAGCGCGGTAACGGCGGCGTAATCCACGTATTCGCTGTCACGCGCGGCCGCAAGCCGCTGTTGGGTATCAGGCTGCTGCCACCACGCCTGCGCCGCCTCACTGAGTCTGAAATCCTCCACGCTATTGACGTCGATATAGAGCACATTCAGCCAGCGGCGCGAGGAGGGGCTGTAAGGGCTGGCACCCTCAGGATTAGCCGGAAAGAGGGCGTGCAGCGGATTAAGCCCGATAAATGCGCCGCCGCGCTGCGCGATCTCTGCCGCCATCTGGCGCAGATCGCCAAAGTCGCCGATGCCCCAGTTATGCTGCGATCGTAGCGTATAGAGCTGCACGCAGCAGCCCCAGAGCTTGTCGCCGGCCAGCAATGCCGGTGGCTCATAGCAGCGCGGTGGCGCAACAATCAGGCTGCAGCGCGACAGCAGCGCCGGCTGCGTCAGGGTCAGCTGATGATAGCCTTCCGGCAGTGCCGGCAACCGCAGCGTTTCACCAGGCTGGCACTCACCTGACCAGCGCTCGCCCGCTTCACTGGTCAGCTCCCATGCTGCCGCCCCGCTCAGCGCTGGCTCTACTACCACGGCTTCTCCGCCACGAAAAATTGCTACCGGGGGCAGCGCTGACGGTGTAGCGAGAGGCGGCTGTATGATCGTGTGCAGCCACTGCTCGGTGGCGGCCGGAATGCGGCGCGGTCTGCCGTGAGCATCAATATATTCCGGCGCGATCAGCGCTGCCGGAGTAAGCGTTGTCATTGTCATCTTCAGCGCACCGCCTGCCAGATTCGTTGCTGATAGTCACGAATAGCGCGATCGGCGCTGAACATGCCGCAGCGTGCGGTATTCAGGATCGCCGCGCGGGTCCAGGCTTCACTATCGGCCCAGCGTTTTTCTGCATCCTGCTGCGCATTGAGATAGTGACGGAAATCGGCCAGTACCAGATAAGGATCGCCACCCTCCGCCCCGAGACTTTTCACCAGCGCATCAAATGCCGTGCAATCGCCGTCGCTAAACGTCCCATCCTCCAGCGCCGTCAGCACCTGATGCAGCTGTTTATCTTTTTTGCGCCAGACTGCCGGGGCGTAGCCCGCGCTCTTCAGCGCGCTGACCTGCTCCACGGTATGGCCAAAGATAAAGATGTTCTCGTCGCCAACCTCGCGGGCAATCTCCACGTTAGCGCCATCCAGCGTACCGATAGTCAGGGCGCCGTTCAGCGCCAGTTTCATATTGCCGGTGCCTGACGCTTCTTTGCCGGCCGTGGAGATCTGTTCCGAGAGATCGGCCGCCGGGATCAGCCTTTCTGCGACCGAGACGTTATAGTCCGGGATAAACACCACTTTCAGCCGATCGCCCACGCGCGGGTCAGCATTTATCGTCATGGCAACTTTGTTAATGGCATAGATAATATTTTTGGCCAGCGCATAACCAGGTGCAGCTTTTGCGCCAAACAGCATCACGCGCGGCGCCAGGTTAGCCTGCGGATCGCTGACCAGCGTCTGCCACAGCGCAATAATATGCAGTAGCATCAGATGCTGACGCTTGTACTCATGCAGCCGTTTTATCTGTACATCAAACAGCGCGTCCGGATTGATCACAATGCCGGTTTTCTGTTCCACCCACTGTGCCAGATCGCGTTTGTTCTGCTGTTTGATGGCGCGATATTCTGCGCGGAATGAGGCGTCCTCTGCCAGCGGCTCCAGCGCGCGCAGCGCGTCGAGATCGGTCAGCCAGGGTTTATTCAGCGAGCGGTCGATCAGTGCAGCCAGTGCCGGGTTGCACTGGTTGATCCAGCGGCGCGGCGTCACGCCGTTTGTCACATTGTGGAATTTCGCCGGCCAGAGCGCGTGATATTCCGGAAAAAGATCCTCTGTCACCAGTTTTGAGTGCAGGGCAGCAACGCCGTTAACGGCAAAACAGGTCACCACGCAGAGGTTAGCCATACGCACCTGATGATTATGCACCACCGCCAGTCTGGCCCAGATGGCAGCATTACCGGGCCACTGCGCCTCAACCTGCTGCTTAAGTGCCGCATTGATGGCATTCACAATCATTATGTGGCGCGGCAGCAGGGTACGGAACAGCGTCAGATCCCAGCACTCCAGCGCCTCCGGCATCAGCGTGTGGTTGGTATAGGCGAAGGTGCGCTGCGTCAGCTGCCAGGCGCTTTCCCAGCTGAAATCATACTCATCCAGCAGCAGGCGCATCAGTTCCGGAATCGCCAGAGTGGGATGCGTATCGTTGAGCTGAATGACTTCGCGATCGGCCAGCGTGTCAATAGCGTGACCCGCCTGCTGATGGCGGCGCAGAATATCCGCCAGCGAACAGGCGCACTGGAAATATTGCTGCATCAGGCGCAGTTTCTTACCCGCCTGATGGTTATCGTTAGGGTAGAGCACTTTAGTCAGCTTCTCTGCATCAATGCCCTGCTTTTCCGCCCGCAAAAAATCGCCGTTATTGAACCGCTGCAGGTCAAATGGCTGCGCGTGGCTCGCCTGCCACAGGCGCAGCGGCTGAACCACCCCGTTCTGGTAACCCACAACCGGCAGATCCCAGGCCTCACCCTGCAGCTGAAACGCCGGGATCCAGCGGTTTTTTCCCTGCTCAGTTTTCACCTTGCCGCCCAGATTAACCGTTACCGTCAGCGCCGCATTATGGCGAAACCAGGGGTAGCGATTTCGCCCCCAGTCATCCGGCCGCTCCTGCTGCGCGCCGTCGCTGAAATGCTGCCGGAACAGTCCGTACTGATAATTGAGGCCATAACCGATAGCGGGCTGACCCGTGGTTGCCATCGCATCGAGAAAACAGGCGGCCAGGCGGCCCAGACCGCCGTTTCCCAGCGCCGGATCGATCTCCTGTTCCAGCACATCGCTCAGCGACTGCCCCTGTTGCTGCAGCAAATCGTTCAGCGCCGGGTACCAGCCGAGGTTAAGCAGGTTATTGCCGGTCAGACGGCCGGTGAGAAACTCCATCGAAATATAGTTAACGTGGCGCTGCGGTCCCGCTGCCAGCTGCGCGGGCAGTTCAGCCAGCAGTTCGGCAAGCGCACCGCTCAGGGCATGCCACCACTGCTGCCGGCTCATCGCCTGCGCGTCGGGCAGGCCAAAGCGCTGCCACTGTCGCGTCAGGGCAGCAGAAAAACGGTCGGAATCAAAAGGTAACTGGGTCATGGCTTAAGCATCCGTCAGAAGAAGAGGTCAGCGTGCATTTTGCCTGCGCCGGTTGTGTATCTCCTCCTCCCCGGCACTATTCAGGCAGGAGGATAGAGAGGGAGGAGAGGGTAAGGAAACTCCGAAAGCGTGACAGGAGTGTGATACCCCTCGCTTTTGTTAAGCCGCGCTGCTGAGTTCGCTTGCATTAAGATGGCGTATGGATAACGTGTATGTCGAATAATTACGAAGCGTAAAATAATACTGCGCAGACGTTAACGGAGGAGCGTGCGTCGATGTTGATCCCGTCAAAACTGAGTCGTCCTGTGCGCCATGACGCCATGGTGGTCCGTAGCCGTCTGCTGCAGAAACTGAATGCCGCCGCCGTTTACCGGTTAGTGCTGATTACCAGTCCCGCAGGGTACGGTAAAACCACGCTGATTTCGCAGTGGGCGGCAGAAAAGCGCGACCTGGGCTGGTATTCGCTGGATGAGGGGGATAATCAGCCGGAACGGTTTGCTGACTATCTGATTGCTGCGCTGCAGCAGGCCACTCAGGGCAGCTGCAGCCGCAGTGAATCACTGGCGCAAAAGCGGCACTACGTTAATCTCAATGCGCTTTTCTCGCAGCTGTTTATTGAGCTGGCTGACTATCAGCGTCCGGCCTGGCTGGTTATTGACGATTACCATCATATTACCAATCCGGTTATTCATGAGGCGATGCGCTTTTTTCTGAAGC
This sequence comes from Pantoea sp. RIT413, assembly GCF_003057675.2. Lineage (NCBI taxonomy): Bacteria > Pseudomonadati > Pseudomonadota > Gammaproteobacteria > Enterobacterales > Erwiniaceae > Pantoea > Pantoea sp. RIT413. Next base: position 69,894 of record NZ_QBJB02000002.1, read on the forward strand.
ATCAGCCGGAAAATCTGACCCTGGTGGTGCTGTCGCGCGGTCTGCCACAGCTGGGCATCGCCAATCTGCGCGTGCGTGAACAGCTGCTGGAGCTGAGCAGCCAGCAGCTCGCCTTTACGCACGATGAAGCTAAACAATTTTTTGATAACCGGCTGCAGGCGCCACTGCCCGGTGAAGAGAGCGACCAGCTGTGTGATGATGTGGCTGGCTGGGCGACCGCACTGCAGCTGATTGCTATCTCAGCCCGGCAGGGCGCAGGCTCAGCGCAGGACTCCGCGCGCCGTTTATCAGGCATCAACGCCAGCCATCTCACCGATTATCTGGTTGAGGAGGTTTTGGATACTGTCGATGCCGATACCCGCCAGTTCCTGCTGAAGAGTGCGCTGCTGCGCTCGATGAATGATGCCCTCGTGACGTCAGTCACGGGTGAAGATAATGGCCGCATGCGGCTGGAGGAGATTGAGCGGCAGGGGCTGTTTTTGCAGCGCATGGATAATGCGGGCGAGTGGTTCAGCTACCATCCGCTGTTTGGCAGTTTTCTGCGCCAGCGCTGTCAGTGGGAGCTTAGCGCGGAGCTGCCGGCCCTGCATCGTGCGGCGGCGCGAGGCTGGATGAGGCAGGGTTTCCCGGGCGAGGCGATCCACCATGCCCTGGCCTCGGGTGATACCGATATGCTGCGCGACGTGCTGCTGGAGCACGCCTGGACCCTGTTTAATCAAAGCGAACTGGCGCTGCTGGAGTCTTCCCTGCGGGTTCTGCCATGGCCACTGTTGCTGGAAAACCCGGAGCTGGTGCTGCTGCAGGCGTGGCTGATGCAGAGCCAGCATCGTTTTTCCGAAGTTAACAGCCTGCTGGCGCAGTTTGAACAGCAGCGCTGCTGTGAGATGGATGCCTCTCTGCAGGGCGAGCTGCACGCAATACGCGCTCAGGTGGCCATTAACGATGGCAATGCGGAAGAGGCCGCGCAGCTGGCGCGTCTTGCTCTGCAGCTGCTGCCGGCGTCGAAAAGCTACAGCCGCATTGTCGCGACCTCTGTCCACGGTGAGGTCATGCACTGTAAAGGAGAGCTGGCTGATTCACTGGCGCTGATGCGTCAGACAGAGCAGATGGCGCGGCAAGAAGAGACCTGGCACTACGTTCTCTGGAGCCTGATCCAGCAGAGCGAGATTCTGTTTGCGCAGGGATTTTTACAATCGGCATGGGAGATGCAGGAAAAGGCGTTTCGTCTGGTTCACGAACAGCATCTCGCACAATTTCCGCTGCATGAGTTTCTGTTACGCATTCGCGCGCAGCTATTCTGGGCCTGGGGTCGGCTTGATGAAGCTGAACAGGCGGCTCGCAGTGGTATGCAGGTACTGCGCGGCTTTCCTCCGCAGCAGCAGATCCAGTGTCTGGGACTGCTGATCCAGTGCTCGCTGGCGCGGGGTAATCTGGATAATGCCCGGTCGCACATTACCCGGCTGGAGAATCTGCTCAATAATGGCACGCTGCATATCGACTGGATCGCCAACGCGGATAAAGCGCGTATCCTTTACTGGCAGCTGACCGGGGATAGCGCCAGCGCCAGTCAGTGGCTGCGCGTTACCTCCCGGCCGGCCAGCGCCAATAATCACTTCTTACAGGAGCAGTGGCGTAACGTGGCGCGGGCACAGCTTCTGGCGGGCGATCTGATTCAGGCGGAAGTGATTCTGGATGAGCTGAATGAGAATGCCCGGACGCTTCAGCTCACCAGCGATTTTAACAGCAACCTGCTGCTGCTTAATCAGCTTTACTGGCAGACTAATCGTAAACCCGATGCACAGCGGGTGCTGATTGCCGCCCTGAAGCTGGCGCGCAGTACAGGGTTTATGAGTCAGTTTGTGATTGAGGGCGAGATCATGGCGCAGCAGCTGCGGCAGCTGTTGCAGCTTTCGGTGCTGGAAGAGATAGATGAACATCGCGCCCGCCGCATCCTGCACGAAATTAATAAGTATCACCGGCATAAATTTGCCCATTTTGATGAGGGCTTTGTCAGCCGTTTACTCAACCACCCCGATGTTCCGGAGCTGGTCCGCACCAGCCCACTGACGCAGCGCGAATGGCAGGTGCTGGGTCTGATCTATTCCGGTTACAGCAATGAGCAGATTGCCGGCGAGCTTGATGTCGCCGCTACCACCATCAAAACCCATATCCGCAACCTCTATCAGAAGCTGGGAGTGACCCATCGCAATGAAGCCATGCACGAAGCGCGGTCGATGTTGAGACTAATGGGGTATGTGTAAACGTCGTTAAGCGATACGCAATCCCGTATTACGCGCTATACCTTACCAGTACGCTTTTTTTACCCATTGGTGAGGTGAAGCATGAGTTCAATCGCATCAGCGACAGAACAGGCCAGCGATCTGTCTGCATTTATCGGAACCCACTTTGTTTATACCTACGACAACGGCTGGAAATATGAGTGGTATGCCCGCAATGCAACCACCTGCGACTACCGCATTCATCAGGGGCTGGTAGGAGGCCGCTGGGTTACTCATCAGAAGATGCATGCGGTGCAGTTTGCGCCCGGTATCTATAAGGTTGACTGGCATGAACCCACCGGCACCTGCGTAAGCCTGCTGTTTGATCTCGAACGTAAACTTATTCACGGTACGATTTTTTTCCCGCAGTGGATCGCCGGGGAGGGGCAGCATCCGGAAAAAACGATCTGTTATCAGAATGAATTCATTGAAGATATGCAGCGTTTTCGTGACGAGGGACCGGCCTATCCCTATATTATTATCCCGGAATTTGCTCAGGTCACTTATATGAAAAATGAGGGGCCGGACAATGACGACGTGATCAACATGGCACCGGGACAGATGCCGGCTGATTATTTTGATAATAAGTAACGCCATAGCCGGAATCGCCCGTATTATGTGACAATGTCACTAAAAGCGGGTTATTCCGGCTCTCACTCTGAATTTGCATTTTCTGACATTATTAACTATTGAAAGCAGTTAGTTACAGGCGTCCTGGCCAGACTTCGCTATGCTGAATAGTGCGCTACGCTAATATTATGTGCCTTAACGCTGCGAGGTAAGAGAAGGATGCTGCTGAGAAAAAAGAAGTTACGTTCGCACAGCGAAGATCGCCTGCTGGCGCTCACGCTGGCGACCACTGCAGGTATACTTAACGCCATGGCATTCGGTGCTTTTGGTTTTTTCCCCTCTCATATGACCGGTAACACCTCCCAAATCTCTGCTGAAGTTTCAGGTTCCGATCTGCAGGATCTGCTGTTTCTGGCCGGCTTAATTCTGGCATTTGTCACCGGCTCAATGATCGCGCGCCTGACGGTTGCCTGGGGGCTTAAACGTAATATCAGGACCATTTTCTGTCAGGTGCTTTTCGTCGAGGGGCTGCTTCTGCTGATGACGTCAGTGGTGGAGATCCTGTGGTACTCCGAACGCAACAACGGTGAAATCCTTGTCACGCTCGGCCTGCTGATGGGGATCCATAATTCCACCTCGACACAGCTCTCGTCTGGTCGCGTACGCTCAACGCACGTAACCGGTACGCTGACCGATGCCGGTATTGCGCTGGGCTCGTTTCTGCGGGCAACGTTCAGCAGCAGCGAAGCGGGGGAGCGCCATCTGCATCGCAAGCTTCTTTATACCCACCTTGTAACCATCTTCTCTTTTCTTACCGGCTGCGTGGCGGGCTATCTGCTGTTCCGGCACTTTGGCTTTAACGCAATGGCTATGCTGGGAATCGCGCTTTCGCTGATTGCAGCAGGCGGCATCGCCCGTACGCTGCATCTTACCGGCGTACGTTTCTGGTAACCCGACAACCTACACAGCACTCCGGTGCTGTTTTTTGCTGATAAAACCGGCAGCGCTGGGTGAAATCTGCAGGGTAACCAGTGCTGCAATACCTGCAGAATTCACGTAGCGACGCCGGTTTTTTGAGCTGAAGCACCACGCCCATCATCACAACTCCCGTCAATACCCTCTTTATAAGTTCATATAAGTCCCATTATATGAACTTATGTACATAAAAGATCATTAGCAGTGACAGCCGTTGTTCTCACTGAGCACTACGCGGAGAGTATTCAAACATAATCGGTAAGGTATCGGGACACACACGCCGCGCGCGAATGATTTTCCCTGCAGCGTTCATCCGCAGGCAGGTGGCAACTGAAGAAAGATATCGTGTTCCACATATATCGTTCTGCTTAAGCTCTTGCCTTCAGTGAAACGGCGCGCGTGATAACGGAGTGTAATGAGCAATTAACACCAGCTGCTCACGTTGCCCACAGGCTTCAGTTGACACCCTGCAGCGGGTCAGGCTTGAAGCTGGTATTCAGAACCGAGAGGTCAACAGTTTTGGCTGCCCGCTCTAAATCATAAGCGGCCTGAATGCGCAGCCACATCGCAGGCGTACTGCCAATCACGGCCGATAATTTGATCGCCATCTCTGGCGTTACCGCCGTTGCTCCCGATACTATTCTTGAAGCGGTAGAGGGGGCTACAGCTAAAGCACGCGCCAGTTCTCTGATACCGATCTGAAGATCTTCCATAATATCGGCAATGATTTCACCCGCGTGCGGGGGGTTGTGCATAGTCATTAATGATAATCCTCATAATTCAGAATATAGGCGTCACCATCTTTGAATTCAAAAGTGATTCGCCAGTTTCCTGTCACCGTGATAGACCAGATACCTTGTCTGTCACCTTTAAGAGGATGCAACCTGTAGCCACTAAGGTTCATATCCTCAATTTTCTCAGCCAGGTCAATTACCCTCAGGCGCATACGTAGCCGCTTCTCATGAGCTGCGTTAATCTTGCGGGTAGGGCCGGTTGTATAAAATTCTTCAAGTCCTTTATGTAGCCAGGTTTTGATCATCCTTGTATCCCAGTGTTGCTTAACAGGGAACACTATAGCATGTGTTGCATGGTAAGCAACATCTCATGGCGTGTAATTTAAGAGATGAACGTTAAGATAAAAAGGGAGAATAATTGTCTGGACTAGCGGGCTACAGATGAACTAAAAAGATAGTGCATTTAACATAATCATGATTATGCGCACTTAAACGCGTGTAAGGCACAGCGCATATTCGCGCGTGCCTTACACCTTGCCGGATAAGTTTATCTGCACCAGACTATTTTGCCGTCAGCATGCCGTGCGGATCCAGCACATATTTGGCGGCAACGCCGGCGTCAAACTGAGCGTACCCCTGCGCCGCTTCTTCAAGCGGGATCACTTTGGCATTAACGATTTTCGCAATCGGCAAACGATCGTGCAGGATGGCGTTCATCAGCTGCCGGTTGTAACGTACCACCGGGGTTTGCCCGGTATGGAACGACTGCGCTTTAGACCAGCCGAGACCAAACTTCAGGCTCAGGGAGCCTTCCTGTGCTGATTTATCGTGCGCGCCCGGATCTTCCGTCACATACAGACCCGGAATGCCGATATTACCGGCCACGCGGGTGATCTCCATCATCTGATTCAGCACCACCGCCGGCTGCTCCTTGCCGGAATGGCCGCGCGCTTCAAATCCGACGGCGTCGATAGCTGAATCGACTTCCGGCGTACCAGTGACCTGCGCAACCATCTCTCCCAGGCGGTCATGCTGACTCAGGTCGATCGGCACAAACCCCATTTTCCTGGCGTGCTCCAGACGCTCTTTGTTGAAGTCACCTACCATTACCACCGCCGCACCGAGGATCTGTGCTGATGCCGCCGCGGCCAGACCAACCGGACCGGCGCCTGCAACATAGGTGGTTGAGCCGACGCCCACACCCGCATTGATTGCACCGTGAAACCCGGTCGGTAAAATGTCTGACAGCATGGTCAGATCCAGAATTTTCGCCAGTGCCTGGTCACGGTCAGGGAATTTCAGCAGGTTAAAGTCCGCATAGGGCACCATCACATATTTCGCCTGCCCGCCTACCCAGCCGCCCATATCAACATAGCCAAACGCGCCGCCCGCGCGTGCCGGATTGACTGTCAGGCAGACGCCGGTATCGAGTTCACGGCAGCACCGGCAGCGCCCGCAGGCAACGTTAAACGGCACAGAGACAATATCACCGACGTTAAGCATCTCAACGTCAGCGCCCTTTTCGATAATTTCACCGGTAATTTCATGGCCGAGCACCATACCCGCAGGCGCGGTGGTACGTCCGCGCACCATATGCTGATCTGAGCCACAGATATTGGTGGAGAGCACTTTCAGGATCACGGCGTGCCCAATCTTCTTGCCGGCCGGATTAGCAAAGACCGGATCGGCAATATCCTGCACCTCGACTTTACCTGGCCCCTGATACACCACACCGCGGTTGGAATTTGCGCCCATAAAATCTCCATTATATGTTGATATGCACATTAACTGCCGGACACTTACGAAACCGTAAGATAATAAAGAGTGATGACGCGTTAAATCTAATACGCAATAGTGCGTAATTAAACAGGGAATGGATTACGCGTGCCGGAGTTGTGACTGGCTTCATGAATGCAACAAGTGGCTATACAGGAAAACCCATTAAATACATGTAGATAAATATATTAATTTTGAAATATCCGCGTTATGTCGCAAACTGATAGCACAATGTCGCACAGTGATACGCTATTAATTAAAACAGTTATTCGGGCAGGGAATTATTATTATCTCACCTGCCATTTCCTGCTTATATTTGAATAGAAGATAGCGTAATGAATGGCACGCATTATTTACGGTGCGGCGGTTTCTCAAACCACGGCGTGATCAGTAAATGCGGGATAGCGAGCGCGGCCAGCGCGGCAAACAGTGAACGCACGCCGGCGGTATCGGTGGGCTGCATCATAAACATGATCAGTACCGCCAGCAAAATAGCTGCCGTCAGCACCGGCCAGACGGCACGCAGGTAGTCAGCGTAATGTCTGAACCCCAGCAAATCGCGCCGTTCGCGGGTCTGCGGTAGCGCATGCAGGATCAGAAAGCCTACAGAAAAACCGACAAAAGGCGGCAGAAGCAGCAATGCCAGCGTCCCGGCTAGCAGACGCCTGTCGCGCCGTACAATGCCTGTCAGCAACAGCGCTGCGGCGGTAAAGCCGCCCGCTATAGCCAGACCCGCAGTCACGCTATCCGGCATGGCAGATGCCAGCCCGGCCTGATGTAAAATCGTTCTGTACGCTGTCAGATGCAGCGCGGCAGGCGTTGCAATCAGACTGATGCCGCGCGCCAGTCGTTCAGCCAGAGAGCCGTGCGGCGCATCTTCCAGCGCAAAATGGATGGCAGAGGCGAGCAGAAAGCCCGGTAGCGCGATTGCCGGACGCCAGTGCCACCAGAACAGGCACAGCACAATCATTACGCCGTAACCTGCCAGAAAAGCGCACTGCTGTTCGCGCCTGACAATCTCAAGATCGCTTGCACCGTGCGCCATGCCGATAATGCCAATGGCCACGACGGCAAACAGCAGCTGAACCGGCAGCGGGCTGAAAGAGGCAGCCAGAGCTGCCCCCCAGAGCGTCAGCCAGCCGGTATGCTGCCGCAGGATCATACCCGCACGGCACCATCGCGTTTTGCGTAGCGCAACGCTTTTTCCAGATTCGCCGCCGCGTAAAAGGCGTAGAAAACTTTGGCGATAATATCGAGAATCAGAAATGCCCAGATTGAAGCAGGATCAGAAATGATCTTCAGCCCTTCCGGCCCGATCAGAAATACCACCGGATAGATAAACCAGACCACCGTCAGCAGCGCCACGTTTTTGTTGTAGGCGCCTGCCAGTGCGCTGCCCCGCTCCGCCGCCATCGTACGCAGCGGTCCCCACAGCAGATAGATCACGCCGAGGAATGCAGCGCAGGACCAGAAATACCAGACCCATTTTCCTGCTGCGGTTTCCGCCAGCGAGGAGACAAGACCGGTCACAATCATCATCACATCCAGCACGATAATAGCGGTCAGAAAGCCGCCCATCTCGCCTGGCTTGCCATGCTCATGAAAGGCCAGCATAACCAGCCCCGCCAGCAGAATCGGCGTGGTCACAGACCAGTCAGCATAACGCGCCATATAGACCGTCGTGCCGCTGTCCAGGGTGAGGTTGCCATAGCCAAACGCCATTGCCAGATACGCCGTAGCGGCAATAAAAGGCACTGATGCATGCATCAGGGTGTGGTGACGGGAGGGAAACGTTTTACTGCCGGTGGCGTAAATCGCCAGTGATGCAAGCGCCATCACTGAAAATCCAATGAGAAATGCAGTCTGATCCATGTTGATTGCTCCTGTACAGCGGCGTCATTATCACGCCCGCTGCGCTGCCATAGAAAATTAAAAGGTAATGTTATATTCCGGGAGAGAATACGCTTAAAGTATATGGTGCTATTTGTATTGTGCCATTATTCAAAGCCATGATGGTCTTCAGGAGAAAGAACTGGCAAAAAGTATCGTCCTCCGCGGGACATTATTTGTTTTTAATCAGGCATAAAATGTAATTTTTTATGTAAAGAAGAGTATACAAAATAGACACCTGCGGTTTAATGAAACAGAAAGTTAATTAATTTACTTTAAAATCAAAAATATAAATAGATGCTGCTGCACCAGCCTGATGTAGTGCACAAAAGGGATTGATGCAGGAAATTTATTTACCTGCATCTCTGATTTTCATTTTCTGCTATCAAAGCAATAACGCTGCTTTAGCGTGCAATAAACCTTTCGGGGAAGTCGGGAGAGAGGTGCTTAACGTCGTCATAGCGGCCAAAAAGGCGATAGCGGTTGCGGGCAATAAGGTTATATATCGCGTTGCTTACCGCATCGGGGAAATAACGCAGCAGCGCAAAAATACGCCAGCGGCTGTGAAGGTTTTTTATTACGCGACAGATTGCCTGGGCGCGCAGCCAGTGTCCGTTTTCACCAATCAGCACGATGGTGCGGATATCGTCAACGGGCATGCTGACATGACGCAGCAACGTTTTGCCCTCCTCACTCTGCACGGTGGCAAACCGTACCCGCCGATCCAGCCGGTGTCGCAGCAAAAATGCCACCCATCCATTGCAGAGTTTGCACACGCCGTCGTAAAGCACTACCTGTTCACCAGGCCTGAGATAGGGAATAGTCATGTAAGCGCCCACGGGATGAAGCGGCGGCATCCTCCTGACGCCGCCAGCCTGCATTAATCGATCAACTTCTCCAGGGAAAGCGGCAGATCGCGAATGCGCTTGCCGGTTGCGTGATAAACAGCATTACTGATGGCCGCAGCCATACCCACAATACCCAGTTCGCCCACGGCTTTTCCGCCCATCAGCGTGGCGTGATGATCCGGCTCACCCACGTCGATAGTGATAATTTCCGGTACGTCAGCGTTAACCGCAATCAGATAATCGGCGAGATTATTGTTCACGATGCGGGCGTTACGCGGATCAACCGCCCCGCCCTCCAGCAGCGCCTGACCGAGCCCCATCACCATTCCGCCAATCCACTGGCTGCGCGCCAGTTTCGGATTATAAAGCCGTCCGCTGTCAAAGGCAGAGACCATACGTCTGACGCGCACCGTACCGAAATCCTCGTCAACGCGCACTTCAACAAACTGCGCGCCCCAGCTGTGTGAAGAAAATTCTTCCGGTGTGGTCATCCGCGACATCGAGTGCACCGCTTTATCCCGCTCTTCTGCGCTTTCGCCCGGCTTAAAGGTGCCGTCCGTTACCGCCAGCGTCTCTTCACCGCTCAGCCGCACCAGATCGCCCAGCGACACCGCACGCTCCGGCTGACCTTTCAGGCACACGCCTCCCGCGCAGAGCGTCAGCTGTTCAGCGTCGGTCTGCGGGAACGGCGCATCTGAAGAATCACCTGCCAGCGCGTAGAGCCGGTCACGCAGCGCCACCGCCGTCTTATGCACGGCACCGGTCAGGTTGCCGGCCAGCTGCGAACCGCCCGCCACGCCGGCACGCGGCAGCCGGGTATCACCCAGTTCAACTTTAATGCGGGTAGAGTCAAGACAGAGCACTTCTGCCGCAGTCTGCGCCAGAATGGTGTAGGTTCCGGTGCCGATATCAGCACCTGCACTCTGCACCACCAGCTCACCCTGACTGTTGAGGATCAGGCGCGCCTCAGCCGGGGCTTTGTTTACCGGATAGGTTGCCGTTGCCATGCCCCAGCCTATCAGCTCGCGGCCTTCGCGCATTGAGCGCGGTGCCATAGTGCGATCTTTCCAGCCGAACGCTTCAGCCGCTGCGCTGTAAGCCTCTTTCAGACGGCGCGTACTCCACGGCAGATTTTCCTGCGGATCCTGTTCTGCATAGTTGCGCAGACGCAGCTCCAGCGGATCGATACCCAGCGCATAGGCCATCTCATCCATCGCCACCTCAAGTCCGAACGCGCTCGGGTTCTCGCCGGGCGCACGCATCCAGCCTGGCGTAACGGTGTTGATAGCAGCCACATAATGACGCGAATAGACGTTTGGCACATCGTAGATACGTCCGGTGACTTTGTTCGTCCCTTCCGCGAACGTGTCAATGAGCGAGGTATCGCTCAGTCCTTCATGCAGGATCGCCAGCAGTTTTCCATCCTGTGCGGCACCCATCTCAATAGTCTGCTGCGTCGCCGGACGACCGCCCAGTCCGGTAAAGGTCTGCGGGCGCGACAGCGCCACTTTCACCGGACGCGTCAGCGCGCGCGATGCCACGCAGGCCAGCGCCACATGGGTATAGGGCACGGGTTTTGATCCAAAACCGCCGCCCACATAGGGAGAAATCACCCGAACCTGCTGCTGCTCAATGCCGAGCCATTCAGCTATTTCAGTCTGTGCTCCCATCACCCACTGGCTTGGCTCCCATACCGTGAGCGCATTATCCTGCCATGAGGCGATGCAGGCGTGCGGTTCCATCGGCATGTTATATTCACGCGGTGTGGCGTAGCAGCTTTTGATTTTCACTTCTGCCTGCGCCATCGCCTGCTGCGCATTACCCATTTCAACGGTAGCGCTCTCCTGGCGCTCTGCTGCCGGATCGTCCATCCAGACCAGCGGCTTCGCTTCCTCATAGCGCACTTTCACGAGGCTGGCAGCCCAGGTCGCCTGCTCAAACGTTTCTGCCACCACCAGCCCGATGTTCTGACCGTTATGAATGATTTTGTCATCCTGCAGCGGTGTGTAGGTAGACTGCGCCGCGCCGCCGTCAGCAATGGCGGTGGGCTTGTTGATCTTCAGCGGATTGAGATGGGTATAAATCGCCACTACGCCAGGCTGCTGTTCCGCCTCTGCGGTGTCAATATCCGTCATCCGGCCGCTGGCGATAGTGGACTGCACCACCACGCCATACAGCATATTCTCAGGCTGATACTCCGCCGCATAGCGCGCGGCGCCGGTGACTTTTACCACGCCGTCGCCCCGACTGCGTCCGGCACCGAGTGCCTGATAGTTCTGTTCCTGCTTGTCCATACAATTTCCCCGTTACGCCTTGCCGCCAGCCTGAAGTAGTGCACGTGCAATCACGCGCGGTGTCAGCACTTTTTTGTGCTGATTCTGCGGCAGGGTTTTCGCATCCTGCACGATACGCTCTGCGGCACGACGCAGCGTCTGTTCATCAAACGGCTGGCCGCGCAGCGCCCCTTCCACCTGCTGCGCCCGCCAGGGTTTTGTCGCCACGCCGCCGACGGCGATACGCACGTCGCGGATCCGGTCGCCATCCAGCTCAATACCGACAGCAGCGCTGGCGGCAGCAAACTCATACGAGCTGCGATCGCGCACCTTCAGGTAGTGCGAATGTTTAAGCGCGGCGGTGCGCGGCAGTTCCACCGCGATAATCATCTCATCGCTGGCGAGATCGTGCTCGAGATGCGGCGTATCGCCGGGGAGCAGATAGAACTGATCGATCGGGATACGGCGCTCCCGCTGTGCGGCATTGCGCACGATAACCACGGCATCAAAGGCGGTCAGTGCGACAGCCAGATCGCCCGGATAAACCGCAATACAGCTGTCACTGGTACCCAGAATGGCGTGGTTGCCGTTAATGCCCTCCAGCGCGGCGCAGCCCGAGCCCGGATTGCGCTTATTACAGGCGCTGAACGTATGCGGATCGCGGAAGTAAACGCAGCGGGTACGCTGCAGCAGGTTGCCGCCGATGGTGGCCATGTTACGCAGCTGCGGCGACGCCGCCTGCCACAGGCTGTGATAAATCGCCGGCGCTTCACGCTGACACTCTGCGTGATGCTCCAGTTCACTCATGCGCGTCAGCGCGCCAATGCGCAGGCTGTCAGAGCTGAACGCAATTTCACGCATCTCCTGCAGGCCGCTGATATCCACCAGCGCTGCAGGCTGTTCCACGTCACATTTCATTAAGTCAATCTGCGTGGTGCCCCCTGCCAGAAACCGGCTGCTGGCACGCTGCTTCTGCTGCAGCGCCTGTTCAGGGCTGCTCGCCGCAAGGTAGTCAAACGGATTCATCGCGCCTCCGAACTGAGATCGGCGGCGGCCTGCTGAATAGCGTCGACGATATTAGGATAAGCACCGCAGCGGCAAAGATTACCGCTCATATATTCCCGGATCTCATCGGCAGATCCGGCATGTCCTTCGGCAATGCAGGCGGCGGCAGACATGATCTGCCCCGGCGTGCAGTAGCCGCACTGAAACGCGTCATGCTCCAGAAAACGCGCCTGAACCGGATGCAGCGTGCCATCAGGTCGCGCCAGACCTTCAATAGTGGTGACCTGCTGCCCGTTGGCCTGTACAGCCAGCGTCAGGCAGCTCAGCACCCGCTTGCCATTGATATGCACGGTACAGGCGCCGCACTGGCCCTGATCGCAGCCCTTTTTTGTACCGGTCAGCGTCAGGTGTTCACGCAGCGCGTCCAGCAGCGTCACGCGCGGGTCGACGCTAAGTTCAATGGGCTGCCCATTGACTTCGAGGTGCAGTTGTATGTTTTCTGACATGGCTCATTTCCAATAGTGAAAGAATCGATCGGGATGCGCGTTTAGGATCTCTTAATAGCGTGCGCACCCGCTAAGTCTAGACGCTGAGCGCATTTCGGAAGGCGTTGTCAGAAAAAAGGACAAACTTTGTGAGGGATTAGCGCAAAAATGCCATAGCGCAAAGGGCTATGGCTGCCGGAACGGGCTTACTGGCGTGCTGCAAGGCCATTTTTATGGCGCACAATGTCCGCCATAATCGATAGTGCGATTTCTGCCGGCGTTTTGCTGCCAATATCCAGCCCCACCGGCGCGTGAATGCGCGTCAGCTGCTCAGGGGTCAGTCCGGCGATCTCCGCCAGACGCGACAGCCGCCGGCTGCTGTTGCGCTTCGAGCCCATCGCGCCGAGGTAAAATGCCGGCAGCATCACCGCTTCCATCATCGTCAGGTCATCGATTCGCGGATCGTGGGTCAGTGACAGAATCGCCGTTGCGCTGTGACACCCCTCACGCTCCAGATAACGGGCCGGAAAACAGCGTATAATCCGCACGCCAGCCTGTAACTCCGCACCCATATTCTCCAGCACCTCATCGCGATGCTCGCAGACCAGCGTCTCAAACCCCAGCGCCTGCGCAAAGTTGGCGCAGTAAATGCCTACGCTGGAGAGACCGGCGATAATCAGGCGCGGCGGCGCAGAGAGCGTCAGCGTAACCTGGTTGCCAGTAATGTGCGCTGCGGTCTGCTGCGTATAGGGGTGCGTCTCTATGCCGGCGCAGGGGTGCGGCAGCAGCAGCGTTTTACTGATGGCTTCGGCCCGAACCAGCGCATCGTGCATCTGACGAAGATAGTGAATGGATGCCGCTCCCTGCGGCAGCTTTTCCACCAGAATATCCAGCACGCCGCCGCATGGCAGTGCCCGGTCAGGCGTCAGCCCGCCATCGCCATAGCGCACAACAGCGCTCGCCTCGCTGAAAGCATCTGCTGCTATGCGCTGGCGAAAATCCTCCTCCACACAGCCGCCGGAGAGCGAGCCGCAGAAGTGTCCATCGGCGCGGATCGCCATCATGGCGCCCGGCGGACGCGGCGAGGAGCCAAAGGTGCTCAGTACGGTACAAAGCCATACCGGATGTGCTTCTGCCCAGTGCTGCGCGGTTTCAAGAACCTGCACATCAAGGTGATACATGAATTGCTCCGTCGTAATGTCCCCCTTTTTTACCTGCAGGGACCTGAATCTTCCTATGAGTAAATGTCACATTTGGCGTTTCGTCTAATCGGCGCGAAATTTTTCCCGCCCGTGACGTTTACCGGCCCCGCCCGCTGCGTCACAATAGCCGGTTCGTATAACGCAACCCTTTACAGGAGTGGTATGAAACCTCTGTTTGTCTACGGTACGCTGCAGCCCGGGCACGATAACGCCTGGCTTCTGGAGCAGATAGGCGGCGAGTGGCTGGCCGGCAGCGTCAGCGGCACCTATTATGCGCGGGGCTGGGGCGCTGCCGCGGACTTTCCCGGCGTGGTGCTCTCACCGGAGGGCGCGCGCGTACCGGGCTATCTGTTTTTCTCGCCGCATCTCGACGCGCACTGGCCGATGCTCGACGCGTTTGAAGAGGGATACGATCGCGTGCCGGTCGCCGTGACCACCGACCGGGGTGAGCAGATTAGCGCCTGGGTTTACGAGCTGCAGCCCGCGACAGAGTAACTATCCTTATCGGATCAGCTGATAAGGAGAGATTATGATTACGCTCTGTACTGCCTGCGGCACCTCTTACGCCGAACCGGCTCCCCGGCGCTGTCCCGTCTGTGAAGATGAGCGCCAGTTTATTCCGCCAGGCGGACAGCGCTGGATAGCGCAGGCGGATTTACGCGCCGCACATACCAACCGATGGCAGCAGCACCTGCCCGGACTGCTTTCGCTGCAGAGCCTGCCGGCATTTGGTATTAATCAGCGCGCTTTTCTGCTCTGTACCCCGCACGGCAATATTCTCTGGGACTGCATCGCTCATCTGGATGACGCCACCGAAACGCTGATCCATGCGCTGGGAGGATTGCAGGCGATAGCCATCTCTCATCCCCACTACTACACCACGATGCAGGACTGGGCCGCCGCATTCAGCGCACCGATCTGGCTGCATGCCAGCGACAAAGCGTGGATTATGCGCGACAGCCCGTGGATCCGTTTATGGCAGGAGGAGGAGCATGCCCTGCTGCCAGGCATCACGCTGCTGCGTCTTGGCGGCCATTTTGCCGGTGGCACGGTGCTGCACTGGCAGCGTGATTCGGGGGTAATGCTGAGTGGCGATATTTTGCAGGTAACGCCAGGCGCGGATGCCGTCTCGTTTATGTGGAGCTATCCCAATATGCTGCCGCTCTCTGCCCGGGTGGTGCGCGACATGATGCAGCGGTTGCAGAACCGGCATTTTGCCCAGCTTTACGGCGCATTTGACGGCCGTGAGATCCTGCAGGATGCCGATAGCGCCGTCGCACGTTCCGCGCAGCGCTATCTCAACTGCCTGAAGTAGCGCATAACTTATGCAGTAAAAGCATAAGCCACCTGTTAATTATGGATGTACAGACGTCTGGACGCATATTATAGTCCGGGGCTGACAAGAATAAGGATGCTGCAAACATGAAAAAATATTTACTGACCGCGCTGCTGGCCGCTTCTGTTACGCTGCTTAGCGCCTGCGACAATAATAACGACGAAAAAATCAAAGTTGCGATCAACAGCGGCCCGGATGAACAGCTCTGGCAGACAGTGAAGCAGGTCGCCCATGACAAATATAAGCTGGATGTTGAGGTGATTGCGTTTAACGATTATGTGCAGCCCAACGAGGCGCTCTACAATAAAGACGTGGATGCAAACGCCTTCCAGAGTCTGCCCTATCTTGAGATGCAGTCAAAAGAGCGCGGTTATAAATTTGCGGTAATCACCAATACCTTTGTATTCCCGATTGCCGGCTACTCCCGCAAAATTAAAAGCCTGAACGAACTGCCGGATGGCGCGACGATCACGCTGTCAAACGAAGCCACCACGCTGGGTCGCAGCCTGCTGCTGCTGCAGGCGCAGGGCCTGATTAAAGTGAATCCTGAAGCGGGTCTGCTGCCTACCACGCTGGATATCACTGCTAATCCTAAAAAGCTGAAGTTTGTTGAAGTTGATACGCCGCAGCTGGCACGCACGCTGGACGATCCGCAGGTCTATCTTTCCATCATCAATAACAACTTTGCGGCGCTGGTAAATCTCTCCGCCTCACGCGACGGTATGTTTATGGAAGGTAAAGCATCGCCATACGTCAATGCCATTGTGGCGCGTGAAGATAATAAAGAGAGTGCGAACGTGCAGAAACTGAAAGAGGCCTTCCGCTCGCAGCCGGTACTGGATAAAGCCAACGAGATTTATAAAGGCGATATTATCAAAGGCTGGTAAACGCTGCCTGCTCCACGCCTCTTCTCCGGAGAAAGAGAAGAGCGCGTCATTATTACGTTTTACTGCTCTTCTGAACTATCTGCCGTGGCGTCCCGTCCGGGCCGCCACGCTCTTTTTTAATTAGCAGGCATGATAAATGCAGCATCCGGCTTTGTGCATTGCTTCACAGTTACGGTAAATAATCCTCCGGTTAAATCCTGTAACTGTTTTTTGAATTCTGATCCAGTCAATAGTAAAGCCCGGAAATTAAATAAGTGTCATAACAGTCGGCTAACCTTTAAACCTGATAAAGAACAGGGTTATGCCTTCCTGTTTTTGATCACGCTGTTATTTTATCCTGTTAAAAATCGCCACCTCGCTTGTTTGCCTTCTGCGCCCGCAACGTCTATAAAACCAACAGAATTTGCCTTAAATATCGTCACGCCTGCCCTGCCTGAACATAAAGCCAGGCACTTAGTTCATGCTGAAAAACATTATTCGCTTCGTGCTGTCCGCTCTTTTAGCGCGGTGAATTCATCATGTTGCTGAAAAATCGTTTACCGGAGGATGTATGAGATTCACCCTGAATCCCATTGCGTTAGGAATAGTGGCAGTACAGACCGCGCTCTGCGTCCCATTTGCCAGCCAGGCTGCCGCTCTTGGTCCCTACAATCCCCGCGATAACGATCAACAAAACGGCGCGCTGATTGTCACCAGCGGCAGCCAGACCCTGACCGGCAATCAGGCATTTGAAACAGGCATTGATGGCGCAACAAATACGACGCTCGGGCAGGTCAGCATCGTCTCTGGCGCCGGATTTATCGATGGGGCGAGACTTGATACCGGCCCGCAAAATTTTGCTATTACCGTGCCGGATCTCACCACAGGCGGCAATACGACCTTTCAGGTTTTCGATTCAGCCAGTCTGGTAGCACTGGCACCGGTTAGCAGCACCACCGTGGTGCCAGACCTGCAAAACGTGAATAACAATCAGTATATTAACGCGCGCGTAGCGGATGTAACCGGCAGCGGAAGCTCGCTGGATGTCGCTATCGGGCAGAGCAATGCCAGCAGCAGTGCCAGTACCAATGCCTGGAGCATGGCGGCAAAAAACACCACGCTGTTTCAGGCCAGTAATGGCGGGGTGATTAACTGGAACAGCAATAACCGTATCACCTTCACCGGTTCAGCAGCAGATGTAGCCGGAAGTGGCGCAACTGACAGTCTGAGCGTGCAAAACCTCGCCACTTACCACGGCAGCTTCAGCGTACAAACGCTGGATGGCAGGCGCACCTCTTTTAACGTGACCAATGCCAGTCAGCTGCAGCGCTATAACAACTGGCTGGTGAGTCAGCTGCAAAACGGCAATCTCGCCACGGCCAGTTACCTCAGCGAATTTAATAAAGCCGTCACCCTCACTGATGAACAAATTGTTTACAGCGTCAGCGCCACGCCGCCGGATGAGATCACACAGCCCCTGGGTAACCGTATCGTGATCAATGCTGAGGGTGCTGGTTCACAGATTACTGTTGCCGCAGATAAAACGCTTGAGGCGGTCGGCGCGAACGGCGGTGCCGTGCGGGTTGCATCCGGTGCCAGCGCCACCATCGATGGCAAGCTGGCCAGCCGGGGTACGGCACTCTCGCTGGATGATGCCAGCGCAACTAATAGCAGCAGCGGGGTGATCAACGGCGGCTTTCTCAACCGGATTGACGGCACCGGTGTGGGCGCGGCCAGCAGCAACGCGACGGCGGTTACGGTACAAAACAACGGCAGCTTTACCAATAATGGCGTGCTGAACCTCGGCACCACCGGCAGCAATCTTGCCAATGGCGTCGCTGGTATCCGGCTGGATACCAGCGCGCAGGCGAGTAACAGCGGGAATATTAACGTTGGCGTTAATGGCTCGGCCGCACGCGGCACCACCTCTGGCGTTCTGCTCACGGCCGATAGCAGCCGCTTTACTAATAACAGCGCGGGCACCATTTACATCGGACGCGGTCCGCAAAACAGCCTGAGCGATAGCGTGGCGGAAACCGCGATGAATCAGAGCGGTCTGACCAGCGGTATTGCCCTGCTGGCGAATGGCAGCGCGATCAGTGAAGGCAGCATCGTACTGGGTTCCCGAGTGCAGAATGCGGCCGGCATGTCCGTCAGCAGTGCGAACAACGCCACGCTCATCAACAGCGGCACTATTGATGTTAACGGCAGTGCGGCGCGCGTGCCGCGCGAAAACACCGGCATGCTGGTCAGTAACAGCAGCGGTACACTGGAGAATCGCGGCACTATCAATCTCAACGGTGTTAACGGCACCGGCCTCAAAGTACTGGCTGGCAATGGCAGTACGGCGGCAGCGAGTTCCACCGGTACGATCAACGTGGCAGGCGGTGCCGATCCCGCCAGCGGCACACGCAACTTTGGCGTCTGGGTAGAGGGACAGGGTAGCGGCACAGCACAGGCTAATGTGGATGGGCGCATCAATCTGACAGGCAACGGTGCAATTGGCGTACACGCACGCGGTAATGCCACCGTGAATGTTACCGAGGATGCGATCCCGGCTTTCAGTACCGGCAGTCAGCAAATCGGCTTCTTTGCCTATGGTCCGAATGCGCTGATTAACGTAGCGGATAACAATGCTTTTGACGTCACCACCCGTAACTCCACGCTGTTTCGTATCGAACAGGGTGCCGAATTTGATGGTTCAGATACCACGCTGACTGCCTCCGGCGCGGGAAGCGTGGCGATCAACGGCACCGGTGCTGACGGCACCACGGTTAACACCCGTAACGCCACGCTGAACGTCAGCGGGATCGGTGCGACGGGCGTAAATATCGAAGGCGGTGCGCTGGGCAATATTGATGCTGCAACCACTATTAATCTCACCGGCAGCAATGCCATCGGGGCGATCGCCGACGGACAAAAACATACGCTGACCGGTGCCAGCAGTCGCGCTCCGGTTGCCGATACGCGACTTATTTCAGCGGCAGAGCTTGATTCGGCGCAGGACGCTATTACCGGCTATCTGGCGCGTAATCGCGCCCGGCTTACCAACAGCGGCAATATCATCTTCAGCGGCGCCAGCACCACCGGGATGCGCGTGGAGAGCGGTGCCAGCGGCAGCAACAGCGGCAATATCAGTATCAGCGGAGGCGGCAGCGGCATCGTGGTTAATAGTGCGGGCAGCACGTTTGCTACCACCGCCAGCAATAGCGGTAACATTGATGTCAATGGCGGCAGCGTACGTAATCGCACGCGCGGCGTGACGGCCAGCGGCGCACTGGCCGTAGCCACGCTTGATGCCGGCACGCTTACCCTGAATGGTGTCGGTGCAATGGGTGCTGAAGCGCTCAGCGGTGCACAGGTTAATATCGCCGCGGGATCAACGCCGATCTTTAACAACAGCAATCAGATCGCTTACCACGCAGCGGGTAGCGGCTCTCGTATCACTTCGGCAACGCGTGCGCTGGACATCACGACTGCGGGCTCCACCGGCTACCGCATTGACGAGGGGGCAGCGCTCGGTTTCAACGCCGCGAGTACGCTCAACGCCAGTGCAGCAAACGCCACCGGCGTCATTGTTTCCGGCAATGGCAGCACGCTAAACAGCACGAACGCCAGCTTTACCGCCAGCGGCGCAGGCAGTACGGCGGTTCGCATCGAGGGAGGCGCGACAGCCACGCTGGACCGCAGCAGCACGCTTAACCTGAGCGGCGAGAATGCCGTTGGCGTACTGGTGAATACGCTGCGCAGCGACCTCAGTAATGCGCTGGATGGCAGCGCTGCCGCAACGCGGGTTACCAGCAACGCCAGTATCCGCGGTGCCGGCGTTGGTGCCACGGGTTTCGATATCACCAATGGCGCTACCCTGATCAACAATGGTGCGCTTAGTCTGAGCGGAAATAACAGTATCGGCATCCGCTCCCGTGCCGGCAGTACCTTAACCAATAACGGTGTGGTCACAATCACCCGCGGCACCGGGCTGGATGTTGCCGGTCGCGGCAGTACGCTCGCGCAGGGTGGCATCATCACTGTTGAAAACGGCGTAGCCGGTGTGCGTATCAGCGAGGGGGCCAGCCTGGCGCTGACCGGTCGTAATACCGCAATTACCGCGCGCGGTACTGCCCACGGCATTTTACTGGACGAGGGGGCCGCCGCGCTCAGCGCCCGCGATGCCAGCATCAATGTCTCCGGCAGCGGCAACGGCATAGAGAACCGGGCAGAACTCAGTAATGTCACGCTCAGCAACCTGACGCTTAACGTCAGCAACGGCAACGGCATTCGTACCGGCGTGGCGTTTGATCCCGCTTCCACCGTCACGGCAAACGTCAGCGGCAACGGCAACGGTCTGAACATTGCGAATGCCGACGGCAGCACGACGCGTGGCGATCTGACGCTGGGTTCGGGCTACGTGTTCAACGTCACCGGCGCAGGCGGTAGCGGGATTCGGGCCAATACCACCGGTGATATTTTCACCGCTGCCAGCGTGAACATTAATAATGCCGCAGGCGGATCGGCGCTGATCTCCAGTACGGCTGGCACCATTGTGAACACCGGAACGCTCCGCTCCGCCAGCCTGAGTGCACCGGTTGTGGATTTACGCGGTGGTAAGACGGTGTTCGAAAACTTCGGCACGATTATTACCGCCACGCCGCAAACTCAGGCGGTGGCTGGCAGCAATGCCGATGACGTTATTTTGCTGACCGAAGGCGAAGTGCGCGGCGATATCAATCCCGGCGGCGGATCTGACACCTTTCGCTGGAGCGGCGGCTCGCTCAACGGCAGCCTGACAATGGGCAATGGTAACAACAATCAGGCCAGCGTCAGCGGCGTCAGCCTCAGCACCACTTACCATCTCACCAGCGGCAGCGGAGCCGGCAACAGTCTCACATTCAGCCAGATTGACGGGCGTGGCGGCAGCTTTAGCGCCGACGATCGCAGCAAGGGCGTCAATCTCGGCACCGGCTGGAGCACCATTAACTTTGCGGATGCGCGCTGGACTCTGACCGATAATCTGCAGCTGGCACGCAGCACCATCAACATTGACAGGGCATCCACCTTGTACGCGGGTAATAATGTACATCCGCTGCTGGCTGGCGGTACGGCCAGCTCGCTGGTGGTTAATAACAGCGGTACGCTGGACCTCACCAACGGTGCCGGTTCACCGGGCAATACGCTGGACATCAACGGCTCGCTGGTGTCGGCGGGCGGTCAGGCCAACCTGATCACCCGACTGAACGAAGGGGGAGCGCCAGGCAATCAATTTACCGATCGCATTAACGTGACCGGCAACGCCAGCGGTACCACGCTGCTGAATGTGCAGCCGGACGCAGCCAGCAGCGGTGCGCTGACCGATCTCAATCGCAACGGTGGCGTGGAAGGCAATGAAGGTATTTCGCTGGCGCAGGTAGGTGGTAACGCGGCTGCCGGCAGCTTTGCGCTGGCGGACGGCTATCTTGGGGCCGGACCGTGGCAGTATCGTTTATACACTTTCGCACCGGGCAGCAGCGATCCGGCGCAGCGCCTGGTCAGCGGCAGCGGGAACCGCTACTGGGATTATCGCCTGGCAAACTATCTCATTTGCGAGAACAGCAGCAGCTGCCAGCCTGCGCTGATTACCGATGCCTTTGGTAGCGAACAAACTTATGACGCGCGTCCGGCCGTGGTACCACAGGTGCCCTCTTATGTTTCAGCGCCCGTGGGGCTGGCTTATTATACCGCTGCCATTGTTGATGACCTGCATAAACGTCTGGGTGAGCTGCGCCACGGAGAGCGGCGCGCTGACGACAACGGCGGCGAGATGTTTCTCCGCTACATTGGTTCTGACCTGAAATACCAGAGCGATCGCAGCTTCCGCAATTACGGATACGATTTTGATCTCGATTACAGCGCAGTCCAGCTTGGTGGCAATCTGCTGCGGCTTGATGGCGATAGCGACTCCCTGCGCGGCGGTATAGCGTATACGCGCGGCAATACGCGCCTGCGCCCGAAGGCAGCGGATGGCTACAGCAGCACCACCTTTAACAGCGACAGCCTGGCGCTCTACAGCACCTGGCAACGTGATAACGGCTTTTATATGGATGGGGTGTTGTCATTTGACCGGCATCGTGGTGACACCAACATCGCGCGGCAAAAACAGGTGGCTAAGCTGAAAGGAGACGGCTGGACCGCTTCACTGGAGAGCGGCTATCCGTTTGCTCTGGGTGACGGCTATCAGCTGGAACCGCAGGCGCAGCTGCTCTATATGCAGCTAAACATGAATGATTTTACCGACAAGGATGGCAGCAAAGTGCGCTACGGCGATTATGACCAGACGATTGGCCGGCTGGGCGCACGCCTCGATCGCACCTGGAGTGATGAGCATCAGCGCCAGTATACGCCCTGGCTGCGGGCAAATTATTACAAAGGCTGGGGCGGCGCGGCGCGGACATCGGTCGCTGCTGCAGATAATCCGGCGCTGGGCGCGACGTTTACCAGCGGGCGTTTTGGTCAGATGTGGGAAGCGGGCGCGGGCGGCACGGTGACGCTGCGCAATGACGTTTCGCTCTATGCCGAAGCGGATTACCGTAAAGCGCTCGACGGGAACGGTGCCAAAGGATGGCGCTACAATGCTGGCGTACGCTGGCAGTTCTGAACCGGCCGGAGACACAGGACGCTCCCGACAGGTCGTCCCGTGTCTCCCTGTACCTGCTCTCCAGGCTGGCTGAGTCAGCACGCTGTTTATCTGGCTGTTAAACGCGCAGCGATATAAAAAACGCGTAAAAATTTGCGCTCCCGGCGTAAAAATGGTGTGTAAATATTCGCCACCCTCTCCCTGCCTGCGCCGAAAACCGCTATCTTCGCCGCTATAACTCCGGCGCTGAAGAGACCGCGCCTCTCTGTTAACCTGAGCAGGAAATTCATGAAACACCCGCACAAAGCCTCGCTGCCTGCCGGCATGCTGGCTGCTGCCGGTATCGTCTTTGGTGATATCGGGACCAGCCCGCTTTATACCCTGAAAGAGTGCCTGTCGATTCTGCCCGACGGCAGCGTCACACCGGCTGCCGTCATGGGCTTTTTATCGCTCATCTTCTGGGCGCTGACGCTGATTGTTACCCTGAAGTATGTCTGTTTCGTCATGCGCGCGGATGATGACGGAGAGGGAGGCATCCTGACGCTGATGGCGCTGGCGCGACGCGGCGTCAGCAGCAAAGCGGGGCACGCTGTGATGCTGGCCGGTCTCATCGGCGGCGCGTTCTTTTATGGTGACGGGGTGATCACCCCGGCGATTTCGGTGCTCTCCGCCATTGAAGGCATTGAAGTGGTTTCACCGGCGCTGGAGCGGATTGTGGTCCCGCTGGCGCTGGTTATTCTGACGCTGCTGTTTGTCATTCAGCGCCAGGGCACTGAAAAGGTCAGCCGCATATTCGGGCCGGTAATGTTTGTCTGGTTTGCCGCCATTGCGCTGCTCGGCGTACGCGGCATTTTGCTTAACCCGCAGGTGCTTCAGGCGCTGAGTCCGCACTATGCGCTCGACTTTTTGCTGAGCCACTCTGCGCTGTCGCTGGCGGCGCTCGGCATGGTGGTGCTGGCCGTTACCGGTGCCGAGGCGCTCTATGCTGACATGGGGCATCTGGGTAAAACCCCTATCCGCCTTGCCTGGCTGGTTATCGCTATGCCGGCGCTGGTGCTTAACTATTTTGGTCAGGGCGCACTGGTGATGGCGAACAGCGCCGCGATCAGTAATCCCTTTTACCTGCTGGCGCCGGCGTGGGGGCAGATCCCGCTGATTGTGCTCTCGACGCTGGCAACGGTTATCGCCGCGCAGGCGGTGATTTCGGGCGTCTATACGCTGACGCATCAGGCGATACGGCAGGGCTTTCTGCCGCCGATGCGCATTATCTTTACCTCGCATACCGAGTCAGGTCAGATCTACATTCCGGTCGTGAACTGGCTGCTGTTTACCGCCGTGATGCTGGTGGTAGTGGCCTTTCGTGAGTCGTCGGCGCTCTCCTCTGCTTACGGCATTGTCGTGACCGGTACAATGGTGATCACCGCCGGGCTGGCAGGCGTGGTGGCGCAACGCAACTGGCGCTGGCCGCTGCCGCTGGCGGGGCTGTTCCTGCTGATGATGCTGTGCATCGACGTGCCGCTGTTTATCTCAAACCTGATGAAGCTGCTGTCAGGCGGCTGGATCCCGGTGCTGCTGGCGCTGACCATGATGGCGCTGATGCTTATCTGGAGCAGCGAGCGCAACCGGCTGATCCGGCGTCTCGACAGCAGTCAGGCCAGCCTGCTGGCGCTGGTCAGCTCGCTGGAAAAAAGCCCGCCCAGCCGCGTGGAGGGCACCGCCGTGTTTCTGGCGCGTAAAGAGTTTGAGATCCCGCAGGCGCTGCTGCACAACCTTAAACATAACCGCGTGCTGCACCGTCGCGTCGTGCTGCTGCATATCCGCACCGTCGACACGCCGCGCGTGCATAACCAGCAGCGTATAACGCTGACGCCGCTTTCCGCCTCCTTCTGGCAGGTCACTGCCGCCTATGGCTGGCGTGAAACGCCGTCGATGGCTGAGATCCTGCACCTGTGCGGGCTGGAGGGCTTTGGCTGCTCGGTCAATGAAGCGTCTTTCTTTACTTCCCACGACACGCTGGTGATGAAACAGCGTCGTGGTCTGGCGCGCCTGCGCGGCGGCATTTTTCACTTTTGCCAGCGCAATGCGCTGCGCGCTCATGAACAGTTTCATATCCCGCCCAACCGCGTCATTGAACTGGGTGGTCAGCGCGAGTTTTGATCGGGTAAGTGCACCAAAACACAGCATAAACCTGTAAGCAGATGCAACCAGGTTGCTGTAAGAGTGACAAAGTTGTGGCAGAATTTTTCTTAACAACTTATTAGCAATTAAAGCTAAACCAGACGGCGCGGCAGAGTGTTTAGTCACTCTGTCGCCCGCGCTTTTTAAGCCGGGCAGAAAAATGCATAACGAACCCATACCGTGCAATTCTCTCAGGAGCAGGCCTATGAAAGCGTTAATCAATGATGTTATCTCTATTTTTACCCCGCAGGATATTCAGCCGGTGCTGGTGCGTGCCGATCTGACGCCACAGCAGATCGCTTCGCTGCGCCCCACCAGCGTAACCAGCGTGAGCTGGGCAACCTCAATGGAAGATCTGACCGATGCGGTGGTTAAAAAGACGCTGGCTGCCGGGGCGGCGGGATATCATATCAGTGATGTGGAGTCGCATGAGCCGGCGCATGACGGGCACCCGGTGCTGGCGGCGAAAGCGACGCTCTATCACACCGGTGATGAGATTGCGCTAAACGGCTAACGCTCTGCGCCTGCTGAATAACCGGCGGGCGCAATTATCCGCACTTTTATTTGCTTTAAGTTCAGCCTGTGGTTATAAAGAATAACCGCGCAACAGAAGCGGTTATCCTGCTGATATTGACATCGCCTCTCCCGCCTTATTTGCTGCTTATTTAACCTGAATATAATTATGTAACTTAATTAATCCGCGTAAATAGTTAAATAACTAAAAACAGGTTAATCTTTCCGTAACAATATTTTAATTTGCCATCCGAATTTTTAACGTTCATCTGCATTGAATAAAGAACAGGACTGGCATGAATCAGACCAAAAAAATTGTGTCCGCGCTTTCGCTGACCGCACTGCTTGTTTCTTCAGCGGTTCACGCTGAGAACGCACCAGAAAAAACCGACGTGCTGCTGATTGGCGGCGGGATCATGAGTGCCTCTCTGGGCACCTGGCTGCAGGAGCTGCAACCGGGCTGGAAACAGCTGATGGTTGAGCGTCTCGACGGCGTGGCGATGGAGTCGTCCAATGGCTGGAACAATGCCGGTACCGGTCACTCTGCTAACATGGAGCTGAACTACACGCCAGAGCGTGCAGACGGTTCAATCGACGTTAGCAAAGCGCTGGAGATCAACGAATCATTCATGATCACCCGCCAGTTCCTGACCAGCCAGGTTGAGCGCGGTGTGCTGCACGATCCGCGTTCGTTCATCAACTCTACGCCGCACATGAGCTTTGTCTGGGGTGATAAGAACGTTGAGTATCTGACTAAACGTTACGCCGCGCTGCAGAAAACCACCCTGTTCCAGGGCATGAAGTTCTCAACCGATCACAAGCAGATTGAGCAGTGGGCACCGCTGGTGATGGAAGGCCGCGATCCGGCACAGAAAGTTGCTGCGACCTGGACACCGGTCGGTACTGACGTCAACTACGGTGAAATTACCCGTCAGCTGATCGGCAGCCTGAAAAAAGATCAGAACTTCACGCTGGAAACGTCGTCTGAAGTCACTGATTTCAAACGTAACGGTGATAACTCCTGGCACGTTACCATTAAAGATGTGAAGAGCGGTAAAGATCGCAGCGTTGATGCGAAGTATGTCTTTATCGGTGCCGGCGGCGCGGCCATCAAGCTGCTGCAGAAAACCGGCATTCCGGAAGCGGATAATTACGGCGGTTTCCCGGTAGGCGGCTCATTCCTGATGACCGAAAACCCGGAGATCACCAGCCGTCACCTGCAGAAAGTGTATGGTCAGGCTTCCGTAGGTGCACCGCCAATGTCGGTTCCGCATATCGATGCGCGTAACCTCGACGGTAAAAAAGTGGTGCTGTTCGGGCCGTTCGCCACCTTCTCAACCAAATACCTGAAAAATGGTTCGCTGTTCGATCTGCTGAGCGCGACCACCACCAGCAACGTTATGCCGATGACCCACGTGGGTATCGATAACTTTGACCTGGTGAAATATCTGATTGGTCAGGTAATGCTGAACGATGACGACCGCTTTGCCGCGCTGAAAGAGTACTATCCGAACGCGCGTAAAGAGGACTGGAAACTGATCCAGGCGGGTCAGCGCGTACAGATCATCAAGAAAGATGCGGACAAAGGCGGCGTGCTGAAACTCGGTACAGAAATTGTCACCGATCAGCAGAAAACCGTTGCGGCCCTGCTGGGCGCGTCACCGGGTGCTTCAACCGCTGCGCCTATCACTCTGAACGTAATGAAATCGCTGTTCCCGCAGCAGTTTGCTTCACCGGAGTGGCAGGAAAAAATCCGTACTATCGTGCCGAGCTTTGGCCAGAAACTGAATGGCAATACCGCGCTGACGCAGCAGGTGTGGGATAACACCGCGTCTGTACTCCAGCTGACCAAACCACCTGTCATCAATATGAGCGAGCAGCAGGCCGCGCCGATGCAGGCTAAGCCGCGCGAAGAATCTGCTAAACAGGATATGGCGCTCTAATCGCGACCAGCCCTGAATCCCGAGCCGGACACTGTCCGGCTTTTTTTATGCCGGTAATCCGTTAGCGGAGCGCGCAAAATAGCTGTTGAGCAGACGCCAGAGATAGTGCGCAGCGGGCGTCATGCGGTGATCGGCGCTGTGCAGCAGCTGACACTGACTCTCGCGCGCAATGCGGTGATCGAGCGGTATCGCGACCAGCCGATCGCAATCGTGAATGCTTCTCAGCGTCTGCGGCGTCATAAACGCCACGCCCTGCCCGGCCAGCGCCAGAGAAACGGCGCTGGTAAACAGGTTACAGCTACAGGCGGGCGTAAAGATGAGTCCTTCACTCCTGAACATGGCATTCAGATAGCGCTGGAGACCAAACTGCTCATCCATGCCGATGAGCCGGTGCTCACCCAGCTGTGACAGCGTAACTTTATCCAGCGCGGCCAGCGGATGTGAGGGGGGCACGACCGCACAGATCGGACCGCGCCTGAAGCTGTTACAGCGGAGTCCGGGCGGGCCGGAGGGGCCAAAACTCACCGCCATATCCACCTCACCTTTTGCCAGCAGCGTCAGCGTGGTCTGCATATCTCCCGACTGAATATTCACAAAAACCGCCGGGTAAGCCTGAGAGAACTCGGCAATAACGTGACGGATCACTTCGTCTGCCATCCCCTGGCCCACGCGCAGCGTAACGCTGCCGCCGCGCATATGGCGCATATCCTGCAGCTGCCGCTCCAGCTGACGGCGGCGCTGACTGGTCAGCGCATAATCCTCTGCCAGCAGTTTACCCGCATCGGTCAGGACCACATTTCTGCCGCGTCGTTCCAGCAGCGGCAGCTGCAGCGCGCGCTCCAGCTGCGCCAGCTGGCGGCTGATGGCGGAAGCATTGACGCCCAGCGCATCTGCAGCGCGGCGGATCCCGCCGTGCATTCCGACCTCATACAGGTAGCTTATCGATTTTTCGGGATAGCTGGATAATGTCATACTTTCCGCTTATCTGTTGATCTGAGAGCAACAATAATAGCCAGCGCAGCTTATTTTTCTACCGTGTTTTTTCTGCGCATACTGCCTGTGCAAACCCGACAGACAGGAAAACTATAAAATGAAAGCGATTACTCTTTATCTGGAACAGCATGCCGCAGATATTCTGGCGGACATAAAAACGCTGGTGGCGGCTGAATCTCCCTCTGATGACAAATCTGCCGTTGACGCCTGCGGTGAAGTGCTGCAGCAGCTATTTCAGCAGCGTCTTAACGTGCGTGCGGAAATAACACCGCAGCAGCACTATGGTAATAACCTGAAATTTTCGCTGGGCGGACAAACGCCGCAGAGCACCATTATTGGCCATTTCGATACCGTCTGGAATAAAGGCGAGCTTACGCTGCGTGAAGAAGAGGGACGCCTGTACGGCCCCGGCATTCTCGATATGAAAGCGGGCCTGGTGCAGGCGATCTGGGCAGTACGCGCACTGCAGCAGCTTGATCTGCCAGGCTGGCAAAATGTGGTGTTTCTCTGCAACAGTGATGAGGAGCTGGGCAGCCCCGGTTCGCAGCAGTGGATTGAAACCCACGCCCGAGGCTCCGCCCAGGTATTTGTTGTCGAGCCAGCGGTAGCGGGCAGCGGCGCGCTGAAGGTCGCCCGCAAAGGCACCGGCCGCTATGACCTTACGCTGACCGGCCTGGCGGCGCACGCCGGCAACAATCCGGAAGAAGGTGCCAGCGCGGTGCAGGAGATGGCGCAGCAGATTCTGGCGCTGCACGCGCTCAACGCGCCCGAACGTGGCACTACGGTCAACGTCGGCGTTGCCAGCGGCGGCAGCCGGGCGAACGTGGTGGCGGATCGCGCGCGTCTGGAAGTGGATACGCGCGTCACCTCTGAAGAGGAGGCGGCCCGCCTGCACGCGGCAATTATGCAGCTCCAGCCGCATGACCCGCGCGTGACCCTGCATATCAGCGGTGAACAGGGGCGCCCGCCCATGCGCCAGAGCGCGGCATCACGCGCACTGTTTGCCCGCGCGGCGCACATCGGTCGTCAGCTGGGCCTGACGCTGGAAGGCGCCTCCGTGGGCGGCGGCAGCGACGGCAACTTTACCGCCGCACTCGGGCTGCCCACGCTGGATGGGCTGGGCGCCACCGGTGCCGGTATTCACGCGCGGCATGAGCATATTATTGTTGCGGAGGTGGTGCAGCGTACGGCGCTGCTGGCTGGCCTGCTGAGCGGAGAGACGCCATGACACAGATATCGCTGGAAAAACCGGACAGGGCTGTGCGCCAGCGGGAGGGCCTCAGCCCCTACCTGCTGCTGTTTATTATTCTGGCGCTGGCCGCCGTGGCGACCTGGATTATACCGGCGGGCGTCTACGATTATGAGACGCGCGACGGCATTAAGTTTGCCGTCAAAGAGAGTCTGCATGCGGTGCCGCAGAGCGGTGTGCTGCCGCTGGAGATCTTTATGGCGATCGCTGCGGGCATGGTTAAACAGGCCCCCATTATCTTTCTGATCCTGTTTACCGGAGGCGTACTGGCGGTAATCGAGAAAACCGGGGCGATAGCGACGGCTCTGCAGGCGCTGTCGCGCAGCAGCACGCTGAGTGATACGCGCATCATCATTATTTTCGCCGTGATTTTCTCGCTGCTCGGCACCACCGGCGTGGTCGTCAATGCGGTGGTCGCCTTTGTGCCGATCGGACTGCTGGTGGGGCGCTCACTCGGACTCTCCCCTATGCTTGGGGCCTCGCTGGTCTATCTGACCTGCGCCGCCGGATATAACGTCGCGATCCTGAATCCGTCCACCACCGGGCTGACGCAGCATCTGGCGCAGCTGCCGCTGTTCTCCGGCATGCTGCTGCGCGCCCTGACCTGCCTGCTGTTTGTGGTCAGCGCCGCGCTTTATCTGATCCACGCCGTGCGCCGTGCGCGTAAAAACGGTGAGTGCCGGCCCGCTATGTCTGCCGCTGCGGAGAGTATTGCTCCGGTAACCGGACGACATAAGCTGATTCTGGCGACCACGGCGCTGGCGCTGCTGCTCTTTATTGCCGGTACGGTGCGCTATCACTGGGGCACCCGTGAGATGTCAGCGATGTTTATTCTGCTGACTATTATCGTCGGACTGATGGGCCGTCTCTCAGGATCGGACATTGCCAACACCTTCCTGGCAGGCTGCGCCACGCTGGTCAAAGGGGCGTTTATCGTGGGGATGGCCGCTGCCATTTCACTCGTGCTGCAGCAGGGCAATGTCCTCGACCCGATCGTCGGATTTCTTTCCGATCTGCTGGAGCCGGTGCCCGCCTGGCTGGCAACGATTGGCATGTTTATCAGCGCCGCACTGATCCACTTTGGTATCTCATCCGGCTCGGGAGAATCGGCGCTTCTGATCCCTATTTTCTCACCGCTGGGCGATAACCTTGGCCTGACGCGTCAGGTGATGGTGCAGTCGGTACTGCTGGGTGAAGGGATCGTCAACTGTATGAGCCCGACGTCCGGCGTGCTGATGGCGGTGCTCGCCACGGCAGGCGTTTCATTCGGTCAGTGGCTGCGCTTTGTTGCCCCGGTCATCGCAATCTGGTTTGTGATCTGTGTGGTGATGCTGCTGACAGGGGTCGCTATCAACTGGGGGCCATTCTGACCCGACGCTTTTCAGGCAGCGCCGCCTGATACCAGGCGCTGCCGTATCCGGTGGCGGGGATCCGCTTATTTAGCGCGATCCTGTTTTCCCCGACGCCATATTGTTCTGGATCATCATTTATTTATTTATAAAAAGACGAACGTTAAAAATAGATATCAAGCTTCTGTGAGCCGTGACGATAGTAAATTGACGGCAGAGCACGCGTTCCGCCTCCCTCTGACCTGCATTTCATTATCTCACTAAAGGTGAATTTTATGGGCCTTGCTCACTCCCTCTCAAATATTAAAATCGGAAAGAAACTGGGAGCCGGTTTTATTATTGTGATAGCCGCCTCACTGGCAATCACTGTTATCGCATTTGATTGTTTTCGCAGCATTAAAGATAACTCAGCCCGGCGCACCGTGACGGTTGAGATGGTGAATACGCTCAGTAAAGCACGGCTGAATCGCACTCTGTATCAGTACACGAAAGATGAGCAGTTTGCCGTGCGGAACGTTGAGGCGCTGAAAGAATTTACCGCGCTTTATCAGCGTCTGGAAAGCTTTAGCTGGAACGCAGAGGGGCTGCAGAAAGTGAACCAGCTGGGTGAACTGATGCACAGCTATCAGGATCAGCGCGAAAAATTTATTGCCGCCGCTAAAGAAACCACCGCGGCCTTCAGTGCAATTACGCCTGCCGCGCTGATTAAGCTGGCACATCAGCTGGAGTCGCTGAATCGCGGCCTGACGCCAGAGACCGCGCCGCCGGTTATGCAGCTTACGGCGACCCTCTACGATACCGCTAATATTGAAGAGAACTTCCTGAAAAATCCCGGCGAAACCAGCAGAGACGCCATAGCGGATAAATTTATCACCATCACCACCCTGACCGAACTGCTCGACAGTTTTAATCAGGGGGATATCACTACCGCAACGCAGGCCGTGCTGGCCGCGGTCAATCAGCAGCGCCCCGCCCTGGCGCCCTACCTGAACGCTTTTAACAGCGAGAAAAGTGAATCCATCATCCTGACGGGCGCGGCGGAGCGGCTGAATGCGGGCGTGGCAGATATGTTCAGCTATCAGTCGCAGCTTTCTGCCTCGTTTATCAAAGGCGCTGAGTGGCGCATCGCTATCGCCGCCGCGATCTGCGTGGTGCTGAGCCTGCTGATTGCCTGGCGCATTACGCGCAGCATTACGCACCCGCTGCGTGAAACGCTCAGCGCGGCGCAGCGCATTGCCGCAGGCGATCTGACCACGTCGCTGAAAACCACCCGTGGCGATGAGCTGGGAGAGCTGATGCAGGCGGTTGACAGCATGAACCATAGCCTGCAGACGATTATCGCTAACGTGCGCAGCGGCGTCAGCAGCGTGGCGCGCGCCTCCGCAGAGATTGCCGCCGGCAATACCGATCTCTCTTCCCGCACCGAGCAACAGAGTGCTGCCGTGGTGCAGACCGCCGCGAGTATGGAACAGCTGACCTCTACGGTGAAGCAGAACGCTGAGAATGCGCATCACGCCAGCCAGCTGGCGGCCGACGCCTCCGGCAATGCTGGCCGCGGCGGCGAGATTGTTCGCGACGTGATCGCTACCATGAGCGGTATCAGTCAGAGCTCCGGTAAAATTGGTGAAATCATCAATGTCATCAACAGTATCTCGTTCCAGACCAATATCCTGGCGCTGAACGCAGCGGTTGAAGCGGCGCGGGCCGGAGAACAGGGACGCGGTTTTGCCGTGGTAGCGGGCGAAGTCAGAAACCTGGCGCAGCGCAGCTCTGTGGCGGCAAAAGAGATTGAGACGCTGATCCGCGAATCACTGGATCGCGTCAGCGACGGCTCGGCACTGGTGGATCGTGCCGGTACGACAATGAATGATATCGTGCAGTCGGTGACGCAGGTGCGCGATATTATGGGTGAGATTGCCGCCGCCTCTGATGAACAGAACCGGGGCATCTCGCAGATTGCGCAGGCGATGTCGGAGATGGATACCACCACCCAGCAGAATGCGGCTCTCGTTGAGGAGTCTTCAGCCGCAGCAAGCTCGCTGGAGTCGCAGGCGATTGAACTGGAGAAAACCGTGGCCATCTTCCGTCTTTCCGCGGAACAGGAAAATGCCGCCCGGGTTGCTCCGAAGCCCGTGCTGACGCCGTCGCCGGCTAAACCCCGGCCTGTGTCCACAGCGGACGCCAGCTGGGAAAGCTTTTAACCTGCGCCGACCAGAAAAAAGCCCGTAAGCGGATAAACCAGCTTACGGGCTGTATGTTTGCCGGCGTCAGGCTGTACGCCGGCCACCTATTATCCGATCAGAAATCGTAACCCACGGTCGCAACAATTGAGCGCTCAGCGCCCCAGTAGCAGTAGCCCGTGCCGTAGCAGGCGGCGACATATTCCCGGTCGGTGAGGTTATTGGCATTAACCTGTACATAAGCCCCTTTCAGCTGGCTGTTCCAGGCACCGAGATCGGCGCGGACCGACGCGTCAAACAGAGTGGCAGAAGGCAGGCGCCGGGTATTTTCATTATCAGCCCACTGTTTGCCGATGTAACGCACGCCGGCACCCACGCTCAGACCATAGTCAAACTGATATTTACTCCAGAGCGAAGCCATAGAGTTGGGGGTGACATAAGGCGTGTGGCCATCGTTGCCATCCACCGAATCTTTATACCGTACGTGACTGAGGGTGTAGTTAGCGATGGTGCTGAGACGCGGCGTCAGCTGGGTATGCGCCTCCAGCTCCAGCCCCTGTGAATGCACTTTACCGGCAGGCACAAAATAAGAACCCTGCACAATACGGTTGCCGACATCTTTCTGCGTAAGATCGTACACCGCTGCGGTGTAGAGATCGGAGGTCCCCGGCGGCTGATATTTCACGCCCGCTTCATACTGCTCTGCGGTAGTGGGTTTCAGCAGGTTGCCGTTCTGGCCCGAGAGCGACTGCGGCGTAATAGCCTGGCTGTAACTCACATAAGGTGAGACACCGTTGTCAAACGCATAAAGCAGCGCGGCACGACCGCCCACGTGGTCATCCTGACGCCGGTTTTTGGTTGCCTGATCGTAGTTCTCAGTCTGCGACACAATGCGGTCATAGCGGCCCGACAGGTCAAGATGCCACTTATCCCAGACCATCTCATCCTGCAGGTAGACGCCGGTCTGATAGTAGTAGCGCTGCGAGCGCTCGAAGGTATACACGTCGTTGGCACCCACGGAGGCCCCGGTCCGCGCATTCAGCTGACTGGCGTTGCCGCTTGCGTCATGCAGGTCGTTTTTATACTGGTGATATTCCGCGCCCAGCACCACTTTATGGTCGACTGCGCCGGTGGCAAAATCTGCTTCCAGCTGATTATCGATCGCGTACGCTTTCAGCGATGAGCGCGAGCCGGAGTAGTAGCGGTTCAGCAGATCTGAACTGTTCCCTGTCCAGCCGATTTGATACACCTGATCAAGATCGACGTTTGAGTGAGAGTAGCTGGCATTAGAGCGGAACGCCCAGGTGTCATTAAAGCGGTGCGCAAATTCGGCGCTGTAGATCTGCTCGCGGCGTTTGAACTGGTCGAGTGAACTCTGGCCGTCGTAGAAGCCATTGCTCAGCTTATAGCCGTTGTGTTCGGTGATGCTGCCCTCACCCGGTACCGCGCTGTGGTAGCCGCCTGAGGGATCTTTCTGCAGATAGGCGCGCAGCAGCAGCGAGGTATCTTCCGACGGCTGCCAGAGCAGCGAGGGTGAAATCGCATATTTCTCCTCCCGCGTGTGTTCGTACTGGGTGTCGCTGTTGCGGGTAATACCGGTCAGGCGGAACGCCAGCTGATCGTTCAGCGCATCGGTGTAGTCAAAGGCGGCTGAAGTGGTGTTGTTGTTACCCGCCGAGAGACGGAAATGCCCCTCCTGCCGAAACTGCGGACGTTTTGACGTCTCCATCACCAGCCCGCCCGGCACCGTCTGACCATAAAGCGCAGATGAAGGGCCTTTAATCACATCGATACGCTCAAGGAACCAGGGATCAACCTGCAGCACGTTATAGCTGCCGGGATCGCTCATCAGCCGCAGGCCATCCAGGAAGACATTATCGACATCGCCACCGTGGAAACCGCGCAGTGATACCGTATCGTAACGCGACGCCGCACCGGCGAAGTTTGTAAAGGCGCCTGCGGTATAATTCAGCGCCTGATTTACGCTCATCGCGCCCTGATCTTCCATCTGCTGACGCGTCACCACTGAAACGGCCTGACCGGTAGTGATCAGCGGGCGATCGGTTTTAGTCGCGCCCTGGCTGGTTTTCGCCGTATAGCCGGTGGTGGGAGTCGTAGCCGTTTCAGCCGGCTGCGCGGTGACAACCAGAGTCTCAGCTGCATACAGCAGCGGTGATGCAGATAATGCGACGGAGCAGAACAGAACAGAACGCTTCAGAGTAAAAGGCACTCGCATGGTTAATTCCCTTAAAAACACGCAGTTCTCTCCGGTGCAGCCGGAGAGCCGATGGATGCCAGAGGCAATGGTAATGCTAATATTAATGAGAATTATTATCTTTTTGATAGTGGCATTTCAAGATGTGTCTGCAGTTAAATTTTCTGCCGGAAACAGGTTAAAAAGTGGGGGAATGGCTGAAAAGCGAGCCGCAGCTCGCTTTAGATAAATGCGTCAGGCCTGCTGCAGCGCGGGCTGCCGCCGCCGGTTTTCACGCAGAAATGCGCGGATCAGCCCCAGCCAGAGCAATCCGCAGGCCAGATTAATCAGGCTAAAGCCGGTACTGTAAAAGCTGAAATAGGCGTATTTTGCCGCTTCAATGCCGAGTGCAAAAATCAGAATTGTTACCATACCCACCATCGCTGCCACGCTGCCCTTGCCCGCCTGGCTGGAAAAAAGCGTCATACGATAGAGTCCGGCATTAACCAGTCCGGTGCCGAAACCGTAAAGGCTGAGGCCGGCGGTCAGCCACAGATAGCTGTGCCGATCGGCTATGGTCGCGACTGCCGCCAGCGCAAGACCGGCTACCACCGGCCAGGCTCCCAGCTGCAGCGGTCGCTGGATCGGCAGCCGGCTGCTGAGGCGCCCCAGCGTCAGGTTACCGGCGATCATCGCCAGAAACACCGGCAGCTGCAGCAGCGCATACTCCATACGGCTCAGGCCGGCATCGTGCATCAGAATAACCGGCGACAGCGCTACCCAGGCGAGGCAGGGAATGGTCACCAGGCCGATTGCCAGCGAGCCGCGCATAACCTGGCGATCGCGCAGCAGCTGCCAGTAACCCCTGCCCAGCGCGCCGGGTGAGATCGAGCGCGTACGATCCCCTGCGGTTTCCGGCATAGTGCACCACAGGCCCAGCAGGGCCAGCGCCGTCACGCCGCCGAAGAGCCAGAACAGGGTGCGCCAGTCGCTGATAGTCAGAAAAGCGGCCCCGGCCAGCGGCCCGGCCAGCGGAGCCAGCAGCGCGACGTTTGCCATCAGCGCCATGATCTTCACGCTCAGCGCTTCACTGAACGCCTCCTGAATAGCGGCGTAGCCTACAGAGCCGATAAAGCACAGGCTGACTCCCTGCAGAAAGCGCAGCAGTACGAACTGCTCAATGCTCTGCACCCAGTGAGTGGCAATGCAGGTCAGCATAAAAAAAGCGACGCCGCTAAGCAGCACCGGACGCCGCCCGATGCGATCGGAAAGCGGCCCCAGCAGCCACTGCAGCATCATACCGCCGATCAGATAGGCGGTTAGCGAAGCGGAAACCCACTCAGGTCCGGCACCAAACTCCTCAGTGACCAGCAGCATGCCGGGCTGGATCATGTCATGCGCGATATAGGTGGCGAATTCAAACAGTACCAGCGAGAGCGGAAAAATTATGCGGCGGCGCGTGAGCTGCGACACCGGTTCATACAGGGCCATTACCGATCCTTACCCGTTGCAGAATGATAAAAAACGCGGTTGCCGGAGCAACCGCGTCACAGATGTCAGCCAGCGAACGCCTTATCAGCGCCAGCGGGCAATCGGGTTATCCAGCGTACCGGCAAACTTGAGATTTTCCGCCGGGTCGGTGAGGTTAATCATCTGCTGATTATTCGCCAGCTGCAGCCGGTTAAGGCAGGAGCGGGTAAACGCCGGGGTAAACATATCAAAGCGTGCAAATTTAGCTGCCAGCTGCGGATGCGCCTGCTGATACTCTTTCACGCACTGCGCTACCGCCTGCCAGAACTGATCCTGCGACAGCGTACCGGCGTCGTGCAGAATGGCGCTGATAAAGCGGAAAATGCAGTCGAATACGTCGGTAAAAATCGACAGTAACTTGAGATCGTCCGGCACATCCACTGCCAGTCGGCTCACTTTTTCCGGCAGCTGCGCGTCCGGATCCATGACGGCAATCTCTTCACCAATATCTTTCATGTAGGCGCTGACCGGCACATTGTTCTCCAGCAGCACGATCAGGTTTTCGCCGTGGGGCATAAACACTAAATCGTGCTGGTAGAAGCAGTGCAGCAGCGGGCTGAGATAGCAGTTCAGATAGCGCGCCACCCACTCTTTTGCCGGCAGGCCTGAGTCAGCGATCAGCGCTGGTAACAGCGCCTGCTGGTGGTGATCAACATGCAGGAGTGCGGCCATCGTCATCAGGCGCTGACCCGGCTGCAGGCGGGCTGCCGGATTATCCCGCCACAGCGCAGCAAACATCTTTTTATAGGCGGAATCGCCGCTGATGGCCTGCTCGTAGTAACGGTTGTGATAGCCCACCGCCGCAACCTCCCGCAAAATACGGAAATCACAGCGCTGCAGCCACGCATCCCTGCTGACCAGCTGTTCCAGCCACTCGTTAATCGCGGGCGTGGTCGCCATATAATAGGGTGAGAGACCGCGCATAAAGCCCATGTTAAGCACCGACAGCGCGGTTTTGACGTAGCGCTTCGCGGGCTGACTGCGGTTAAAGAAGGTGCGGATCGATTGCTGCGCCTGATAGCGATCGTCGCCCTCGCCGAGCCAGACGATATCCTGCTGAGCAATATCGGCCGCGAATACCGTCAGCAGTTTGTTTTGCCACTGCCACGGATGCACCGGCATCAGGATATACTCATCCGCATTCAGCCCGCGCGCGCTCAGCTGCTCTGTAAACCGCGCCAGAGTCTCCGCGCCCAGCTCATCACGCATCAGCTGCTCATAACTCAGCGTACTCAGACTGGAAAAATGGGCGTTGCGCTGATGTACCGCAACCCAGATAAGCTGGACCGGTGCGGCGGCCTCTGGCGCAAAAGCGAGATAATCGCGGGCGTCAAAACCAATGCGGCCATTATTGGCGACAAAACAGGGGTGCCCCTCGGTCATTGCCGCCTCAATGGTCTGGAAATCAGCGTGCACCAGAGCCTGCGCATCCGGATTCTGCTTCTGCAGCTTATAGACGCTGCTGCTGAGCGTGCTGCTGATCTCTTCCATATAGGTTGCCAGCAGCGCCTGCGGAATGCCGATTTGCTGATTAAACTCCACGATAAACTGCAGCGCATCCAGCGTCAGCGGCCGGCCATTTTCCTGCTTCAGCAGTGACGCGGCGTCGATATTCCAGTGGTCCAGCGCCAGACGTTCTGCGCGGAACTGATAATGTGCTTCGCCGCCCGGTACGGCCAGCGTATAGCAGCCTGCGCCGTTTTCAACGGGCGTAACCAGCTTTTCGTGGGCAAACTCGCTTATCGCTTTGCGGATCAGCATCCGGTTTGCCTGTGCCCAGTTATCGCCCGTAAGGTGGGATCCTGTCAGCAGCGCAGAGGGTGTGTTCATGGTCAAAATATCCTGCTCCAGAGCCTGTTGATAATCTTCCCGCTGGCAAAACGCCAGCCAGGCGGTTTTATGCCCGAGATCGAGCGTGTGCTGATAGCGAAAGCCGGCCCGATTATTCAGCCGGTGAATTTTCTCATTGCGTACGTCAGGCTCCACCACCACGCGTCCGACCTGCGGCAGACTGAACAGGTATCCCATGGCAACGGTAAAGACCTGCCAGCTGAACTGCGGAATGGGTGTGCTGGCGGGCGCAATCAGAATATGCATCCCGTAATCATCGGGCGCGGCCGGATAGAACCGTCCGATTTCATCCTCGCTGGCGCGGTAGCACTCCATCAGAAACACCGGCTGCCCTTCACAGCAGCCAATCAGGGCGGCGTGGGGATTATTTGCGGTCAGCCCGTGATAAAAAGCGGCGACCTGCTCCAGGGTGTCGTTCTGCATGCCCCAGAAGCGGGCGTAGTCGCGCGTTACCCAGCTGTGGATCAGTGCGGCATCGGCGGCCTGCATCGGGCGCAGGCTAAAGGTGCCTGCCGGTCGCTGAACGCGGTAAATCATCTCTGTGCTCATGTCAGCGCTCCGTCTGTGCCGGGAAAGTCTGAAACGCGATCTGCCGCTCTACCGGATAAACTTCGCGTCCGGTAATTTCGCGTAAAATAACGGAGTTGCGATAGCAGGCCATGCCGAGATCCGGCGTCACAAAACCGTGCGTATGCAGCTCTGCGTTTTGCACAAAGATTTGATTGTGATGATCGATGCTGTAATTACGCTGCACATCGTAGCGCCCCTGCTCGTCCCAGCGCAGCCGCTGACTGATGCCTTCGATAAACATCGGCGGACGGTAGTGATAGCCGGTTGCCATCACCAGCCCTTCGGTACGACGGGTAAAGGCGCACTCCTGCTCCTGCTGCCAGAGCGAGAGTTCAAACTCCCCTGCCGGCAGCCAGCGCAGATCGGTCAGCGCTGAGTGTGTGAAGAGATTGACGTCGAGCGGGCCGTCGAGCTGTTTGACGTACATCAGATCATAAATATCGTTGATCAGGCTGCTGTTGATACCTTTATAGAGATTCTTGTGGTCTGCATTCAGCCGGTCGCGCTTCGCCGGCGGCAGCGCATGAAAATAGTCCACCCACTCCGGTGAGGTCATCTCCAGCGTCAGCTTGGTGTACTCCAGCGGATAGAAGCGCGGCGCACGGGTGATCCAGTTCAGCTGATAGTCAAACCGGTCGATATCGCTGAGCAGGTCATAGTAAATTTCAGCCGCGCTCTGACCGCTGCCCAGCACGGTGACAGACCGCTTCTGCTGCAGCTCTGCTTTGTTTTTCAGATAGTCGCTGGAGTGCGTAATACGCTGACGATGCGGCTGACTGCACTCCGGGAGCCAGGCCACCGGACCGGTGCCGAGGATCAGATGACGCGTCAGCCACTCTTCGGTCGCGCCGCTCTGATAATTCACCGCCTGAACGCGATAAACCGCCCGCTCCGCATCATAACTTACGTACTCAACGTGACGGTTCCAGCGCAGGTTACTGAGGCGCTCGCAGGCCCACTGGCAATACTGGTTATACTCTTTACGCATCAGGAAAAAATCTTCCCGGATGTAGAATGAGTAGAGTTTTCCTTTCTCTTTCATGTAATTCAGCAGGCTGTAAGGGCTGGTGGGGTCAGCCAGCGTCACCAGGTCGGCCATAAATGGCGTCTGCAGGTGTGCGCTTTCCAGCATCATGCCGGTGTGCCAGTCAAAACCCGCATTCTGATCGAGAAATATGCCGTTGAGTCCCTCTACCGGTTCGCTGAGACAGGCCAGTCCAAGGTTGAACGGGCCGATACCGATGCCTATAAAATCGTAAACGGTGTTATTCATAACAGAGTTCTCACTGATTTGCCGCGTGGAGCGCGGTCGTGCGCAGCTGTTCGCGCCCGTAATGCGCAACCAGGTTAATCACCTCTTCCAGATCTGCCGCGGTGGTGGCAGGATTTAACAGGGTGAATTTCAGATACTGCCGGCCGTCGACTTTCGTGCCTGCCACAATTGCATTGCCGGAACGGAACAGCGCTTTACGGATCGCAGCGTTGATATCGTCGAGCTGCGGGCCGCTGAGCGACTGGCGCGGCACAAAGCGGAAGATTTGCGTGGTGAGTTCTGGTGCGTGCAGCACCTCGATTGCCGGATGCGCGCGCAGCAGCTGATGCGCACGCTGTGCAAGGTCAATCAGCGAGTCAAACGCTTCACCCAGCGCGGCCGGGCCCATGACGCGCAGCGTCAGCCACATCTTCAGTGCATCAAAGCGACGCGTGGTCTGAATACTTTTGTTGACCAGGTTTGGCGTCCCTTCCTGCTGCGCGCTCAGTGGATTGAGGTAGTCAGCATGGTGCGTAACATGTTTCAGATGGTCTTTGTTACGTACAAAGAACGCCCCGCAGCTTACCGTCTGGAAGAACGATTTGTGGTAATCAACGGTGACTGAGTCTGCCTGTTCAATACCGCGCAGACGCTGGCGGTGCTGTTCTGAAACCAGCAGACCACAGCCATAGGCGGCATCAACGTGCATCCATAATCCATTGCGCTGACACAGCGCGGCGATCTTTTCCAGCGGATCGATGCTGCCAAAATCGGTAGTGCCGCTGGTTGCTACCACCGCAATCGGGATCAGCCCCTCTTCGCGGCAGCGCTGGATTTCGTGCTCCAGCATACCCGCATCCATACGGTAATCGGCATCATGGTCAACCGGCACAACGGCATCGTAGCCCAGGCCGAGGATCGCCATCGATTTCTGGATACTGAAATGACTCAATTTAGACGTGAATACGCGCCACTTACCGGCGGTTTCAGGCAGGCCGCGATATTTGATCAGATGCCCCGGATGATGCGCCTCGCACCAGCTGTCGCGAGCCAGCAGCATCGCCATCAGGTTTGACTGCGTACCGCCACTGGTAAAAATACCGTCCGCGGCGGCGGGCAGGCCGATACGCGCCAGCGTCCAGTCGATAACTTTTTGCTCAATCAGCGTGCCGCCAGCGCTCTGGTCCCAGGTATCAACAGAGCTGTTCACTGCGGCCATCACCTGCTCTGCCATCAGCGACGGCAGGACGACCGGGCAATTAAGGTGTGCAACATATTTGGGGTGGTGAAACCAGACCGCATCGCGCAGATAAAGCTGAGACAGCTCGGCCAGTGCAGCTTCGTTATTGCCCAGTGGAGAATTAAGATCCACACTGCGGAACTCGTTTGCCAGCTCGTGCGGCAGAATACCGCTAAACGGCTTTTCTACGCCCTGCACCGTCTGGGTCAGTAGCTTAAGCACCTCCTGCGTCTGTCCGGCCCAGGCATCAAGCTGACGATCGTTAAAAAGCCAGCTCTCCGGCGCGCCTGACTGCGGCTCAGAGGTTACGATTGGTAATGATTGCGCAGATGAACGTGTAAACATAATCCTTTCCTGTTACTAAAAATCTTTAAATCCTGCTGACAAATAAGACAACAGGTGTCATAGGCTCTGTTGCTTCTGCAAAAATCTAAAAAACAATAACTTATAAATATCATTAACATACGCCATCAGTTGGCATACGTGGGCAGACCTGTATAAGTCGGCCTTAAAATTTGAATGAGATTATAAATGATAATTATTATCATTCAATAGGGTAATTTCAGTAAATTTTACATCAGCGTTTCTGAAGGATGGATTTGTGATCTTTGTCACAATTCCGTTTGAGGCGTATAAAAATACCTCTTTCACTATGTGGTTTTCCGCCTCCCGGATGATGACCGGGAGGTAAAACGTGGTGCAGGGCTTATCTGGCGGAGGCATTAAAGAGGATGTAATATAAGTGTTGCTAAACCGGAACAGGTGTGGCTTAATAGCGTCATCGGTTTGGAATACAGACCTTATGAAGCAGTTTTAGTAAAGCAGTCCTCAGTTCAAGTGTTATCCACAGATACCCCTTCTTCATGAGCCTCCTCCTAAGTGCCCAATAAGTAACGCTCTGATACAGGCCACCATCGCCATAGTTTATGGCTCATCAATTAAGGAAGTATCTATGTCTAACAAAATGACTGGTTTAGTAAAATGGTTCAACGCAGATAAAGGTTTCGGCTTTATCACTCCTGAAGATGGCAGCAAAGACGTGTTCGTACACTTCTCTGCAATCCAGAGTGACAGCTTCAAAACCCTGGACGAAGGCCAGAAGGTCTCTTTCACCATCGAGAATGGTGCTAAAGGTCCAGCTGCTGCTAACGTTACCGCACTGTAAGCTGCGCTGACGATCGGCAGCGCTTACGATAGCGATGAAGACAGTAGTCTGAGCAGTTAAATGCTGCTGATAAAAAAACCCGCCTTGTGCGGGTTTTTTTGTGCGCGCGTAACCGGGCTAAAAAGAGCCCGACACCCGGCTGGGCGTATCGGGTTGGCACAAGCGCCAGTGAAATTCGCGACTTAGAAAAGTACGCAAACGCACTATAACACAGGTTTCCCGCCGTCTCATTTTACTGACCTGTAAATGTGTGTGGCAGCGCTGCTACTTCTTCTTGCTGATAAGCGATTTCAGATCGGCAAACGGGTTATATGTCGCGGCACCCACTTCATCCTGCGCATCCTCTCCCGCCACCACTCGCGTACCGTACTGATCGGCTTCGGTATATTTTGAATGTTCATGATCGTGGCAGTAGAGACAAAGCAGCTCCCAGTTGCTGCCATCTTCCGGATTGTTGGTATGATCGTGATCGATATGGTGTACCGTCAGCTCGCGCAGGTTTGAGTAAACGAACTCCCGCGCACAGCGCCCGCACACCCACGGATAAATTTTAAGTGCTTTCTCACGGTAGCCGCTCTCCAGCCGCGAGTAGTTTTTCGGAATAACTGCCATTAACGTATGCCTGTACTTAGCGTGATTATTTCAACGATCAGCAGGCTAGCCCGATTGTACGTTGATAGCAAGCAGCACGTTTTTTTAATGAACCGCCAAGTTAAAAAGACGCCTTAGCGGGCAATAAAACATGACTCAGATCTATATTTAAAATTTATTTTCTCTATGGCATTATATATACCAGCAATCATTGCTGTAACGTATTACTGCCTGCGGCTTTGTGCTGACTGGCATATTTTATCTGTGGAGAAAACCTGGTGAAACCGGTTGATGTACAACCTATTAACGACATTAATCAGGCGATAGGGCGCGCCGTGACTACCCTTATTGCAGCGGGCGTGCCCGTTGAAAAATATGCCATTCTGGCGGAGTTACAAGAGTCTGAAGCGCAGGCTATTGATGGCGTTAAGAAAATTTATGGTGAAGCCATTCAATTTATATCAGTCCAGATGAGTTAATAGTTTATCTACGGATATCTTACCTGCGCTAAATAAGCGCAGCGGTAAAATTATCGCTGCGCTTATTTGCTGTCCCACCCGTTTTTTTATTTAATCAGCAGATGTCCGAAACGCAATCGCGTTTATAATGCATTCCTGCCACGTTATAAAGACGACCGTTGTATCGCATTAGTCGGGCTACCCTGACCAGAGGCAGCATGCCACTCTGTGACCAGCTGCCGGATGAGTTCCGCCGCCGGCAGTTCGCGTACCAGTGCTGCTCCCTCTCCCGCCCAGTATGCCCCAAACCCCGCCTCGCCCTGCGCCAGCGCAGCCTTAGCCAGCGCCTTACCCAGTGAATAAGCCAGCGGATAAGCAGGGATCTCGGTGCGGGGGATATCGCGCGTAATAGTGCAGAATGCGTTGCGCAGCGCGCGCGCTTCACGACCGGAAATTGCCGCAGTCATGGTAGTACCCGTTACAGCGGCATGCCGGAGCGCCTGACGCCAGGCGGGTGCAGTAGCGGATTCAGGGCAGAGAAGAAAAGCGGTACCGGCCTGTACGCCGCTGGCACCCAGAGCCTGCATTGCTGCGATTGCTGCACCGTTCATGATCCCGCCTGCGGCAATCACCGGCAGCGTAACCCGCGCA
Organism: Pantoea sp. RIT413; assembly: GCF_003057675.2. Taxonomy (NCBI): domain Bacteria; kingdom Pseudomonadati; phylum Pseudomonadota; class Gammaproteobacteria; order Enterobacterales; family Erwiniaceae; genus Pantoea; species Pantoea sp. RIT413. The sequence goes on from NZ_QBJB02000002.1 coordinate 114,650, forward strand.
CAGATGGCCTGTACCAGCGTCAGCGTGGAGAGCTGATGATCCTCCTCATCGACGGCAAAACTGCCGCGATGGCCACCTGCTTCATAGCCCTGCGCCACAATCATATCCACTCCCTGCTGCGCGATCGCTTCCGCTTCCGCCACGCTGGTGGCTGTTGCCAGGGTCACTATCCGGCAGGCTTTCAGCCGTCGCAGAGTATCCGCCGGTGGCAAACCAAAATGAAAACTCACGACCGCCGGACGCGTTTCCTCAATGACCTGCAGCACCGCTTCATGACCGCAAAAAGTGGGATATATCTCCTCCAGATTCACGGGAACCTGAGCGCCAAGAGCAGCAAAACGATCGGCGAAACGTGCTATCCACGCCTTTTCGACTGCGTCGTTGCGCAGGCCGGGCGGATGGCAAAACAGATTGACGTTAAAAGGCTGCCGGGTAAGCGCCTGAGTCTGCCGTATAAGGCGTGCAGCCTCTTCCGCAGAGAAGGCGCCCAGTCCCAGCGAGCCAAGCGCACCGGCATTGCTGACTGCAGCAGCCAGTTCCGGAGTTGAAACGCCTGCCATCGGGGCCTGGATAATCGGATAGCGCAGATTTAATTCTTTACACAGGGATGTCGTCATCACAAAGCTCTCCGTCAGTAGCTGCCATTCTGCTTATCCGCTCTCTGTAGCAGATATAACCTATATTTTATTTACATCTTTAACAAGCAGCCTGATCCACTCTGCTGCAGCGACATATTTCCTGACAGCGCAGCACCCGGCTGATTTCAGACCGCTGACGGTAAAATCCCCCCGCTGCGTTTTAATTAGAAAATTTACTCAGTTTTTGTTTTCCGCCGTCGATAACATATATTCAGCACCACATTTATTGCCAGCACCGGGAATCTGAACTTCAAAAAAATCCCCCTGACTGATGCCCGTTTACGCTTAACGGCTGCCGGCGCTCAGGACAACATGGAAATCGGGGGGAAACATCCAGCGCGGCACAGGCTCTGCGCTGAATGAAATTACGCGACCCTTTGTAAGGCGATCGCGCTACTTAACTGCACACTATCTGACAGAGGTCATTTATGTTTGGGGTGAAAACTTCCCGCCTGGCGCTGCCGTTCAGCCACAGCGCCAGCGTTCATCGTGATATCAATGCTATCAGACAGCATGTTGCCTGGATTGAATTTACGCCGGATGGTGAAATTGTTGATGCTAACGCGCTGTTTCTGACGCTGACGGGGTATCAGCTGCAGGAGATCCAGGGCCAGCGCCATCGCCTCTTCTGTTCACCGCTTTACAGTCAGACAGCGGGCTATCGCCGTTTCTGGCAAACGCTGGCGCGGGGTGAGTCAATCACCGGCATTTTTGAGCGCTTCGATCGTCAGCAGCAGCGTTTCTACCTGAGCGCGACCTACTTTCCGGTCAGCGATGATAAAGGCCGGGTGTATAAGGTGATCAAAGTCGCCAGCGATATCACCGCGCGCCATCAGGAGCTGGAGCATAAAGAGGCGGTTATCACCGCGCTGGATCGCTCCATGGCGGTGATTGAATTTACACCTGAGGGCGAGATCCTCAGCGCCAACGCCAATTTTCTGCAGCATATGGGGTATAGCAGTGAAGAGATTGTTGGTCAGCATCACCGACTGTTCTGCTATGACGATTTTTATCACGCTCAGCCCGATTTCTGGCAAAAAATGGCGCGCGGGCAACATTTTGTCGGTCGTTTTGAGCGTAAAACCGCCAGCGGTGAGCGCATCTGGCTGGAGGCGAGCTATAACCCGGTAGTGGATGCGGATGGGCGGGTCTATAAAGTTATTAAAATTGCCTCTGATATCACCGCGCGCGTGGAGGCCGCAAAGCGTGTGGCAGATATAGCCCTCACCACGTCAGGTGAAACGTCGCAAATCACCGACAACGCCAACGACGTTCTGGACGAAACCGTACGCAATTCAGGTCTGGTGGCCCAGCGGGTTAATGCTGCGACGGAAATTGGCGTTCAGCTTAATGCGTCTGCCAGAAATATTGGCGAGGTGGTTAACACGATTAATCTCATCGCGTCACAAACAAATATTCTGGCGCTGAACGCCGCCATTGAGTCTGCGCGTGCCGGTGACGCAGGCCGCGGCTTCAGCGTGGTTGCCGCTGAAGTACGTCGTCTGGCTGCTTCCACCGCTGCCGCGACCCGGCAAATTACCGAAGTGGTGCAGCAAAACAGCCTGCTGATAAAAGAGATGTATCAGCAGCTGGATGAGGTGCGTGAGTTTGTCGTAGCTGAGCAGGAAAAAATCGGCATGCTGTCGCGCAGCCTGCGGGAAATTAACAGCGGCGTTCACGAATTTGTTAACGTTATCCACCGCCTGGATGTCTGAAACCAGCGGGAGGCTTTCGCCTCCCGCCCGCTACTCTATGCCGCTGCCTGCGGCCGGTGCGACCGGCTGCCGTTTTTTCTGCAGCGCCCGGCGCAGCGCCGGCTCCGCGTAGCGGGTAATGACATACGCAACACCGGCCAGCACGATAACCATTACCGGCGGCATGATCATCATGACAGTGTCACTTTTGACATAGCGGTTAAGCTTAATCAGCATCGCAATCATCAGGTTTTCATGAATCAGATAGAGCGCATAACTGACAAAGCCCATAGCGGTAAAGAGTCGCAGCGAAAGAAAGTGCTGGATCCGCTGCAGCCTGAAGCTGGCGATGAAAAACAGCAGCATCGCTACCAGCGGCACCAGCGCGAGTGCCCCGCTGTTTTTCACGTAATAGCTAAAGTTGATCAGCAGCGCAACGGCTACCAGCAGATAGTGGTAGCGCCTGTCACGCCCGTGCAGACGCTCGTAGACCAGACAGCCCACCATAAACCAGGCGTAATGAATAAATCCCAGTTTGGAGATGATATCCACCAGCAGCGGATAGCCGAGTGACTTAATGACTGACGCACCGGAAAGTAACAGCATCGGTAAAATCAGCGCCGGCAGGCAATATTTACGTCCCGCAGTGAAATAGACAGCGCCGATAATCAGATAAAACAGGGCTTCAACATAAAGCGACCAGAAAGAACCCGCCATAGAGTGAAACGAAATGCCGGTCAGCTGCGTCAGCGTTTCCGGATTAATAAACAGCAGACCCGGCAGCAGATTTTTCACATAGGGGGTCATAAGAGACCACTCCGGAAAAAATCCGCCGGCCAGAAAAAGCAGCAGGCTGGCAATAAGCATCGCCGGGAAGAGCCGCAGCCAGCGCTTCTGCAGAAAGCCCGAATAGCTCTCCGATCGGTCAAGCGTCATAAAAATAACAAAGCCCGAGATCATAAAAAAGAGCTGTACTCCAGCCCAGCCAAAAGAAAAGAGCGGCAGATGCTGAGTGGTGGCGACATAAGGCAGCAGTTCTGGCCAGCGCGCCCAGGCGTGATAGGCGATAACCATCAGAATAGCCAAACCGCGCATACCGTCGAGGTGAGTGATACGAGCCTGCATGATGTTCTCAGTGACAATAATAAATAGACATAAGTCAAATTAACATTGACGCAGATTTACATTCAATAAGGCTTATTCCTATTAAGATTAAATTTATATTAAGTAAACAGCAAAATATTATAAAAATTTCTGGCTACTCATTCCGGGTAATTGATACCTCTGCTATGCCTGCAGAGCTGTCTATACTTGAACCTGAGCACTGAAACGCCCATTTATTCAGGTCCGTTTATTACATATCACCCGACAGATTCAGTTTTACTGCCTGCATATTTTTATGCACCAGCTCTCCGGCAGGGCTGTCACAGCGCAACATCACGTTCACGCATCAGGTTTTGCCAGCCTGTGCCGATAACCTGAACATACTTTTGTAATGTCATTTTAACTGGCGTATTAAGCCTATGATAGCGAAGACCTCTCTTGTCGATTCTCCCACACGCGGGCAAATGCGTGGTCTGATCCGTCAGCCTATGATGATGATGGTACTGCTGATCCTGCTGGCATTTGCCGGGGCGTTTATCAGCCTGATATTTATCGCCAGCGATTTAAACCGCCAATCCGATCGCCAGCAATCTTTGCTGCTGGACAAAGCACTGCAGACGCGGCAGGCGGTCATGCAGTTTCACCTCTCTGATAATGCCGAGTGGGGCGAGGCGTACCAGAATCTGCATCGTACGCTGAATCGCAGCTGGGCATGGGATAATCAGAATCTTGGCGCCTCGCTGTTTGATACCTTTGCCTATGAGGGGGTATTTGTTATCTCACCGCAGGATGAAACGCGCTACAGCGTAATCCGTGGGCAGCCGGAAGAGAGAACGCTCTCTCTCTGGCTGGGCGCCGATCCCCTGCCCCGGATTAAAACGCAGCTGCAGGCGAGCGCGGGTAAAGCGATCAGCGACTACGTGCTGGCAAAGGGGCAGCTCACACTCTACAGCGCGGCGTGGATCACCCCAGGAGGCGACCGCAGCGTAACGGCGCTGCCTGGTCCGCCTTCGCTGATGATTTTCACCGATCGCCTGACGCCACAGAAGCTGCTTAAGCTGGGTCATGAGTATGGTATTCAGAACCTCCATCTGGATACCTCGCCTGCCGGCCAGCCAGCCTCTCCCGCTCTGCTGCTCTCCGTGGGTGACAAGCGCGTTGCGCTGGTCTGGCGCAGCGCAAATCCTGGCGGCGCGCTGCTGACCGGATTGCTGCCTCTGCTGGTGCTGATTATGCTGCTCTCACTGTTTACCGCGCTGATGCTGATGCGCAGCGCGCTGCGTAAAGCGCAGCTTAATGATGAGAGCGCCTGGCTACTGGGACAGAGCCAGCTCGCCCTGAGCGCCAGCGAACGACGCTTCCGTGACATCGCCGAAACCACTACGGACTGGATCTGGGAAATGGACAGCCAGCTGCGCTTTGTCTGGATTTCAGGGCGGTTTCCGGTCGTCACCGGTTTCAGCAGTCAGGAGTGGATACAGCGTACGCTGGCGGATTTTCTGCTGGATTACGCGAAATATCGCAGCCGTCTGACGCTGTTTCAGCAATCCGGTGGTCAGTTGACGCTGACCGGTTGCCGCTACCGCTCCGCGCAGGGGCACGTGCGCTACTGTAACCTGACGCTGAAAGAGGTGATGCTGACCCAGGGCGTCAGCGGTTTCCGCGGCAGCGCTACGGATATCACGCTCGAGTATGAGGCGCAGGCGCGGGCGCACTACCTCTCCCATTTTGATGAGCTGACCGGGCTGGCTAACCGGGTGCAGATGCAGGAGTTTCTGACGGGCAAACTCAGCCTGCCGTCCGATCCGCAACATCGCCTGGCGATTATCATGATCGATCTGGATAAATTTAAGCCGGTCAACGATATCTACGGTCACACCGCAGGCGACAAAGTTCTGCATGAGGTATCGGACCGTATCCGCGCCTGTCTCGGCAGTCACGGACTGGCGGCACGCCTGGGGGGCGATGAGTTTGTGGCGATCCTGCCTGAAATGAACAGCCGCGATCGTATTATCGCGCTGTGTCAGCAGCTGATAGCACGTATCAACGATGCGTTTGAGGTGTGTGACAACACGCTGCATATTGGCGCCAGTCTCGGCATTGCGCTGGCGCCGCAGGACGCCGATAACGCCAGCGATCTGCTGCGTTATGCCGATATCGCGCTGTATAAGGCGAAAAACAGCGGACGCAATCAGTGGGTCTTTTTCGATCGCGATATGGAAGAGAAGATTGTGCAGCGCCGCGAGCTGGAGCATGAGCTGCGCGATGCGATTAACAGCGAGCAGCTGGCGCTGGTTTACCAGGCGCGCTATGAGCTGGCAGCCGGACAGGTTACGGCAGTTGAGGCGCTGGTACGCTGGCAGCATCCGCGGCTGGGTCTGCTGATGCCCGATCAGTTCATCCCACTGGCGGAAGAGACCGGCCTGATTGGCGCGCTGAGCGACTGGGTGCTGCTGCGCGCCTGCAGCGATATTGTTAAGTTTGAGCCGGCGCTCTCTGTGTCAGTTAATATCTCAGCGACGGAACTCCAGAATGATGCGCTGCCGTCACGTATTGCCCAGGTGCTGCAGCTTAGCGGCCTGCCCAATCACCGGCTGGAGATAGAAGTGACGGAAAACGCGCTGCTGAGCGATCCGGAGAAAACGCTGGCGACGATGCAGGCGGTTAAAGCGCTTGGCGTAAAATTCCTGATTGACGATTTCGGCACCGGTTACGCCTCGCTCTGCTATCTGCGCGCGTTTCCGTTTGATGGCCTCAAGATCGATAAATCGTTTATTTTCCCGCTGGGTGAATCCCCGCAGGCGCGTCAGGTAGTAGAAAATATGATTGGGCTGGGTAAAGCCTATTCACTGTCGGTTACGGCTGAAGGGGTGGAAACTCCCGGACATATGGCGCAGCTGCAGGCGCTCTCCTGCGACGCGGTACAGGGTTACTATATCGGACGTCCGGGTCCGCTGGCGCAGATTGCGATGGTGCTGCCGGAAGATAGTCCGATGCGGAAAAATGCGGCGGTCCCTCGCCAGCGACATTTATAGCGGTTTATGCGCCGTCTCTTTCGCTTTCCACAGGGCAAGCAGCGTGATCAGCAGCGCCAGCGACACGTAAAGTGATACCCAGAGCGTGTTGCCCGACTCACGGTAAAGCGAGGTGATGATCAGCGGCGCGAAGCCGCCGCCGATGATACCGGCCAGCGTATAGGCGAGCGAAGAGCCGGCGTAGCGGACGTGGCCGGGAAACTGTTCGGTCACGAAAGCCGCCTGCGGACCATACATAATCGCATGGATCAGTAACCCGACGATTACCGCCAGCACAATCAGTACCGGCTGTGAGCTGTCGAGCAGAACAAAAAAGACAAAGCTCCAGATCACGCCCAGCAGTGCGCCAGCAATATAGACCGGGCGACGCCCCAGCCGATCGGATAAAGCACCAAACATCGGCACCGTAATCGCATTGCCGATGGCGCCGAGCATAGTCGCCAGCAGCGCTACCGGACGCGGCAGCTCCAGCACCGTGGTGACGTAGGTCAGCGTAAAGACCACCACCAGCGCATACAGCACGTCAGATCCGATGCGTGAACCACCGGCAATCAGCAGCGCGCGCGGATGATGAGTAAACACCTCTTTAAGCGGAGCCTGCGTGGTTTTATCTGCCTGTTTCATCGCTTTAAAGGTGGGGGTCTCATCCACGCCGCGGCGCAGCCACAGCCCAAACATCACCAGCAGCAGGCTGAGCAGGAAGGGTATACGCCAGCCCCATGCCTGAAACGCCTCGCCGCTCAGTGACAGGGTCACAAGCGTAATAAAGCCGGTGCCGATAAGCGTACCGCACGACGGCCCTACCTGCGCAAACGAGGCGTTACGCCCGCGCTTGCTGGCGTCACCATGCTCCATCGAGAGCAGTACCGCACCGGCCCATTCCCCGCCCAGCGCTATGCCCTGAATAAACCGCAGCGCGACCAACAGCACCGGACTCCAGATCCCCCAGCTGGCGTAGCCGGGCAGCATACCCATCAGCGCGGTCGTGACGCCCATGATAACCAGCGTAGTGACCAGCACCGCTTTGCGTCCGGCCACGTCGCCAAGATGCCCAAAGATAAAGCCACCTACCGGACGGGAGACATAGCCAACGGCATACGTTGAGAACGCCAGAATGGTGCCGACCAGCGGATCGAAGCTGGGGAAGAACACATGGTTAAACACCAGCGCCGCCATGATGTTATAGACGGTGAAATCGTACCACTCCAGCGCCGTACCGATAGAGCTGGCGGCTGCCAGCCGCCGGGTTTTGCTGGCGCCCGTAGCGGCAGCGTGTGCGACGTCAGGCTGCGAGACCTGTGACAGTGCAGAGTCATTATTGCTCATAGGAGATCTCCTGTCGGGTAAGCTGCCAGCTCAGCGCGTAGCGCTCTGCATCAGCATTGAAAGTGTGCGCGGCCATAGCAGCCAGCGTGACAGAGGCGGTTTCATCAGCGCAGTGCAGCAGCAGCATGGCGTGCATCGGACGATCGGCATCGGTTTCGCGCGGCAACGGCGTGCTGAGTGACACATCCGGCGTCAGCAGGCAGGAGGAGATATAGCCCGGCACCTGCGGCAGCTGCAGCTGCCACGCCTGCAGCGCCGTGCCTTCAGCGTCTGCGGGCAGGGTCAGAATAGCGAGATGCGCGCCCTGACCCCGGCCATGCCGGTGTGTCACTGCGCAAACCCTTCGCTTCGGATTAATCATCCGGTTGAGATTAGTGACTGACCATTCCGTCTGGCGCGTAAAGGCGGCGTGGTAGGCGGCGCTGGTAAAAGTCTCCAGCGATGCAGTTTCATAAAGCCCCAGATAGCGGCGCGCTGCCGCTACGGCACGATAACGCGTACCGCTGAGAAAGCCTTCGATGGCGACGCGCTCTTCAACATGTTCATGGTCATACCATTGGTTAAAATCAGCATCATCTTCGGGTGCCACACTGGTGGCGACAAACAGCATACCGTGGGGATTATTCATGATGTAAACCTCGTTGCAGGGCAGATTCGGCAGCAGCGGCCCAGCTAAGCAGCGCTGCATCCTGGTTGTGAACTGACGCCAGCATCAGGCCGGCAGGTGCCTCGCCGGGCGTATGGCAGGGCAGTGAAATGGCGCAGCCATCCAGCATGTTGATGACGCTGGTGTTGCGCAGCATCAGCAGGTTGACTTCGCGGTAGCGCTCTTCATCATCCAGTTCGGCAATGGTGGGTGCGATCAGCGGCACGGTGGGCATCAGCAGCGCGTCAAAGGGCAACAGGAAATCGCTGACCTGCTGCTGCCACGTCCGGCGCAGCTGATACAGCTGCTCCGCATCCTGCGCCGTCAGCGCGCTGCCGCGCCGGATCCGCAGCAGCACCTGCGGATCGTACTCTGCCGGGGCTCTCTCCACCCACGCCTGGTGCCACTGCCAGGCTTCATACGCGGTGATACCGCCGCGCGCGTTGAGGGTATCGAGCTCGTTCAGCAGAGGCATCGGCTGCTCTGTCAGCGTCGCACCCGCCTCGCGCAGTATCCTGAGCGCGCGCTGCCAGGCAGCGCTGACGCCCTCATCCAGACCGTCGAGCACGCGGGTTTGAGGAATAAGAAAATGTGCGTCAGCCAGACTGCGCGGCCCGAGCGTCAGCGGTGCATCGGCGATAACGCTGTCCAGCAGCCAGCAGCTCCGCACGTCATGAGCAATCGTCCCGATACTGTCGAGCGACGGTGCCAGCGGCAGCGTGCCCCGCTGGTCAATACGGCTGGCGCTGGGCTTAAAGCCGGTCAGACCGCAGAGTGCGGCCGGAATACGTACTGAGCCGCCGGTATCCGTGCCTGCGGAGCCGGCTGACATACCGTCCGCAACCGCGACCGCCGCACCGGATGATGAACCGCCCGGAATGCGTTTTTCCTGCCGCCGCCACGGGTTAGCTGGCGTGCCGTAATGCGGATTAATGCCCAGCCCGGAAAAGGCAAATTCCGTCATAGTGGTTTTGCCCACGATCACAGCGCCCGCCTGCAGCAGGCGCTGCACAATAGTGGCGTCAGCCGTCGCGTGCGGGAGGCCGGGCAGCCGCGATCCGGCGAGCGTGGGGGAGCCTGCAACGTCGAACAGATCTTTAATACTGACCGGCACGCCATCAAGTGGTGAGCGCGCCGCGCCGCGTGCCCGGCGCGCATCGGCAGCGATGGCCAGCTGCTGCGCCTGCTCCGCCCATACCTGAGTAAACGCGCGCGCGCCCTCGCCCTGCTCCGCCTGAATCGCCGCCAGCGCCTGTGCCGTCAGCGCCACCGATGTGGTTTCGCCCGCCTGCAGCTGCTGGCTTGCCTGCCATAAGGTTGTCATAAGGCGCGTCTCCATCAGGCAATAACCGGCAGAGTGGACAGCGAATAGCTGTGTTCCAGCGTGCGATTCAGCACCGGGTCGTGCAGCGCCATGCGAAACGCCGCGGCGGGACGAATACCGCCAATAGCCGATAATGTGCCGCAGGAGATCGCAAATCCCTCCTCTTCAGCCGTTTTACCTGAGAAGCGCGCAATCAGCTCCAGCGGAGAGAGGAGTGCATCAAGCGTGCCGGACTGGTAGGTGACCCAGTCGCCGTTTTCCATTATCCAGGCACGCAGCTCCAGCCGATCCCAGTGCGCGGCAACCTCCGCCATGCGCCACGCCTGCTGCGCGACTGGCTTCACACATACCTGTTTTGAGAGCGCCACGCTGAAGGTTTCCAGATGACGATCGGTGTGGTCAGAGATCAGCGAAACCCAGCACTCTCCCTGGTGAAAAAAGACAAACGGCTCAGCCTCACCTGACGTCTGCTCTCCCACCACTTCAACATTCTCATGCTGGCTCAGCAGCCCTGGCGTGGCGCGATAGAACAGCGGTACTGCACCAGGAGCGGGCACGCCCAGCGCCTCCAGCTCACGGATATGGTGCAATACGGCTTCCCGATCGCGCCCGGCCCAGCCCGCAATGACCAGTCGGTTGATGGTGACGTCCAGCGACAGGGGCGGGTTTTCCTGCGTGTTGAAACGTAGCTGCATGGTCGGTTCTCCTGACTTGAAATGATTGTGAAATTTCACTGTGATTTCAAAGTAGCCATTTTCATGCCAGGTTTTTGTGTAATATGTCTCAGTACCCAAAAAAGGATGTGCGCAATGAGTGATGTAATGGCTGAAAATGTGAACCCGCAGGCGGAGGGAAAGACGCTTTCATTAAATGAGCGCGCCTATCTGGCGTTTAAACATCGCCTGATCACGCTGCGCTATAAACCCGGCGACTATCTGAACACGGCGCAGGTGATGGAAGATCTGCAGATGGGCCGCACGCCGGTTAATCAGGCGGTGCACCGGCTGGCGACGGAGGGCCTGCTGCAGATCATTCCCCGTAAAGGTGTGATGGTTTCGCCGCTCTCTATTGATGATGCGCTTGAACTGATTGAGGTCAGGCTGGTGAATGAAGCGCTATGCGTCAGGCTGGCCGCGGCGCGCATCAGTGACGCGCAGATTGCTACGTTGCGTCAGCTCAATCAGCAAATCGCACATGCCGGTGCGGCGCATGAAAGAGAGACGATGATGCTGCTGGATCGGGAATTTCATCAGGGGCTGGCGGAGATTGCCGGAAACCGGCGTCTGACCGACATTCTGAGCATTATTCATGCTCAGGCACAGCGCTTCTGGGCAACCACGCTCTCCAGCGTCCGACATATGGAAGAGGTGATCGCCGAGCATGAAGCGATCATCCTGGCGCTGGAGCAGGGTGACGTGCAACAGGCGGAAGCGGCGACGCGGGTACATATTCTCTCTTTCCGTCAGGCGCTGCTTAATCACTGAGTCGCGCGGGATAGCCAGGGACCTGCAGCCAGGGATTCACGCCGGATAAGCGTGCCGGTGTGCGGCGCGCCTGGCCTGATATCGCCGCCGTCAAGCATGGCGACCAGACGGGCGATGGTTTCATGGATCATCTCTGTCACCGGCATTTTCACGCTCGACAGCGCAGGAAGGGTATAGGGTGCCAGTGGAATATCATCAAATCCCACCACCGCCACCTGCTGCGGCACGGCAATCCCCCGGACGGCCAGCGCCCTGAGTGCGCCAATCGCCATTTCATCATTACTTGCCACCACCGCGCTGAAGCGGACGTGCTGCGTCAGCAGCTGCTCAATAGCCATGACGCCCTGTTCCGCCTGCCAGCGCCCTTCCACCACCCGTGCCGAATCGAACGCAATGCCATGCTTCGCCAGCGCCGTCTGATAGCCCGCCAGACGCTCGCGTCCGGTAGGCGAATCAAGCGATCCGGTGATAAACGCAATCTCGCGATGCCCCAGCAGAATAAGCTGCTCAACGGCTGCCGCGCTGGTGGCGTGTTGATCGGCAAAAATGCAGTAGCTGGTATGCTGACGCAGGCGGCGGTTGATGACCAAAATCGGATGCCGGTGCTGAGCAATAATGCTGTCCATCTCTTCGATGGAAAGAAAGCGCGGATAGATGATGACGCCATCGCAGCGCAGATCGAGCAAAAACTCAATGGCGGCCCGCTCTTCTGCCGCGCTGTGCTTGCCGTCCACCAGCAGCAGCTGGCGCCCCTGCTGTTCAAGCATGCGCGCTGAATGCTGCATCATCTCGGTAAAGTAGCTGCCGCTATAGAGCGTATTGGTAATGACCAGCCCGATTGTCTGGCTGGAGCGCGTCGCCAGATTGCGCGCCAGCAGATTGGGCCGGAAGCCGGTTTCAGCGATGGCCGCATACACTTTTTCCCGCGTATCCTGGCTGACATAGCCGTTACCTGACAGAACACGTGACACTGTCGCTTTTGAGACACCCGCGCGTTTCGCTACTTCGGTGATAGTGGTCATAATCTGCCTGTTTAAGCTCTCCTGCGCTGAGTTTACCTAAGTATCGGGACAGGCAAAGAAATTTATCTTTTGTCCCGCCGGGCGAGATCCGATCTGCGTCACAATTGCAGATATTAAATTTTAATTCTCTTGCCTGAACATAATGCACATCTCATGATTTTGTGAAACCGGTTTCTCATGAATAAAAAACAGGCAGCCTGCTGCCGGACAATCTTACCCTGAAAACTGAGACAGAAATCATGGCGAATAAATATGCAGACGCCGCCCGATCCATTGTTGCTGCGCTTGGCGGCCTGGAGAACGTTACGGCGGTGACCCACTGTATGACGCGACTGCGTTTTGTGGTGCACGCACGCGAAAAGATTAATGATGACGCGCTAAAAGCGATCCCGGGCGTAATGGGTGTGGTCTATACCGACACACAGTGTCAGGTGATCATTGGCAATGACGTAAACCTCGCTTACCAGGCGGTGCAGCAGCTCGGCACGCCCGGCGCTTCTGCCACCGCAGCCGCGCCGGCGCGGAAAATCACGCTGCGCCGCATCGGAGCCGGCATTCTTGATGCACTGGTGGGCACGATGTCACCGCTGATCCCGGCTATCATCGGTGGCTCAATGGTTAAGCTGCTGGCGATGATGCTGGAGATGGGTGGCGTGCTGGAGAAAGGCAGTTCAACGCTGATCATTCTCAACGTTATCGGCGACGGCGCTTTCTTTTTCCTGCCGGTGATGGTTGCGGCTTCAGCCGCGCTTAAATTCAATACCAATATGTCGCTGGCGATCGCCATTGCCGGAGTGCTGGTACACCCCAATTTTATCGACCTGATGGCGAAAGCCGCGCAGGGCCAGACGGTGGAGTTCGCGTTTATTCCGGTAACGGCGGTGAAATATACCTATACCGTGATCCCCGCGCTGGTAATGACCTGGATCCTCTCCTGGATCGAACGCTGGGTTGATCGCATCACCCCTGCCGTGACGAAAAATTTCCTCAAGCCGATGCTGATCGTCCTGCTGGCCGCGCCGGTAGCCATTCTGCTTGTCGGGCCACTGGGGATCTGGATCGGCAGCGGCATCTCTGCGCTGGTCTACACCATTCACGGCTATCTGGGCTGGCTCTCAGTCGCCATTATGGGCGCACTCTGGCCGCTGCTGGTGATGACCGGTATGCACCGCGTTTTTACCCCTACTATCATTCAGACCATCGCTGAAACCGGCAAAGAGGGCATGGTGATGCCGTCAGAAATTGGTGCCAACCTTTCGCTTGGCGGCGCGTCGCTGGCAGTCGCGTTTAAAACCAAAAACCCGGAGCTGCGTCAGACCGCTTTTGCCGCCGCCGCCTCTGCCATTGTCGCCGGTATTTCCGAGCCGGCGCTGTACGGTGTGGCCGTGCGGCTGCGCCGTCCGCTGATCGCCAGTCTGATCAGCGGTTTTATCTGCGGCGCGGTGGCCGGCATCGGCGGACTCGCCAGCCACTCTATGGCCTCACCGGGCCTGTTTACCAGCGTCCAGTTTTTTGATCCTGCTAACCCCATGAGCATTGTCTGGGTGGGCGGCGTTATGGTGCTTTCCGTGGTGGTTTCATTTGTGCTGACGCTGCTGCTCGGCTTTGAGGATATTCCTGTTACCACACCAGCAGAAAAGCCGCAGCCGGCCACCGGCAATGTCGCCATCCCTACCCGTTAATGATTGAGGTTTTTTATGTCTGACACGCCATTCCCGGCCGGTTTTTTATGGGGCGGCGCTTTAGCCGCCAACCAGTCTGAAGGAAGTTACCTGGCCGATGGTAAAGGGCTGACCACGGTGGATATGATCCCGCACGGCGCTAACCGTATGGCGGTTAAGCTGGGGCTGGAGAAGCGGTTTACGCTGCGCGAAGAGGAGTTCTATCCCAGCCATGACGCTATCGATTTTTATCATCGCTATAAAGAAGATATCGCGCTGATGGCAGAGATGGGCTTTACCGTTTTTCGTACCTCTATCGCCTGGAGCCGGCTCTTTCCCGACGGCGATGAGCTGACGCCGAATGCGGACGGGATCGCTTTTTATCATAAAGTATTCACCGAGTGCCGAAAATATGGCATTGAGCCACTGGTTACGCTCTCTCACTTTGATGTGCCAATGCATCTGGTCATTGAATATGGCTCATGGCGCAATCGTAAAATGATTGATTTCTTTGCGCGGTACGCGCGAACCTGCTTTGAAGCGTTTGATGGCCTGGTGAAGTACTGGCTGACCTTCAATGAGATCAATATCCTGCTGCACAGTCCCTTCTCAGGCGCTGGCCTGGTATTTGAACCCGGCGAGAATCATGAGCAGGTGAAGTATCAGGCGGCGCATCATGAACTGGTCGCCAGCGCGCTGGTGACAAAGATTGCGCATGAGGTTAATCCGCAGAACCAGGTGGGCTGTATGCTGGCGGGCGGTAACTTTTATCCATGGTCGTGCAAGCCAGAGGATGTCTGGGCCGCGCTGCAGAAAGATCGTGAAAACCTGTTCTTTATTGATGTTCAGGCTCGCGGAGCCTACCCTGCCTACAGCGCACGACTGTTCCGTGAAAAAGGCGTAACCCTTGAAATAACGGATGAAGACGCAGCCATTCTGCGTCACACGGTAGATTTTATCTCCTTCAGCTATTACGCTTCGCGCTGCGCCTCGGCAGAGATGAATGAGCAGAACAGCAGCGCCGCCAACGTTGTTAAATCGCTGACCAACCCGCACATTGCGCGCAGCGCCTGGGGCTGGGGAATCGATCCGCTGGGCCTGCGCATCACCATGAATATGATGTATGACCGTTATCAGAAGCCGCTGTTTCTGGTGGAGAATGGCCTCGGCGCACGTGATGAGCTTACCGCCGCCGGTGAAATTCATGATGACTACCGCATCAGCTATCTGCAGCAGCATATTGAGGCTATGGCAGAGGCTATCGCCGATGGCATACCGGTGATGGGCTACACCACCTGGGGCTGTATCGATCTGGTCGCCGCTTCTACAGGTGAGATGAGTAAGCGTTATGGCCTGGTCTACGTTGATCGGGATGACATGGGCAACGGCACCCTGCAGCGCACGCGCAAAAAATCCTTCTGGTGGTATAAAAAAGTCATTGCCAGTAACGGACGCGACCTCAGTTCTGAGTAATATTTTGCCACTTCTGTCGTCACGGCTGCGGGCGGCTGATGTGTATTGATACGGAAGAATGGTACTATCCCGGCTTTACTGACCAGGAAGAGTGCCATGCAGATAAAAGGATTTCCTGCCCCGTATTCAAAAGGATCCTGCCTTTGGCTGTGCTGCGCACTGCCTGCGCTGCTGGTGCTGCTTAGCTGGCCGATGGCATACGCCGCTGAGCATACTGCCGCTGACAATCGCGCTAACCGCATTGTCAGCGGTATCCTGAGTTTTACCCGCTGGCCACCTCGGGTGCAGGTGCCGCAGCTCTGCATCCTGGCCTCCGCCCGACACCTCACGCTTTCATCAGCCGACGCGCCGCCTGCCACGCCGTTCAGCGTCGTGCGCGCTGACAGCGCTGGCAGGTTATCCGCGCTGCACTGCGACGCGGTCTATTTCGGCACGGAAACTCCGGCTCAGCAGCACGCTGCTCTGGCAGCAATGCCTGATAAAGCGGTGCTCAGCATGGCGGAAAATAACCCTGACTGCGCAACCGGCGCCACTTTCTGTATGATTTTTGGTGAGGAACGTACCCGTTTTTCGGTGAATCTCGATTCACTGGCACGCAGCGGCGTCAAAGTCAGTCCCGATGTGCTGATGCTGTCGCGTAAAGAGAACCAATAAGATGAAATTTTTACTGAGAAAACGTCAGGGTTCATCACTGCGCGGTCGCCTGCGCCGCATCAGCACCATAAATGCGGCGGTGATCCTGCTGCTGTGCTGGCTGCTGATGACCTCGACCTCTCTCTACTTTATTAAGCGTTACGAAAACCGCAATCTGGCGCTGACGGCAACCACGCTGAGCACCAGTCTTACTGCGGCAACGGTATTTGAAGACAGCTATGATGCGCACAGTAAGATTGCCATGCTGGGTGACAAAGGGATGTTTGCGTCGGCGCAGCTGGTCACCGCCAGCCATACCGTACTGGTTGACTGGGTCAACCGCCGCGAGCACAGCGGCTTCTATGAAAAACAGCTGCGGCAGTGGATCTACGCCAGCCCGATTACCGTGGAGATACAGCACGCGGGCACGCGGGCCGGCAGCCTGACGCTGGCCGGAACGGTGAACGGCGCCAGCGAATTTATCCACTACTCCATCCTGATCCTGACCTGCGGTATGCTGTGCGTGCTGGTGATCTCTTTTATGCTGAGTGAGTTCCTGCATCGCGGCATTCTGCTCTCCATGCGCACTATCACGCGCGCGATTCACTATGTGATCCGCACCGGTGATTTTGCTCAGCGCGTGCCGCCTGAGCCGATCAATGAGTTTCAGCTGCTCTCCAGCGATCTGAACGCGCTGCTGAGTGAGATGCAGACGCTGAAAGCATCACTGCTGCGCGATAACCGCTCGCTGGCAGAAAAAGCCCTGACCGACCCGCTTACCGGTCTGGCGAACCGTTCTGCTTTTGTAGCGCGGCTGGCGCAATTGCTCGATCGTCCGTTAACGCCGCCGCGCTTTGCGCTGCTGTTTCTGGATGGTGACCGCTTTAAATACATTAATGACAGCTGGGGACACGCTGCCGGGGATGAAGTGCTGAAAGCAACCGGCGAACGCCTGGCCGCCCTGGTCTCTGAAGGCGATCTGGTTGCACGCATGGGCGGCGATGAGTTTGCGATTGTCCTCACCAGCCGCACTACGCCTGCCCGGCTGCAGGCGCTCCGGGATGCCATACAGCATGCGGTACGCCAGCCTATCGCGCTCAGTGAAGACCGCACTATTACCACCTCAGTCACCATCGGCTACGCCTGGGCGCAATCTGGCGACAGCGTGGCCTCACTGCTGGAGCGGGCAGATTTGCATATGTATAAAAACAAAAAACTGAATAAGGATCGGCTGTGAAAATCTATGGTTGCCTGATGACGCTGATACTCACCTGCGCGGGCTGCCAGTCCGGCGGCTTTACCCGTGCCCAGGTTGCAGCGCTGCAGCAGGAGGGCTTTAGTCAGAACAGCGAAGGCTGGGGGCTGGGATTACCCAACCGCATCCTGTTTGGCATTAATGAGTCAGACCTTACCGCGGCCAGTAAACAGCGCATCGCCTCCACGGCAAGCCTGCTGGCAGCTACCGGTATTACGCATCTGCGCATTGATGGTCATACCGATAACTACGGTGAAGCGGGCTATAATCAGCAGCTTTCACTTAAACGCGCCAATGCCGTCGCGCAGCAGTGGGCCGCCGGCAGCGGCGTCCCGCGCGCGAATATTGTGACGCGCGGGCTGGGTATGCGGGTGCCGGTTGCCAGCAACAGTACCTCGCAGGGGCGTGCGCAGAACCGCCGCGTCGCTATTGTGATCACGGCGCCGTAGCGTGACCACCGCGCTCCAGCGCATAGAAATAGAGCCGGTCGCGGGCGAGGTTTTTCATTTTGACTTCGCACATGATATCGAACCGGTCAAACGAGAGCGCCCAGTCGTTTAGCGTCTGATTAAAGAAGTAGTCCGAATGCGCGCGCAGCTTCATTTTGGAGGCTGCCAGCGCGTTCTGATCGGGAAAACCGCTATCGGGGATCAATCCTTCCTGCGCAATCGAGTAGTGCAGTACCGGACGCACGCCGCGCCAGGAGTCGATAATCTGTGCAATCCGGCCATCGTCAGGTTTGATAAAGGCATTCTCTTTTACCCAGTGATGGTGAATATCCAGCACCACCGCGCACAGCTCGCGCGCCTGAAGCACATCATCCAGCGCGCAGGAAACCTCATCATTCTCTACCGTGAGCATATTACGCGCCTCAGGGCTGAGCCGCATAAACGCATCGCGAAAACCAGCAAACCCCTTTTTGCCGTTCATATGGATATTGATTTTAAAATCCTGAAAACGCTGTCCATAGCCCATCAGAACGGCACAGGTGGCATGATATTCAACATCCTCAATTGCACGCTCCACCACCCCCTCATTATCAGACGCCAGCACGGTATATTGTCCGGGATGAAACGAGAGCCGAATATTGCTGGCGCGCGCCAGTTCGCCACAGCGGGCAAACAGCGGCGCCAGCTCCGGCATCGCCTCGCGGTAGAGTGGCGTAGCCTGCGGAACGGTATAGAGCGGCAGCAGATCGCTGCCGATACGCATCATGCGCAGTGCATCAGGCAGCGTGGCGAGCTGTTCCAGCAGAGCATGAAGATTGGTGAGGTTAGTACGGGCCAGCCCAATTAGCAGCGTGGCGGCGGCATCACCCTGCATGCCCAGAAAGCGGGTACGGGTGGTGCTTTTGAATGGAAAAGGCTGCTTCGCCTCATGATCGAAATACTTACACGCAAAACCCAGTTTCATAGAATTCCCCTTAACAGCAGCTAGTGAGTCTAGCTCTCAGACAGGAATGCGCGAGGCGGAGAGAAAAGAAAACGGGCAGCTGCATGGTCGCAGCTGCCCGGAGGGTTACATCTCGGGGAAGGTCAGATTACTGCCCGGTGCTTCACGATGCAGATGGATAAAGTTCAGGTGACGCTCATAGTGATCGAGAATATCGATAATCACCTGCTCCTTGTTGTAGTCCATCAAATCGTTGCCCTGGCTTCCTTCCAGTAAAAAGGTCTCCAGCCGGTAGTAGTGCGATTTACCGCTGCGGGCGCGGTAGGTAAAGCCGGGAATTGAATATTGCTGTGGCCAGACCTGATACATAAAGCTCTGCTCTTCACCCAGATCAACGCGCAGCTCAAGGTGCCCCAGCGCCTGCCCCTCTTCAGCCGGCATTTTCTCCAGCATTACGTGCGCCCCGCGCAGCTCCAGCTCTTTCGCCACATCTTCCATCGCCGGATAGATAACCGTTTCCATCATCCGCTGCGTGTAGCGCGTACCCGGATAGTTCATCAGGCGCGACAGCCGCTTCTTCCAGCTCAGGCGATCGCTGCTTGAGGGAATATAGGGCGCGGTTTCACGCACGGCACTGGCGCGGCGATGATCTTCTACCTTCAGCGATTTCCACAGGCCGGCCATCACAAAGAAGATCACAAAGCTAAACGGCAGCCCCATGATGACCGTGGTGTTCTGCAGTGCAGAAATCCCGTTGGTCATCAGCATGCCCATGGTCAGCACCCCAATCGCAATTGACCAGAAGATGCGCAGCCAGTTAGGCGCATCGCTGTTGATATCCTTGAGCTTTGAGGTGAAGTTACCCAGCACCAGCGAACCGGAATCTGCTGAGGTAACGTAGAACAGCATCCCGGTAATGGTGGCAACGGACGCGCTGAGTTTAAACGCCGGATATTGCGCCAGCAGACTGTAGAAACCGCGTTCGGCATGCGCCATCACTTCCTGCGCAAAGCCGGCATCGCCGTGAATAATTTCATACAGCGAGGCGTTACCGAATACAGAGAGCCACAGCAGCGTAAACGTAAAGGGAATGATCAGCGTGCCGAGCACAAACTGGCGAATGGTGCGGCCGCGTGAGATACGCGCCAGGAACAGGCCAACAAACGGCGACCAGGCGACCCACCACGCCCAGAAAAACAGCGTCCAGCTGTTCATCCACTGGGTCGGACGATCGAACGCAAAGGTATTCAGCGTCATCCCCATAAAGCGGTTGATATAGTCGCCAACGTTCAGCACCAGCGCGTTCAGCAGGAAGTCTGTTTTGCCCATAAACAGCACAAACAGGATCAAGCCGAGCGCCAGCGCCACGTTCAGCTCAGACAGGATCCGGATACCTTTGTCGACGCCCGATGTGACGGAGATCGTCGCAATGATCACCGACAGGACAATCAGCGCCATCTGCGCGGTCAGTCCTTCAGGGACGTCAAACAGCACCTTCAGGCCATAGTTCAGCTGCACTACCCCGATACCCAGCGTGGTAGCGATACCAAAAATGGTGCCGACTACCGCAGCGATATCCACGGTATGGCCAATCGGTCCATTGATGCGTTTACCAAAGATCGGATAGAGCGCTGAGCGAATGGTGAGCGGCAGATTATAGCGGTAGCTGAAGTAACCGAGCGCGATCCCCATCAATGCGTACATTGACCAGCCGGTCAGCCCGTAGTGAAACAGCGTCCAGACCATCGCCTGACGCGCCGCTTCCATGGTTTGTCCGGCCCCCTCCGGCGGCTGCATATATTGCGACACCGGCTCTGCAACGGAGAAAAACATCAAATCGATTCCGATACCGGCGGCAAACAGCATCGCCGACCAGCTCAGCAGGCTGAACTCCGGTTTGGATTGCTCCGGCCCGAGCTTAATCGCGCCATAGCGCGAGCAGGCCATATAGACCACAAAAACGATATAGAGCGTGGCGGCCAGCATGTAATACCAGCCAAACGTGGTTGAGACCCAGTTTACCGCTGTCTGGATCCAGGCGCCCGCAAGGTCGCTATAGAGAATGGTGACAAGTGAAAATGTCAGAATCAGTCCGGCC
Organism: Pantoea sp. RIT413; assembly: GCF_003057675.2. Lineage (NCBI taxonomy): Bacteria > Pseudomonadati > Pseudomonadota > Gammaproteobacteria > Enterobacterales > Erwiniaceae > Pantoea > Pantoea sp. RIT413. The sequence continues at coordinate 135,435 of NZ_QBJB02000002.1, forward strand.
GAGGTGAAGAACACCACGGGATTAATTCTGTCCTTTTCACTGGCAGGTGGATTAATCATCGATAACCTCTGGTTAATTTCCTGTAACTACTCAATAAATTGATGCGATCAGTGTGGCTGATCTTGTTGTTGTACTCTCTGCTTTACCTCCGTTAGTTGGGCACGGTGATAAATCGCTACCAAGCGTAGCTCACCGTTTGGCTTTTGTAACAAACGAAGCACACCATCCTAACAACTTTCTTTTTTATATTGAACGTGCAATCAAAAAAAGTTTTAATAGGGGTCTCGATTTGAGGTGGAGCGGTAGTGATGCCAAAGGTAGGAATGCAGCCGATACGTCGCCGGCAACTGATTGATGCGACGCTTGATACCATCAACGACGTAGGGATTAACTACGCCACCATCGCGCAAATTGCCCGACGGGCTGGCGTCTCTACCGGCATCATCAGTCACTATTTCAAAGATAAAAATGGCCTGCTCGAAGCCACCATGCGTGATGTCACGCGCCAGCTGCGCGAAGCCGTTTCCATGCGGCTTAAACCGCTGGCAGACGCCAGCACCGAAGCGCGCCTGCTGGCCATTGTGGAAGGTAACTTTGATGATACCCAGCTGCACAGTGCCGCCATGAAAGCGTGGCTCGACTTCTGGGCAAGCAGCATGCATCAGCCGCAGCTGGGCCGGTTAGAGCGGGTCAGCAGTCGCCGCCTGTTCTCCAGCCTGGCTGCAGAGTTTCGCCGGGAAATGCCGCGCGAGCAGGCCCGACTGGCAGCTTACGGTTTGGCTTCTATGATTGATGGCTTGTGGCTGCGTGCCGCATTGAGTGGCAAGCCCTTTGATTTAGCGATTGCCAAAACGCTTACCACCCAATTTATTCGTCAGCAACTGGCTGACTCACCGAATCACTGAGGAAGGAGAAACCATGTCCCGATTCACCGAACAGCACCTCTACATTGATGGCAAATTTGTCCCCTCTGCAGCAGGTAACACCTTCCAGAGTATCAACCCTGCTAATGGCGATGTGCTGGCAGAAGTCCATGAAGCTGAGCGTGCGGATGTCGATCGCGCCGTTGAAGCCGCGAAAAAAGGCCAGAAAATCTGGGCTGCGATGACGGCGATGGAGCGCTCGCGCATCTTACGGCGTGCGGTGGAGATCCTGCGTGAACGTAATGACGAACTGGCGGAACTTGAAACGCTGGACACCGGTAAACCGTTCAGCGAAACCCAGGCGGTAGATATTGTTACCGGTGCTGATGTACTGGAGTACTATGCCGGGCTGATCCCTTCACTGGAAGGCCAGCAGATCCCGCTGCGCGACACCTCTTTTGTCTATACCCGCCGCGAACCGCTCGGCGTGGTGGCCGGGATCGGCGCGTGGAACTATCCCATCCAGATTGCGCTGTGGAAATCGGCACCGGCACTGGCTGCGGGTAACGCCATGATTTTCAAACCCAGTGAAGTCACTCCGCTGACCGCGCTGAAGCTGGCTGAGATCTACACCGCGGCCGGCGTGCCGGATGGTGTTTTCAACGTGCTGAACGGACGCGGCGCGGTGACCGGTCAGCTGCTGACCGATCATCCTGGTATCGACAAAGTTTCCTTCACCGGCGGCGTGGCCAGCGGTAAGAAAGTGATGGCAAACGCTGCCGGCTCGACACTGAAAGATGTCACGATGGAGCTGGGCGGTAAATCTCCGCTGATTATCTTTGATGATGCCGATCTCGACCTCGCTGCTGACATCGCCATGATGGCAAACTTCTACAGCTCCGGTCAGGTCTGCACCAACGGCACCCGCGTCTTTATTCCCGCAGCGGTAAAAGCGGAATTCGAGGCCAAAATCAGCGAACGCGTGGCGCGTATCAAAGCGGGCGACCTCGCCGATCCGGCCACGAACTTTGGTCCGCTGGTGAGCTTTGCCCATCGCGACAACGTAATGCGCTATATCGAATCGGGCATCAGCGAAGGGGCTACGCTGCTGTGCGGCGGTAAGCGCATGAGCGGCGCTGAATTTGATCAGGGCGCGTGGGTTGAACCAACCGTCTTTACCGACTGCCGCGACGAAATGACCATCGTACAGGAAGAGATTTTTGGCCCGGTAATGTCCATTCTCACCTATGAGAGCGAAGAAGAGGTCGTGCGTCGCGCTAATGCCACCGAATATGGTCTGGCCGCGGGCGTGGTCACGCAGGATCTTAACCGCGCGCACCGCGTTATTCACCAGATTGAAGCCGGTATTTGCTGGATCAACACCTGGGGTGAATCCGCCGCTGAAATGCCGGTAGGCGGCTATAAGCACTCCGGCATCGGCCGTGAAAACGGCGTGATGACGCTGCAGAATTACACCCAGGTTAAATCGGTGCAGATCGAAATGACCCGTTTTCAGTCAGTATTTTAATTGAGCTTACCTGAGGAGCGACTAATGGAATTTGATTACGTCATTATCGGAGCCGGATCCGCAGGAAACGTACTGGCTACCCGTCTGACCGAAGATAGCAATGTCAACGTACTGCTGCTGGAGGCGGGTGGACCCGATTACCGCTTTGACTTCCGCACTCAGATGCCTGCGGCCCTGGCTTACCCGCTGCAGGGTAAGCGCTACAACTGGGCGTATGAGACCGAGCCGGAACCTTATATGAATAACCGCCGCATGGAGTGCGGGCGCGGTAAAGGGCTGGGTGGCTCTTCGCTGATCAACGGCATGTGCTATATCCGCGGCAATGCGATGGACCTCGACAACTGGGCCAAAGCGCCCGGTCTTGAGCAGTGGAGCTATCTCGACTGCCTGCCCTACTATCGCAAGTCAGAAACGCGTGATATCGGCGCAAATGACTATCACGGCGGCGAAGGTCCGGTCAGCATCACCACCTGTAAGCCGGATAACAACGTCCTGTTTGCGGCAATGATTGAAGCAGGCGTGCAGGCGGGTTATCCGCGCACCGACGATCTGAACGGCTATCAGCAGGAAGGCTTTGGCCCGATGGATCGCTTTGTTACGCCAAAAGGCCGCCGTTCCAGCACGGCACGCGGCTATCTCGATACCGCGAAAAAGCGTCCGAACCTGAAGATCATTACCCATGCGACCACCGATCGCATTCTGTTTGACGGCAAGCGCGCGACCGGCGTTGAATACCTTGAGGGCGGCAGTAACACCCCGAAAACGGTCTATGCGCGGCGTGAAGTACTGCTGTGCGCTGGCGCCATCGCCTCGCCGCAGATCCTGCAGCGTTCAGGTGTCGGTCCGGCAGAGCTGTTGCAGCAGTTTGATATTCCGGTCGTGCACGACCTGCCCGGCGTGGGTGAGAATCTGCAGGACCACCTGGAGATGTATCTGCAGTATGAGTGCAAAGAGCCGGTCTCTCTTTATCCGGCGCTGAAGTGGTGGAACCAGCCGAAAATCGGCGCCGAATGGCTGTTCAACGGTACCGGCGTCGGCGCCAGCAACCAGTTTGAAGGCGGCGGCTTTATTCGCAGCCGGGAAGAGTTCGACTGGCCTAACATCCAGTATCACTTCCTGCCGGTTGCCATTAACTACAACGGCTCTAACGCGGTTGAAGCGCACGGATTCCAGTGCCATGTTGGCTCTATGCGCTCGCCAAGCCGGGGTCACGTGCGGATCAAATCACGCGATCCGCGCCGCCATCCGGCCATTCTGTTCAACTACATGTCGCATGAACAGGACTGGCATGAGTTCCGCGATGCGATTCGCATTACGCGTCAAATCATCAACCAGCCGGCGCTGGATAAATATCGCGGTCGCGAAATCAGTCCGGGAATCGACTGCCAGACCGATGAGCAGCTGGATGAGTTTGTGCGTAACCACGGTGAAACCGCTTACCACCCTTGCGGCACCTGTAAAATGGGCAGCGATGAGATGGCCGTGGTCGATGGTGAAGGTCGCGTGCATGGCCTGCAGGGGCTGCGCGTGGTCGATGCCTCCATCATGCCGCTGATCATCACCGGCAACCTGAATGCGACAACCATTATGATTGGCGAGAAGATTGCGGATAACATTCGCGGTCGCGATCCGCTGCCACGCAGCACTGCCGACTACTATGTTGCCGGCGAGCGCCCGGTGCGCGGTGAGCCTGTACGGGCATAACCTCTCTGCAGGGCAGCGCAATGCTGCCCTGCTTCATACCGTCTTATCCTCGCTGTGAAACATGCCACGACGAATGCCCGATCGGACCAGCCGACACTGAAGCTGAACGAGTTAGTTAATCAACTAACAGTATGTTGTAATTATGATAGTGTGGCAGCTTCATTTTCCGCGCCTGCTGCTGCCAGAAAATGCTGCAGAATGGCATTCCGGCGCTCTCCCTGCCGGGTCACAATCGCGATTTGGCTGCCGAAGCGCAGCCGCGAAGGCGCAATTGCACGCATCTGCTGCAGCTCACACCAGCGTGCCGCATAGTGATCGGGCAGAAAGCCGATATAGCGTCCGGTTAAGATCAGAAAAGCGATACCTTCCCGGTCAGAGGCTGTGGCCGTACAGTTAAGCGACCGATGCAGGGCAGCGGCTTCCGCGCTCAGACGGTAGCCAGGCGCTATCGCTTCATAGCGATGCAGCACCGCTGGATCCGCCTCATGCGCCTGGCTGAAAAGCGGGTGCGTACTGCTGCAGTAAAGACAGGAGATCTCTTCATAGAGCGGCATATAGACCAGGCCCGACACCGGCGCGGTATAGGGCAGCGCGCCCACGTGCAGACGTCCGTCAAGCAAACCCTGCTCAATATCAGCGGCCGTAAGCATACTGATATTAATGCGGACTTCCGCACCCTTTTCGCGTAACGCTTCCAGCGCCTGCGTAATCTGCATACGCGGCTGCGTCACCAGATTATTGATAATGCCGATATTAAGTTCACCGCGCAGCTGTTTATGCATCTGATTTATTTGCTGGCGAAAATCCTCAACCGCCGCCATCAGGCTGGCGCTGTGGCGCAGGATCTCGCGCCCCTCATCCGTCAGGGCAAATCCCGCCCTTCCGCGCTGACAGAGCCGCATCCCGAGACGCTTCTCCAGATCGCTCATATGCAGGCTGATCGCCGAACGGGTAATGCCCAGCCTGCTCTCGGCAGCCGTAAAGCTGCCGCATTCGCTAACGACTTTAAACAGCCGCAGCAGACGCAGATCGAAATCGGTAACCTGCGCCAGGGTTTTAGGTTTCATTCAGGTGAGTTTTCCGCTGACTAAACTTAAGTTAATTAGCATTTAACTTAACCGATGCCTGATTGCAAACTCTGGCTATACACTCTGGAGAACCCGCCATGTCCGAACGCATAGATACCGCTTCCCTGAACCTGCAGTCGCACTGGATGCCCTCCAGCGCCAATCGTAATTTCCAGCGCGATCCGCGCTTTATCGTGGCAGCGGAGGGACGCTGGCTTACCGATGATCAAGGGCGACACATTTATGACAGTCTGTCAGGGCTGTGGACCTGTGGCGCTGGCCACACGCGCAGTGAGATCCAGCAGGCGGTAAGCCGGCAGCTCGGCGTGCTTGATTACTCCCCCGGCTTTCAGTATGGCCATCCGCTCTCGTTTCAGCTGGCAGAACGTATCACGCAGTACATGCCGGGCGATCTCAACCATATCTTTTTCACCGGCTCCGGTTCTGAAGCGGCAGACACCGCGGTAAAAATGGCGCGCGGCTACTGGCGCGCCAAAGGCCAGCCGGCCAAAACCAAACTGATCGGTCGCGCCCGCGGTTATCACGGTGTGAACATCGCCGGCACCAGCCTCGGCGGCATTGGCGGCAACCGCAAAATGTTTGGTCAGTTTATGGATGTGGATCACCTGCCGCATACGCTGCAAAGCGACCTCGCCTTCACGCCGGGTCAGGCTGAAACCGGAGGCGAGGCGCTGGCCAATGAGATGCTGAAACTGATTGAGCTGCACGATGCGTCAAACATCGCCGCGCTGATTGTTGAGCCGCTTTCCGGCTCCGCCGGAGCCATCATTCCGCCACGGGGTTATCTGCAGCGCCTGCGTGAGATCTGCACGCAGCACAACATCCTGCTGATTTTTGATGAGGTGATCACCGGCTTTGGCCGCATGGGACGCTGGACCGGCGCAGAGTACTTTGGCGTGACGCCGGATCTGCTTAACTTTGCCAAGCAGATCACCAACGGCGCCATCCCGCTGGGGGGCGTGGCCGCCAGCAGCGAAATCTATCACGCCTATATGTCACAGCCGCTGCCAGAGCATGCGGTGGAGTTTGCGCATGGCTATACCTATTCCGCCCATCCGGTCGCCTGCGCAGCGGCTATCGCCACGCTTGACCTGCTGGAAAAGGAGTCGCTGATAGCGCAGTCGGCTGAACTGGCACCGCTGTTTGAACAGCAGCTCCACGCGCTGCGCGGTTGTCCGCACGTGGTGGATATTCGCAACTGCGGGCTGGTCGGGGCGATTCAGCTGGCGCCGCGTGAAGGTGATGCCACGCTGCGCCCTTTTGAAGCGGGCATGCTGTTATGGAAGGCGGGATTCTATGTTCGCTTTGGCGGCGACACGCTGCAGTTTGGTCCGATGTTTTCTGCTCAGCCTGACGAACTTGACAGGCTGTTTAATGCGGTAAGCGATGCGCTGTATCGCCTTGCTTAAGCGATTACGCCAGCGCTTTCGCCTGCTGCAGACGGTAATAGAGCAGCGACAGTAATATCAGCAGGCAGCCGAGCATCTGCCGGGCCGACATCGCTTCGCCATACCAGAGGGCCGCCGCCAGCACCGTCAGCAGCGGTTCCAGGATCATGATCAGTGCGGCATTTGCCGCGCTGGTCATGCTCTGTCCTTTCAGCTGCAGCCAGAAGCGCAGGCTGGTCGCCAGCAGCGCGCTGGCCGCCAGCCAGCTCCAGGAAGCCAGCGTGATCTCCTGCGGCCAGCTTTCAGAGAGCAGCGACAGCACGCCTGCTACCGCGCCGGTGCAGGCGAGCTGTACCGTGGCCAGCGGACAGACAGGGACCGTCGCGGCAAAGCGGGTGGTGAAACAGAAGTAGACTGCCTGAACCAGCGCGGCGCCGAGGAACAGGAGCTGGCTCAGTTCAAAATGGAGATCCTGCCTGAGCGTCAGCAGCGCCAGCCCCGCGATGCCCACCGGCAGGGAGAGCCAGAACGCACGCGCCGGCCGGCTGCGCAGAATAACCCAGGCAAAAAGCGGCACAAACAGCATTGAGAGGCTCATAATAAAAGCCCCCTCACCCAGCGAGCGCGTGGTGGCGACGGCATAAATCCACAGCAGCATATAAGCAGACTGCAGCAGCCCGCTCATCAGAACCGGCCTGATATTCCGCAGCGTATGGCGCAGCTCGGCGGCACGGCACAGCAGCAGCAGTACCACGCTGGCCGAAAGAAAGCGCAGCGCAACAAAGGCCAGCGCGGGCATACCAGCTATCGCTTCGCGTGAGCAGATCCAGCCAAATGCCGCGATGAGCGTGGTGCTCACCAGCAGGGCATCCGCCTGACGTTGTCTGGCTATCATTTATCTCTCCGCAGCGTGCGTGTTTGCCATCAGCTCTGGGCGCTCACCAGCCGGACGGCAAAACCAAAGAACAGCATACCGGTCAGCATGTTGGCAAATTTAACCAGCCGCGTGCGGCTGCGCAGGAAGCGGACCATCACCGCGCCCGCCACCAGCAGCACGGAGTAGTAGCTGAAGCTGATAAGCTGGATCAGCGCACCCAGCGTGGCGAACGCCGGCGCGGTATGAGTGACTTTGGGGTCGATAAACTGAATAAAGAAAGAGACGTAGAACAGGATAGCTTTAGGGTTAGTCACCCCCAGCAGTACCGCACGCAGAAAGTAGTTTTCTGCTTTGACCGGCTCAGCAGGCTGCGCATCCGCGCGCTGGCGCAGTGCGCCCATGATGATTTTGATACCCAGATAAAGTAAAAACATCGCGCCCAGATAGCGCACCATCATAAAAATGTGCGGGCTGGTGCGGATCAGCGTAGCAACCCCTGCCCAGGCAAGAAAAATCAGGATCAGATCGCCTGCCATGACGCCCGCAATCGCTTTAGACGCAGCTTTCATGCCGCGGCCCATGCCGGTGCGTAAAACATAGAGGCTGTTCGGGCCGGGTAACAGAATAATCACCAGCGCACCTGCCAGAAACGTCCATAAATCGATAATGCCTAAATCTTGCAACATTAGTGCCATAGCTCCATTCGCCGCGCGTTATTCGCACGGCGTAATCATAATATTTATACCGGGTTAACCAGACGACAGCGCGACGCTGCCGCGCGCTATGTTAGCAGGTATCCCGCATAAATCGCACCTCTGTTGCGTGCGGTTGCCGTGCATGAGAAGGTCGCAGACAACAGCACGTTCGTTGCTAAAGCGGGAAGCAGACCGGGGCATCCCTGCCCGGTTATTACACTTTGCTTTCAGGCAGTACGGTCAATACCGGCTGATGCCTGCGATGAAACAGCGGATAGGCGATGCTGGTTACAACCAGACTGATAATCCATGAGATATCCACGCCCGGGATCAGTTTTGCATAGGGACCGGAGAAAAACGCATTTTCGATGAAAGGAACCTGCACCAGGATCCCGGCAAAATAGACCAGCAGCGCCTGTGTATTAAGCCGCCCATAGCGTCCTCCGTCCGCCTGAAATATGGCTGCCACGTCGTAGTGCTGTTTATTGACGTAGTAGAAGTCGAGCAGGTTGATCACAATCCACGGGATCAGTACGGCGATCAGCGCCAGAATCAGGTTGATAAAAAATGCGACAAAGTTCTGCGACGCCGCCAGCGCAATCAAAATGCTGCCTGTCAATACCAGAGCGGACACCACCAGCCGCACCGCCGCCCCCGGCGTCCAGTGCGGACGGAAGGTCTGCACGGCCGTTATCAGCGATAACACCGCCCCGTACAGGTTCATGGAGTTATGACAGATGATATTCACCAGAAACAGGATCATCAGCAGCGGTCCCAGCCAGCCGGTGGCATGACGCACCGCCATCATGGCGTCATCCGCCGGAGCAATACTGACGGCCATCATGCCAAAGACAAACGCCAGGATAGTTCCGCCGCAGGCGCCGAGGTAAGTCGCCCAGAAAGGACGGGCGATCCCCACATCCGCAGGCAGATAGCGCGAATAATCTGAGGTATAAGGTGAAAAGCTGATTTGCCACACCGCACCAATGCAAAAGGTCCCGAACCAGCCTGCCGCGCTCAGCGATCCGCGCTGCCAGAAGTCTGCCGGTAGTGGCTGCGATAGCATCAGCGTCAGTCCCAGCAGCAGGGCCGCGCCCATGATCCATGCGCCAATTTTATTGATCCGGTGAATAAAGCGGTAACCTATCACGCCGATCGCTGTTGCCAGCACGGCGCCTAAAATCGTTGCGCTCGCCACCGGCAGCGCCGGAATGACATTGTTAATTACCCGGCCCGAAAGCGAGATATTGGAGATAAAGAACCCCAGATAGATCACGGTAGTAAAACTGATTACCAGCAGCGAACCATAGCGCCCGAACTGCGCGCGGCTCTGTACCATCTGCGGAATGCCGGTTTTCGGCCCCTGCGCTGAGGTCAGCGCAAGAAAGATGCCACCAAAGAGATGGCCGGCGATAATCGCAGAGAGCGCGGAAATTACATTAAGATGAAACGTTTCGGTTGCGATCGCCCCGCTGACCACCGCCAGCGGAGCAATATTGGTACAGAACCAGAGCGTGAACAGGCTGTGCGATTTGCCGTGCCGCTCAGACACCGGCACATAATCCACCGACTTGTTCTCGATAAACGGCCCCTGACGTGATGATTTTTCCACCTTACCCTCCAGTTGAGATGCAGAATTATTATGTGTTGCAGATACATCACTGGCGTTGTCATGCCATAGCCATCCCGACGATGTGCGTCTCGTCTTCTCGCAGGAGAAACTGCTGGCGGTAAGACTCCTGATACTTAGCGATCCGGCGGGCGGGGATGTGAATGGCCAGCGCCGGAAAGGGAATTAACGCATGATAAATGGGTCGTCGATGGGCTCATCGCTGGTGCGCAGCCATACCGTTTTGGTTGTGGTGTACTCCAGCGCGGCGTCAGTGCCGCCCTCGCGCCCGAATCCTGATTTGCCATAGCCCCCAAAGGGTGCCAGCGGTGAGACTGCCCGATAGGTGTTCAGCCAGACCACACCGCTGCGCAGCTGGCGCGTGATGCGATGCGCGCGCGTCAGATTTTGCGTAAAGACGCCGGCGGCAAGACCATATTCGGTGCCGTTAGCCAGCCGCAGCGCGTCCGCTTCCCCGCTGAAAGTCAGCACCGAAAGCACCGGACCAAACAGCTCCTGCACGACACTCTCTGCTGCCGGTACGCTGCTGCAATCAAGAATAGTAGGCGGATAATAGAAGCCAGGCTTGTGAACAGGCTCATGCCCGATAATCAGCTTAGCGCCCTGCTCCAGCGTGCGGCTGACGACCTGTTCAATGTTCTGTTTCTGGCGCAGCGTGCAGAGCGGGCCAAACTGCGTTTCAGGCTGCTGCGGACAGCCGATCACAATGCTGCGCACTTTACTCACCAGCCTTTCAATAAACGCCTCTTTAATACTGGCTTCTACCAGCAGGCGCGAGCCTGCAACGCAGCTCTGACCCGAGGCTGAGAAGATCGCAGCCACCTGAGCGTTCGCCGCACTCTCCAGATCGGCATCGGCAAAAACAATAAACGGTGACTTGCCCCCCAGCTCCAGTGAGGTGCTGGCGAGATTCTCCGCGCTGCCGCGTATAATATGGCGTGCGGTTTCTGCGCCGCCGGTAAATGCGATATGATCGATAAGCGGGTGTGCGGTGAGCCGTGCACCGCACTGCTCAGCAAAGCCGGTGATGACGTTAATCACGCCGGGCGGAAAACCCGCTTCATCAATCAGTTCTGCCAGCGCCAGAAGGGGAGCCGGAGCCACCTCTGCTGCCTTCACTACCAGCGTACAGCCAGCGGCGATCGCCGGGCCGATTTTAACCGCTGACAGAAACAGCTGGCTGTTCCAGGGGATGATTGCCGCCACCACGCCCACCGGCTCACGTCTGACCCACGTTTCCATATCGGGCTTATCGATACTTAACGTGGCCCCCTCCATTTTGTCGGCCATGCCCGCGTAATAGCGGTAATACTCCGCCACATAGGCGATCTGCGCCTGCGTCTCGCGAATAATTTTGCCGGTATCCAGCGTTTCAATGCGTGCCAGCCGCGCCGCATCCCGCTCAATCAGATCGGCCAGCCGCAGCAGCAGTTTACCGCGCGCGCTGGCGGTAAGCGCGCGCCATGCCTCTGACGTAAACGCGCGGGCAGCCGCCTCCACCGCGCGGTCAGTCTCCTGCTGTTCTGCGCCGGCGATGGTTGCCCAGGGCTCTGCGGTCGCCGGATTCAGGGATGTGAACGAGGCTGCGCCGGTTACAAACTGCCCGTCAATATAGAGTTTAAACGCGTCCATCTCTCTCTCCGCTTAGTGGAATTCCGGAACGACCTGCTCAATAAAGCGCATCAGCGAAGCTTTTTTGCGCTCAAAGGTCATACCGCTGTCGAGCCATAGCGCATATTCGTCATAGCCCAGTGCTTCATAGTTTTTCAGCCGGGCGATCACTTCGTCCGCCGTACCGATAGCCAGGTTCTGGCGCATTTTTTCCGCGCTGTAATAAGTGTTAGCGGCAATCTCTTCATCACTGAGTGGCGCAATAAGCCCCTGCGTCACCGGACGCTCGTTTTTAAACCAGGCGCCAAAGTAGTGGTAGAAGCGGTTCAGCTCCTGCGCTGCCTGCTGTGCATCCGCTTCATCCGCCGCCACGAAACCGTGCTGCAGCAGCATAATTTTTAGCGGCTGCTCCGGAGCGTATTCCCGGCACGCCTCTTTAAACGTGGTAATCAGGCGCACAATCTCCTCGTCTCCCTGATGCAGCGGCGTGCACTGCACGTTACAACCCTGCTTAACGGCAAACTCATGGCTGTTGGGATCGCGGGCAGCCACCCAGATGGGGGGATGCGGCTGCTGTTTGGGTAACGGCGAGGACGTAGTGGACGGGAACTGCCAGAACTCGCCCTGATGAGCATAATCACCGCGCCAGAGCGCTTTTACTGCCGGCACCAGCTCCCGCATGCGCTGACCGGCTCCCCAGGCATCAAGGCCCGGCAGCAGACGCTCATACTCAAACGCATAGGCGCCGCGCGCAATACCCAGCTCCAGCCGTCCGTTAGTGATGATATCGGTCATTGCCGCCTCACCGGCAAGGCGAATCGGATGGGTAAACGGCGCAATAATGGTGCCGGTACCGAGGCGCACATGTCGGGTGCGGTGCGCAATATCCACCAGATTGATGAAAGGGTTCGGTGCAATGGTGAAGTTCATACCGTGATGCTCACCGGTCCAGATCGCATGCAGCCCGCCGCGATCGGCGATTTCGCACAGCGTCATCATCTCTTCGTAGAGCTTATCCTGTGCATCATCAGCCGAGACGCGCTCCATATGCAGAAACAGAGAAAGCTTCATACCACCTCCTGATGGGCTGGCACAGAGAACTGGCGCACCGAACCTTGCGCTTCATCGCCGTAATAGAGGCCATAATTACCCGCCGCATATTCACGCATGTAGCGTCCCAGCAGCGCCTGCAGCGCACCGTTAGCCACCGGTACTGCAGCCAGATCCTGCAGATCGCGCCACTCTCCCTGGTCAACTGCGGGTTGCGTACCGCCGGTGGGCTGAGCGCATAAAAAGACAATATGCTGCTGCTTTTTCTGCCGATCCTCCCACATGGAGTAGATAAAGCCCGGACTGGCGGCAATCTGCAGCGTGCTGAATACCTGCGTCAGCGTTTCATCGACGCTGCGGCCGCGCATGGTTTGTGCCGGTAGCTCATACCCCTCTGACTGCCTGACCAGCAGCACCTTACCGGCGGACTCGATAAGCGCACTGACCACAACATCCGGCCCGCTAATCAGCGACTCTGCCTGCTGATAAGGGGTAAAATAGGCGCCGCGATAGTAGCCCAGACCCGCCGTGCCGCTGGAAGCGAACTGCAGCACGTTACCAATCAGAATTGCGTGGTCGCCCGCGTCAATCACCTGATGCAGCGAACACTCAAACCAGGCCGAGCTCTCATCAATCAGCGGCGTGCCCTGCTCTCCGCGATGCCAGCTGACGCGCGCAAACCGGTCGGCAATTTTCTGCGCAAACACGTTTGACGTCTCTTTCTGCTGTTCTGCCAGAATATTGACGGCAAAATGGCGGCACTGGGTAAAATGTTCAAAGTTAGCCGAACGTTTGTCGATGCTGACCAGCAGCAGCGCCGGGTCGAGTGATACCGATGAAAAAGAGTTTGCGGTGAAACCAATCGGCTCACCTTTAGCATCCCGGGTCGTGACCACGGTTACGCCCGTCATAAAGGCGCCAAAGGCGTCGCGCAACTCTCTGCGTTTATCTGCGTCCATAAGTTACTCCTGAATAGGCTCTTGTGACGTGACGGGGGCTGCAACCGGCTCAAGGAAAGAGAGCATCTCTTGCGTGACCCGTTCAGCATCGGTCAGATTCAACATGTGTCTGGCGTTATCGATAACCACCGCCTCACCGTAAGGTGCTGCGCCGGCCATCTGGCGTGTCATTTCCGGACTGGAGTTGGCATCCAGTTCGCCCGTCATGACCAGCACCGGACAGCGCATCTCTGCCCAGCGATCGGCATACAGCGAGTCGCCTTCAGCAAACGCCTGATAGGCGCGCGCATAGCCTGCCGGGCTGACCTGCTGCAGCCACTCGCCGACTCTGTGACGCAGCGGCTGCTCCTCCGGGGTGGCGCTGAACCAGCGCTCCAGTGGCGCATCCAGCTGGACATCACCGCTTGCCAGCTCGTGAGCGCGCTGCAGGACCGCAGCGCGGGCCGCAGCTGAGCGCCTGAAGACGCCGCTCATGACGATGGCGCGGCTGACAGAGTGCGGATAATCAATTGCCAGTCCGGCGGTGATCAGGGCACCCATTGAGTGCCCGGCAACCGCAAAACGCTGCTCTGGCTGAGTGGCGAGAAAGGCTGCCAGCCAGGAAACGTAGTCGGTCAGCGTCGCGTGATGCCCGAAGCCTGTGCTGTCGCCATGCCCGGGCATATCCACTGCGATAACCCGAAAATGGCGGCTCAGTACCGCTATCTGGGGAAACCAGGCTTCCGCATTCATGCCCACGCCGTGAATCAGCACCAGCGGAGTGCCGGCTCCCGCTTCGAGATAGCTGACCTGCGCTGACGCCTCAGACAGCGGCTGGATTTTTCTGATCATGGCCAAGCTCTTTAAGATCAAGATAACGGTTACCGATGCGATGATGCGGGCGGCCGCCCAGCGCAGCGCCCAGCGCAATCACGATCTCGTCGCTGAACGGGGCATCATTGATGGTGAACTGCATGGTCAGATAATGTTCGCGCGAGCCCTCATCTTCTGTTCCCATCATCGGGACGAGAATCGGGGTGTTGGCCGGGCCGCGCGTATTGTTGAATGCCAGATAGGTTTTGCCCTGCACCGCAGAACGGTAGTGATTACCAAAATGCAGCGTATGAATCAGCGCTGAGGCGTGCTCCAGCTCGCCGTTCAGTCCGGTAACGGCACATTTGCCATAGGCGACCACGCGATCGCCGCCCCCCGCTTCTTCAACGATTAATCCGGTCAGCAATTCGCCTAATACCGGCGCCATTTCACGGATTTCTGGTGCCAGATCTTCAACAAAGCCTCTGCCAGCCCACGGATTTTTGACCACGGCTGCAGCCGCAATCATCACCAGCGGCGTGCCCGCCGCTTTGCCGCCATCGGTATACACGGTTTCAGTGGTGACGACGGTTTTACGAATATCCGGATGCATGTAAACCCCTTTCAAGTTAACGGTTTGTTAATTACTACTGGTGAAAGGGGTATAGCATCGCCACTTTTGGGATGTCAAAACATGGTATACCATCATACAGTCATACCTTAATTGCCTGCTTTTTATGCGCCAGGATGCGCCAGACGCGGTCCTGGGCCATTTTAGCGGGCTGCCAGTGCAGGTTTTAGCGGGTAGAAAATCAGCTATCGGAGTGTGACTGGCATCATAAAAGTGAAGCAGGCCAGCGCAGCGGAAAAAAATCATGTGATTGATAAATTTGCATTATTTTTAAAGCCCGCGCGGGAAAAGGGAATACTTCAGCGATAAGTGATAAAAATGTGAGCAATAACAAATTCCGGGTATGGCGGCGTCAGACGAAATCACAGCGCCGCTGAGGGCTTTATGACCTCAGACTCTGTTGCAGCCACGTCCGCGACGTTGCGTTAACTGCCGGAACAGTGCTAATAGTAAAAAAGAGCGCGCGCAGGGGGCTTCGCGCAACGGTTCTTAACGCGGGACAATAGGGAAGATCATGATTGCGATTCACTCCTTAAGGATTGAAAACACGCCGGTGACACTGCGGGAACTGGCGCTGGTCAAAGTAAGACAGGCAATCATCTCAGGCTATTTTAAAGCGGGCGATCGTCTGGTTGAACGCTCATTGTGTGATGAGCTGGGCGTCAGTCGTACCGTGGTGCGGGAAGTGATCCGTTATCTTGAAGCGGAAGGACTGATCGAAAACCTGCCTAAAAAAGGGCCTATTGTGGCGCGGCTCACCTGGGAGATTGCGCAGCAGATCTACAGCATACGTCAGCTGCTTGAATCTGCAGCTGCAGAAGATTGCGCCCGCAAAGCCACAACGGAAGATAAGCAGAAGCTGCACACCCGGCTGATGCGAATTGCCAGAGCATCTGAACATCATGACGATATTGAACGGGTTGAAGCGTCTCAGGCGTTTTATGAAACGCTGTTTTCGATTGCGGAGCATCATATCGCCTGGGAAATCGTGCAGCGGCTCAACAGCCGTATCAGCCGGCTGCGCGCCATGACGCTGCGCAGCCCTGAACGCCAGGTTGCCGGATTTGAACGTATGTCGCGTATCTGTGCAGCAGTTGAAGCCAGCGATCCGCAGCAGGCCAGAGAAGCGGTGATACAGCATCTGACGGAAGCTGCGCAGCTGGCAAAAACGATTCTGACAACGGAGGAGTAACCATGACCGCTTACTGGATAGCACACGTGACGGTGCATGATGCTGAGCGCTATCAGCGTTACCGGGATCTTGCACCGGCGGCCTTTAATAAATATCAGGCAACATTTCTCGCGCGGAGCGAGCAGGCGCTGACGCTGGAAGGCGAGAGCTATGGCCGGCATGTGTTAATCGCGTTTCCCGATTATCAGACGGCCGTGGCGTGTTACCACTCACCCGAATATCAGCAGGCGCGTGCTGCGCGTGCTGATATTGCTGACGCAACGATTGTCATTACCGAAGGATTAGCCTGAACCGGCCCGGCTGCATAAATTACTTATCTGTTCAGCAAAATTAACTCATCGAACAAAATTCGTACGTTCGCTGAAACGTTGCTATTATAGTGACGCTAAACAGCAATGCGTTGCTGACGAGAAAGTTTACCGGTTATCGTTCGCCTGCCCGCCTCGCGGGCTTTTTTTTGTCTGAAATTCAGACTTTGCCGGTCAGACGCGGGCGTTCCGGGCGAAATCCCAGTCCGATAAGACGCCCAAACAGGTGACGCAGGAACGGGTAGCGGCTGATGAACTGCGGCACTTTTGACGGCGCGCTGCGCGTGCGTTTTTTACTGCTCATCTTTATCTGCAGAAACTGCGTGGCAACCGTCGGAAACTGACGCCGCCGCTGGACTTTCTGTAGCGTTTTCAGGCTCACCCTTCCCCTGAGCAGTGAAGGCGTGAGCAGATTAGCGGTGGCCACCGCATCCTGGATAGCCAGATTCACCCCTACGCCACCGATGGGCGACATCGCATGCGCCGCATCTCCGATGCACAGCACCCCTGGACGGCACCAGCTGTCGAGCCGATCGATCCGGATCGACAGCAGGTGAAACATCTCCCAGTGCGTCAGCACCTGAAGCCGCGCTTCGCTAAAGGGGGCCACCTCAGCAAGCCGCGTAATAAACGCAGCGACATCGCCCGCTTTGAGCCGTTCAAACTCACCTTTTTCGATGGTATAGCCGCACTGCCAGTAGTCACCGCGATCGATCACAATAAAATTCTGCTTCGGTCCTTTATGGCCCATGCCGAGCGCCGGATCGTCGGGATGCTTAGGAAGTGAAAACCACAGCACGTCACGCGGTGCGCCAAAACTCTGGCTGGTCAATCCGGCTTTGGCGCGTACCTGTGAATGACGGCCATCTGCCCCGACCACAAGCGGTGCGTGAATAGTATGTCCCTGCAACGTCGTCAGGCCGGTAACCCGGTCTCCCTCTCTGATAAAGTCAGCAAAGCCGGTCTCCTGCAGCAGCGTAAAATTGTCCCAGGCGCGGGCCTTACGCGCCAGAAAATCGAGGAAATCCCACTGCGGCATAAAGGCGATAAAACGGCAGCGCACCGGCAGGCGGGAAAAGTCCGCCATGGTGATCTCTTCCCCGCCCACTTCCGCCTGCAGCTTTTCAGCCCGCTGATGCGGCAGCGTTAACAGCTCATCCAGCAGACCAAGCTGGTGCATCACTTCCAGCGTTGAAGGATGAATAGTGTCACCGCGAAAATCACGCAAAAAGTCAGCATGTTTTTCAATCACAATCACATTTACGCCGGCACGCGCCAGCAGGTATCCCAGCATCAATCCGGCCGGACCGCCGCCTGCAATACAGCAGTCAGTATGGAGAGTTTTACCGTTGTGCATTCTGTCAGTTCCGCATCAATTTACTGATAATAATTATCATTTATATAGCATGTTATAGCGGTAAGGCGAGAATCCGATGCGCTTATATGCCCGTTTAGCAATCGCAGCACTGCAATATTCTGTAAACATTAAAATAACCTGTTTTAAATAGTTTCCTTGCGGACCCGGCAGCTTATTCCAGGCTTATGAGATAATTTTTTACGCGAGATAAGCAGCCATGAAAGAGCAAAATCGGGATGTCGGCATCAAACCTTATGGCGGCTCAGCCGGCGGCTGGGGTGCACTGAAAGCGGTAGCAGATGCCATTCGCCGTCAGATGGCGGTGAAACAGGATGTGATTGCGTTATTTAAGGTCAATCAGCCGGAGGGATTTGACTGTCCGGGCTGCGCCTGGCCCGATCCGCGTCACGCCTCGTCGTTTGAGTTTTGTGAAAATGGTGCCAAAGCTGTCTCCTGGGAAGCGACCAGCAAACGCACCACGCCCGCCTTTTTCGCCGCGCACACCGTCAGCGAACTCTGGCAGCGCAGCGCGTTTGAACTGGAAGGTGAAGGCCGGCTCACGCATCCGATGAAATATGATGCCGTCAGCGATACTTATCAGCCCATTGAGTGGGAAACCGCGCTGCAGGAGATTGGCGCGCTGCTGCGCGGTTATGACGATCCCGATAGCGTGGAATTTTATACTTCCGGACGCGCTTCAAATGAAGCGGCCTTTCTCTGGCAGCTGTTTGCCCGCGAATATGGCACCAACAATTTTCCCGACTGCTCCAATATGTGCCATGAGCCCACCAGCGTAGGCCTGCCTGAATCCATCGGCGTCGGCAAAGGCACGGTAGAGCTGGAGGATTTCGATCACGCCGATCTGGTGATCTGTATTGGTCACAACCCTGGCACCAACCATCCGCGTATGCTGGGGACGCTGCGGGAGGTCTCTAAGCGTGGTGCAAAAATTGTGGCCATTAACCCGCTGCGCGAGCGCGGGCTGGAGCGTTTTACCTCTCCGCAAAGCCCGATTGAAATGCTCTCGATGGGGTCCACGCAGCTGGCCTCAACCTACTATAAAGTGCGCGTTGGCGGCGATGCGGCCATGCTCAAAGGGGTGATGAAAACGCTGCTGGCTATGCATGATAACGCGCTTGAAGCCGGCGAGCCGCCGGTTCTGGATGAGACGTTTATCCGTGAACATACTGAAGGCTTCGCGGCGCTGAAAGCGGATCTGGATGACACCAGCTGGGATCATATTCTGAAAGTCTCCGGCATGGATATCGCCGAAATCCAGAATATTGCCCACCTCTACGCCGCCGCGGAAAACACCATTATCTGCTACGGAATGGGCATCACCCAGCATCAGTACGGCACGCAAAATGTGCAGCAGATTGCGAACCTGCTACTGCTGCGCGGCAATATTGGCCGGCGTGGCGCAGGCATCTGCCCGCTGCGCGGACACTCCAACGTACAGGGCGATCGCACCGTGGGCATTACAGAGATCCCCTCGCAGACGCTGCTGGACAGTCTGCAGAAGGTCTTTGGCTTTACGCCCCCGCAGCAGCACGGGCACGGCGCGGTGGCGGCGATTCAGGCGATTCGTGACGGACGCTCAAAGGCGCTGCTTTGCCTGGGCGGCAACCTTGCTGAAGCGATCTCCGATCCGCAAATCACCTTTGAAGCGATGCGCAAGCTCGATCTGGTGGTGCATATGGCGACGAAGCTCAACCGCTCTCATCTGTTGATGGCTAAACATAGTTACCTGCTGCCTGTGCTGGGCCGCACGGAGCGGGATCGCCAGGCGTCGGGCGACCAGAGCGTCACCGTGGAAGATTCGATGTCGATGGTGCACGCCTCGCGCGGCACGCTGGAGCCTGCCTCGCCGCATCTAAAATCGGAACCGGCGCTGGTAGCAGGGCTGGCAAAAGCGACGCTGCCGGCTTCCCGCGTAAACTGGGATAAAATGGTCAGCGACTACAGTAACATTCGTGATGCGATTGAGGCCGTCTTCCCCGCTTTTGAGAACTTTAACCAGCGCGTTATGCAGCCTGGCGGTTTCCGCCTGTACAACGCGGCTTCTGAACGTGTCTGGCTGACGCCGTCGAAGCGCGCGCAGTTTAAAGTGATGCAGGGCATCAATGAGGATCCGCGTTCGCTACAGTGTCACGATCTGGTGCTGACCACGCTGCGCAGTCACGATCAATATAACACGACGCTTTACGGGCTGAACGATCGTTATCGCGGCATTACCGGCCGGCGCGACGTACTCTTTATTTCTGCCGATGAAGCGGAGAGCCGGCAGCTGCGCTCCGGCGATACGGTCAATATGACCGCGCTCGATCCGCAGGGCAACCGCACGCAGCGCCGTATGGAGAACCTGACCCTCGTGATTTATGACATGGCGCCCGGTTCGGTAGCCGCTTACTATCCGGAAGCGAATATCATGGTGCCGCTCGACAGCCACGATACGCAAAGCGGTATTCCCGCGTATAAAAGTATTCCGGTGGTGATTGAGCCTTCCGGTGCCGCGCAGGCTGACAGCAGCGGCGTGCTGCGTTAAGTGCAGGGCTCCGGATACGCATTCATGCTGTCCGGAGCCGCGCTTTAGTGGCGAATCGCGCAGCCACATTGCGACATTTCGCCCGGGATATATTTTCCCTGATGGGAATGCCGCACTTCCAGTGCACCCTGCTGCCAGACGCTGCTGTCAGCACGCTGCTCCAGTAACCGGTTCAGCGTTTCTGCGATCTGTAACTCGCTGCGCGGTGCCCAGCGGGTAAGATGCCATGTGGATGTTGCCGCTTCGGGCACGCTGCCATAGCCCGTTACCGCCACGTGCGCACCCTGACCAAAATCACGCACGGCCTGTAGCGCGCCAAACGCCAGCTCATCGCTGCTGCACACCAGCGCGTTAATACGTTCAGCGGCACGGGTTTTCTTCAGGTAGGTCATCATACTTTGATACGCCGCTTCGCGCTGCTCACTGCCGGCCGTCAGTAAAAGCTGTATCTCTTTCTCCTGCGTCTGCAAAGCGGCATTCACGCCTGCCAGCTGCTGGCTTATAGCCGGCGTGTCACCGGCGTGCATAAAGCCTGTCCGCTGATGCCCCTGCGAAAGCAGCAGCAGGGCGAGCGCTTCGCCGGCGCTGTAGCGATCGATGGCCAGTGCATCAGCATGAAGCTGCGCGACCGCAGGCAGGATCTCTGCGGCCAGAGTCTGCTCATCGTCGCAGACAGATGAGAGATACAGCAGATGCGTAACCGGCAGCGCGGCGGCATTATGCAGCGCCTGCTGCAGCTCCTCGCGTGACTGCGCATGAATCAATAGGCTGACCATGCCGCGTTTGTTGAGCTGAGCGCTGAATGCGCTGAGCTGACGCGCGGTTGCCGCATTTTCAGGCGCGCGACAGATCAGCGCGACAAGTGAAGAGGAAGCTGACATCAAAGAGGCTCCTGCCAGTCCAGGCTGGCCTGATGAATAAAACGGTGAGTATTCCACGTTACCCGAATAATGCGCTATCGCCAACAACCGGCGGTACGCTCTGATTAAGACCGGTGCACCGGACGGCTTTCAGCCGCGCCTTAACGATCACTTCGAGCCGGCAACTGTTACACTGTTGCCACTTATCTTCTGTTTGCGGAACCCTTATGCACGTGATTATCGATCCGGCCGATCGGCCTTTTATCCACCGACTGCTGGGCAGTGAACCTGACACCATCGACGCCAGCTCTGCTGAAGCGCAGCGCCTGCAGCAGGCTCTGGTTATCGCTCGTCAGCAGAAAAACCACGAAGCCGATCTCGACTGGAAACGTAACGCGCTCTATCTGGTGCTGTTTCTGTTTTTATATGGCGTACTCGGCGCGTCGTTAACCCTGGATCTCACCGGTCTGGCACAGGATTCGCTGCATAAAAGTATCGCTTATGCTCTGGCGGCAGTACCGGTGCTGATCGCTTTCTCAGGCCTGTTTATCTCACTGCTGTTTCTGTTTGTGACACGCGGCAGCGCGCGTCGTCTGCGCAGCTGGGACCAGGGCATCTGGGTACTTGAGAAATACACAGGGTGCAACCTCATTATGCAGATCAACGAAATGGGCGCGCGCGCAACCAATTATTCACAGTCCGCTATCAGCGTAGCGCTGGCGCTGTTTATCTGTGTCACCTGGGTAGTGATGTATAACTTCTTTACCTTTACCACCAGCGGCGTTATTGGCAGCGTTATCTCTCTGTTTATCACCACCATGACTTACGTCATGCTCGATATTCAGCTGCTGAAGTCCGGGAAGTCGATTGCCATTGATGAACCTCAGTTCCCGGCGGACGACGAGAAAACGCCATAGTCCTTGCAGGCAAAGGCGCGGGCGGAACGCATCTGCCCGCGCCCGCCACGCCTCGTCAATCCTTAACTATACTCAGCATGGGATTTTTACGATGTTGTGTAAGGAGAGACAATGAAGATTTGGCCTCTGGTTGCTGTCACCGCGCTTTCACTGACGCTGGTGGCCTGCAAATCGCCTACCCCGCCTAAAGGTGTTAAGCCGGTTACCGGTTTTGATGCACAGCGCTATCTGGGCAAGTGGTATGAAATTGCGCGTCTCGATCATCGCTTTGAGCGTGGTAAAGATCACGTGACCGCCACGTATAAAAAGCGCAGCGATGGCGGACTGGTTGTTATCAATCGCGGTTACGATCCGGAGAAGAAATCCTGGAGTGAAAGCGAGGGTAAAGCCTATTTCACCGGACGCTCTGACGTTGCGGCGCTAAAGGTTTCGTTCTTCGGGCCTTTTTACGGCGGCTACAACGTTATCGCGCTGGATGAAGATTATCAGTATGCGCTGGTCAGCGGCCCGAATCGCAGCTACTTGTGGATACTGTCGCGCCAGCCGCAGATCCCGGAGCAGGTTAAACGTGACTACGTTAATCTTGCCAGGGAGCTGGGCTTTGCCACCGATAAACTCATCTGGGTCGATCAATCCTGACAAACACGTTTCACCGCGGGGTGGTTTGCGGTTACCGTATGTTTACGGTAACCTTGGCGCCCCTTTTTGCCCTGTGAGACGCAACCTGATATGCATTCAAATGACCCTCTGCACGGCGTAACGCTGGAAATGATAGTGACTGCGCTGGCAGAACATTACGGCTGGGCAGAACTGGCAAAAAAGATCAATATTAACTGCTTTAAAAGCGATCCCAGTATAAAGTCGAGCCTTAAATTTTTGCGACGTACACCCTGGGCGCGTACAGAAGTTGAAGCGCTCTATCGGGAGATGTTAACTGAACAGCCTGAGAAAGATCTTGCTGACGCCGGATTTAATCCGTGGACGCAGGGAAATAAAGAGGAGCACTGAGCGTTCTCAGGCAGGGCTAAATAGCGCCCTGCCCAATAAGTATTACTGCGTATTTTTATTCGCTTCTTTCTCTTTTTTATTCGCCATGTGATGACCTACTGCACATCCTGCTGCCGCACCGGCTACACCGTGATGCTTAAGATGCCCTGCCACACCGCCTACCGCAGCCCCTTTCAGACAGCCTTTAGCCTGAACCTGAGCAGTCGCTGATAACAGCACGCCGGCAGTTAATAAAGCAAACGCTATTTTACGCATATTCTTATCCCCGAAAATAAATGCAGATTGCATTCATGCTGAATATAGTAATGAAATTCCGGAATATCGAATGAATTACCTGAGTTGCGCCGCAATAATGTGTAACCAGAAATAAGTTACTAAAGGTTAAATTTCGCGTTGAAGCGTGTCATTGCTATGCGTTCTGCAGTCAGGGAATAAAATAGAATAAAAATGAGGCGAACAGATAGACTGGCCCGGCACAGTGCTAAGTGCGCCTTATCTGGCAAAGGGGATGGATTATGCTTGCGGGTTTATCCACATTCCGCGTGAAAAGAGCAGGCGCAAACCTGTGGATAACCTTCTGCAGGCCGCATGGCAGATACGCCGCCATTGATTGGTTATTTTTTAACCATAAGAACAGCAAAGCCGCCCGAAGGCGGCCTTAACGCTTATTCACGCCAGATTATTTATAGAGCTCAGCGGTCATATGCACACGGTTGTTTGTATTGGCTTCAGTAATTTTGTACTGCGCGCCCTGCTCCTGCGCCTGAGCGGCAATTTTCGCTTCTGCACCATCCAGCGTACCGGAGGTCACAGAGATGCTCTGTGCAAAGCTTGCGCCGGATACCAGGGTCAGAGCGGTTACAGCAGCAATTGAGAGAGCTTTCATGGTTTTCATAATCTTTTCCTTAATATCTGTTTTAAAGGCCGCACGCCTTTGATGAGAAATATAGTAACACTGTAAACTATATACATTTTGATAATTAATGCTGTTACTGTGATCTTGCTAACTAAATTCACAAGCAAGTCAAGCAGTTTATTTCACTTAAGAAAGCAGCTGGAGAATCACTCCGGAAACGCTATCAGCGCTACCTCTGTTGCGATGAAGAGAGAATAAAGGTGTTGAGGAGAGTTTAAAAGCTAAGCATTTTGCCGTTTATGTTCATATTTTTTGAATAAAAACAGGCGTAAAAAAACCGCCATCAGGCGGTTTTTCTCAGCAGGCGGAGAGGGGTACGGCTGTTATTCCTGGATCAGAGAAGCAGGTAGCGCTCAGACTTTGTTTTTATAGTTGAAGCTGATTTGCGAACCCTGTTCGCGGGGCAGTCGCCGCGCCTGGAGATAGACAGACTTCCAGTAAGGATTGTTGAGGGATGAACGCATCACACCCTGACTCACCGACGCATGCAGGAACTGGCGGTCAGTATCATAGAAGCCGACATGCAGCTCATGCCTGATGCGGAAAAAGACCAGATCGCCCGGCTGCAGATGGGCCTGATCGACCGGCTTGCCCATGGCGATGAGTTCACGTGTCGTCACGCGCTCCATCGGAATATTAAAGCGATCTTTCAGCGTGCGCCAGACAAAGCCTGAACAGTCCACGCCGGAGAGCTGCGTGCCGCCCCACTGATATTTTGTGCCCTGCCAGGAGTGCATCTGATCGTGCAGTGCAGCAATAACCGGGATTAAATCGGGCTGTTTATCACCAGAGAGATTCATTTCAGCGCTGTCAGACGGAGGCGCTTCATGATGCTTTTTCGCGCATCCAGCCAGCGTAAAGAGCAGCAGACTGGTAAAAAGAGTACGGCTTGCGGTGATAGTCATGGGTTGTCGTTTCGCCCGGCTTATTGGTGAAAGATTTATACCGTAAAAAAGCAGCACAGTTAAACCCGCAGCGGGAAAATCCTCACTCTCTCCCTGTTATTTACCTTAATTTACATAAAGGTAACATCATGTTTATACGTATAAAAACAGGATAAACAGTAATTTTGACAGGTGCCGTGGGTCGCGCGTGCTGAACGAGCTAATTTTAGCGGGTGTTTGAGAAAAGAGGAGGAGGGAAAAGAAAAATTTCAGCCGTCTTGTGAAGTGATAAAGAGGATGTCCCGGTTAACTCTGACAGCCAGCCGGGACTCAATGGCTACTCTTCTGCAGCGGCGACGGCCAGCGACTCAATTTGCTGCCAGAAATTCTCAGGCAGAGACTGAACCAGCGGAACCGGATCGCTGACAGCATGTTCGATGACGGCCAAAAGTTGCTGTGTGTCACTGTTGTTGTTTTTCAGAAGTGTTGTCATAACGCAATAACCTGGTGAAATGTATCAGCGGGTTATTGTAAGGATCTGGTACTAAAAATAAATAAACGAACCGCACTAATCTGCCGCTGGCTTAAGGCATTTGTGCGTTTTGCACGTAACTTCACAGGCTGAAAACAGACCAGGCACGTCAGTTTTACAAAATAAAAACAGTGCGGTAAAAAATAGCGTTTATGCGCAACGTCTGCCGCTCGCTAGAGGCGGCGGCAGAACCTGAGTGCATCAGCGCGGGATGATATTTTCCGCTTTGAGGCGATCGAACAGCTGGATAAAAGAGTCAACGGACGAACGATAGCCGGTAAAACCTGCTTTGCGGCTTTTGCTCATATCTGTAAACACTTCCATCGGGCGACCGAGATCGGCATCGGTATGCCACCATGACGCCAGCTTACTGATATCCGCCTCACGTAACTGATAGCGTGCAGCGATCTCCTGCCAGATTTCAGCCGCCTCCTGCATTCTCTCTTCCAGCGGCAGCGTCTGAGCCGGCAAGTCTGCAGCTTCGATACCAAAATAGGCTGCCAGCTGCGGCCACATCCAGTTCCAGCGGAAAACGTCGCCGTTTACTGCGTTAAAGTCCTGATTCGCTGCGCCTTCTGCTGTAGCCGCCCAGACCAGCTGCTCAGCCAGCAAACCAGCATCCGTCACATCGACCAGACCATTCCACTGCTCAGGCGAGCCGGGGAAGATAAACGGCCAGCCTTTCTCACGGCACAGGGTGGCATAGACGGCCAGCGTCTGGCCCATATTCATCGCATTACCCAGCGCAAAGCCGACGATGGTGTGCGGACGGTGCACGCTCCAGCGATAATCATATTTTTCGGCCCCGGCAAACAGCTCATCCTCCTGAGCATAATAGAAGTTATCTACCGGCTGGCGGCCCTGCTCTTCGCGGAACGGCGTAACTGGTACGGCTCCTTTACCATAGGCTTCAAAAGGCCCCAGATAGTGCTTAAGGCCGGTTACCAGCGCCACGTGAGCACCCTGCAGCCGTTCGCCCAGCGCCTCAATGACGTTACGCACCATGCCGCCATTAACGCGAATGTTCTCTTTCTCATTTTCCTGACGTGCCCAGACGCTGAAAAACAGCGCATCGGGTTTTTCCTGCGCCAGCGCATCGCGTACCGCGTCGCTGTCGGTAAGGTCAGCAGTCAGGCTACGGCAGCCATCCGGTACTGCACCACGTCCGCGCGATAAGCCGGTAACGTCCCAGCCCTCTTTCTGCAGCTGTTCTGCCAGCGCACGTCCGATAACGCCACTGATCCCTACAATGAGTGCCTGTTTTTTCATCATTATCCTCCCGTCGGTTTATTAATATTTAGCCTAATAGAGAAATCAGTTCTTATCTCTGGTAAAAATTCACTTCATTTCTGAATTGAGTTCATGAATAGATGCACGATCATCGCCTGAAAGATATTGTTCCTTTTGTTGCCAGCGTGGAATGCGGCAGCTTTGCTGCGGCGGCGCAGCGGCTGCATCTGACCGGTTCAGCGATCAGTAAAAGCGTTACCCGGCTGGAAACGCGTCTCGGCTCACGCCTGCTGGAGCGCACCACGCGCAGTCTGAAGCTGACCGATGCCGGCAGCGCCTACTATCAGACCTGCCTGCGCGTCATGGAGGAGCTGGCCGAAGCGGAATCGGTACTGGCCGCGCAGCGAACGATCCCGTCAGGGCGCCTGCGACTGGCCCTGCCCAGCACCTACGGCCGGCTGGCGGTGATGCCGCTGCTGATCGCTTTTTGCCAGCAGCACGCGGAAGTGGAGCTAAGCCTGACGTTTTCCGATCGCTTTATCGATCTGTTTGAGGAGGGAATCGATCTGGCCGTGCGCATCGGCGGCTCGCCGGATCTGCCCGCGTCACTGGGCTGCCGTCATCTCGGGCGTGAACGTATGGTATTTTGCGCAGCGCCGGACTATCTGGCACATCACGGCTATCCCGCAACGGAAAATGAGCTGCTGCTGCATCCGGCGGTAATGTATGAACGGGTTGATGGCACCACCAAGCCCTGGCTGCTGACTACCGCAGAGGGGCACGCTTACTGGCGTAATGTCCCGCATCGTATGGCGCTGGGCGATGTGGATGCACAGGTGCAGGCAGTCTGTGCCGGATTAGGCGTGGCGCAGATGCCCTCCTGGCTCATCGCCGGGCCGCTGCAGCGTGGCGAGCTCGAAATTATTCTCCCACAGCAGCAGCCAGACGGCTTTGCGCTGTCGCTGATCTGGCCGCGCCGCAAGCAGCTGTTACCGAAAGTTGATGCGCTGCTGACGGCGCTTGAACAGTTGCCTATCCGTTAGCCGCTCAGGGACGTTCTGTGGTCACAAATTTGATATCAGTTGGCGTGGCAATTTCTGCCGCCTTCCCTTTCGCCTCCAGCTCGCCGCTCTCTTCGTCGAAAGAAAACAGCGAAATGGCGTTAGTGAAGACATTGGTCACGTACAGATAGCGGCCGGTGGCGTCAAAAGATAACGCCCGCGGCTCAATGCCGCCTGCCGGGTAGCGTACGGGCGCCTCCGGTTTGCCGTCACGCCCAATCCGGAATACCAGCAGATGGTTATGCGAACCGCGGTTGGACACAATCAGAAATTTGCCCTGCGGGCTGAGCATGATTGCGCCGCCGCTTCTCTGATCCGCCGTAGCGTTATCGGGCGCTATGTCCGTACTCGCAATGCGTTCCGGTTTTTCTCCCGTAAACCGCCAGGTTTCGACCACCGCCGCCATTTCTGCAATGACCCAGGCGTAGTGACCATCAGCTGAAAATACCATATGACGCGGCCCGGCACCGGGTGAAAAGGTCATGTCGCGTGCCGGATCCGGCTGCAGCGGCGTGGCTGAATGCGCGTCGTAGCGATAAGCATAAAGCTTGTCACCCCCCAGGTCAGCGGCATAAAGCGTCTTTCCATCCGGCGTAAACGTGACTGAATGAGCATGTCCGCTCTCCTGACGCTCGTCCACGACGCCGCTGCCTTCAGCAAACGGAAAGTGCTGCACCGGCGCACCCAGCGATCCATCCTGGTTCACCGGCAGTACGGCAATGCCTGCACCGCCTTTATTACCGGAATAGTTGGCGACCAGCAGATAGCGGCCATCGGGGCTGAGCGTGGCGTGTGTTGGCTCATCGCCGTGGCTGGTTATCGTGTTGATCACTTTTACGGTGCCATCAGCCGCAACCGACAGTGCGGTTACGCTGCCTGCCTTCTCTTCGTTGGTGGTATAGAGAAAACGCCCGTCGGCAGATTTCACCAGCCATGACGGACTCTTCATCTTCACCACATCCAGCGGGGTAAGCGTGCCGTCACGGTTCAGCTTCAGCCGGTAGAGCCCCTCGCTTGGCTGCGCCGGTTTTTCAGCCGCCGGAGCATCAGGCACGCTGGTCCAGGTGCCCACCAGGGCGATTTGATCTTCGCTATTTTGTGCCATTACATTTCCCCCAAAAGTAAAAAGAGCCAGTGACAGTGCTACGGAAAGCGGCGTCAATGCGCCAGACGCAGCGGGTTTGAAAGGTATAGACATCGTTATGTTTATCCTGCAGACCAGAGGTGTGATACAGCGTAGTCAGGAAACGGGCAATCTGGCAACGATTCTGCAAGCCGTCTATAGGAGTTAGTCAACAATCTGATTCTGCGATTAACACTGCCTGCCAGAGATGATTTAATAGCTTTTTTACTGCCCGGGACGGATCTATGTTGCCGTTTTCAAATGGATTTTTGCTTAGCCTCTCCTTATGTCTCGATATTGGTCTTGCCAATATCGCCATGCTGACCCTGGCGATGCAGCGCGGTTTTCTGCAGGGTTTCTGGCTGGGTGTCGGCACCTGCATTGGCGATTTGATCTATGCCCTGCTGGCGCTGGCGGGTATGGCTATGGTGCTGCAATTTGCGCCTGTGCGCTGGGCATTATGGATTGGCGGTGGCCTGCTACTGATCGGGTTTGCCGGGCGTATGCTTTACGCCGCGCTGATAAAGTCTGTTGCCATGCCGGCAGCTGAAACCGCGCCCCGACAGCCGCTGTCACGGGAATTCCGGCGCGGAGTGGTGCTGGCAATGTCATCGCCTACCGCCATTCTCTGGTTTGCCAGCGTGGGCGGCGCGCTGATTGCGCGTATGGGTAACCAGGGAGCAGGCGCCACGGCAGAATTCCTGAGCGGCTTCTTTATTGCAGGTTTGCTCTGGAGCGGCGTGATTTGCCTGACCGGCGCGCTGGGCGGCAAAATGCTGGGTGGGAAGCTGCTGAGGCTCTCTTATCTCGCCTCAGCGCTGATTTTCAGCTATTTCGCGGTGTATGTGATCTACTCCGGGTATCAGGAGTTTGTCATATCCTGAAGCGTGCTCTGCCGCTATCTGTGCGGCAGAGCAGCGCCTGTTAGCCAGCAAAATATTTATCTACCAGCGCATAGAGGATTGCGGCCGTTTCTGCATCCATTACGCCCGCATAATCCTGCTGACGAAAATGCAGCTGAAACGCCCTGACCAGCACACGATAGCCGTGAGCGGATGCAGCCTCCTGCGTGTTATAGCCATATGTTTTAAATTTGCTGATAATTTCTTTTTTATCCGGCAATCCGGCAGCAAAACGCTCCCTATACATCTGTTTCGTACTTTCATCATACCAGGCACCCACGCCCGCTTCATATAATCGCTGCCACGGAAAGCTTGCGCCCGGATCGCTTTTGCGACCCGGAGCAATATCGCTGTGCCCTACTACCTGCGTAGGTGTAATATCGGGATAACGCTGCAGAATATTATATGCCAGAGAAATTATCGCCTCGATTTGACTGTCGGGATAAGGAGGAAAAATAAATCCTTCACTGCTACTTTTAGCCTCATTAACAATTTCTATGCCGATGGATGAGTCATTAATATTTGTTCGTCCGGCCCATGTGCTGACGCCGGCATGCCATGCGCGCTCGTGCTCATCCACCAGGTTAAATATACGTTCATCGGTAAATCCGGCGTCGATATACGTTTTGTCTGTAAAATCCGGGACCAGATAGTGGGCGCTGACGGAAGCGCCCGTTAGCGCATTCACTGAACCGTTAAAATTTAATGCAGTGTAATGCATAATAAGAAAGCGTACGCGGCGGTTAAAGCCTTTTACAGAACGATAGCTGTTATAATCAATTTTAATCATGATATTCTCCTTTTCGTGTAAGAGAAATCATTTTTATAGCACCTATATTAAACAAAAATAAAACGAAGGTTTGCGATGACAAATTTATACAATTTTAATTACGGAGTTTTTTAAGCGCTATTTCACGCCTTTACGCTATATTTTCTTGTTATATTTTTATTAATAAAAAATAGCCTGATGAATCGGATATTTACTGATGCAATATGCTGGCATACCAGCGTTCCGGTTACGTTAAAAAACGGATGCAATAATTTGCATCCGCTAACGGTAGTTACACGCCGGCAATCTGCCTGAGCTCGGTTTCAGCGCCTGGCGCCACTGCCAGCACCTGAGCGCCTTTCAGCAGGCGATCGCCTTCGGTATTAAACGGGTGATACCAGCCCCCCGCCTCTTTCACCAGACAATATCCCGCCAGACAATCCCAGGCGTGCATATAGGGTTCAAAATAGCCTATCACCCGTCCTGCAGCGACCCAGGCCAGCATCAGAGCGCCTGAGCCAATACGGATAAAGTTGCCGCCCGCCGCCAGCAGCGACGCGAGCAGCCTGCCCACCTCTTCCGGGCTGACGTGGCTGTTTGCACCAAAACCTGTCACGTGATTCTGCAAAGTGCGTGCGGGATCAACCTGCAGTGTCGTGCCATTCAGCGTGGCGCCAGCGCCGAGGGAGGCGGCATAACACTCTTCATAAACCGGCGCATAAATAATGCCAACCACCGGTATCCCCTCGTGCAGTACGGCCACCGACACGCACCAGTTAGGCATACCGTTCAGAAACGGGCTGGTGCCATCGATAGGGTCAACCACCCAGGTATAACCTGACGAACCAGGCTGCAGGCCATACTCCTCTCCCAGAAAACCATCCTGCGGAAACCGGAGGCGGATCTGCTCTGCTATCAGCTGCTCAACTTCACGATCGGCGCGTGAGACCACATCCTGCAGATCGTATTTCGTTTCCACCACCAGCGAATCGCGCTGCCGGAACCAGGCCAGAGCCTTTTCACCCCCCGCCCGCGCAACCTGCTCAGCCAGCTCCCGTCGCGCCTGTAGCGCACTGCTTACTGTCTCACTCATGACGCTTCCTCTTGTCAGCCGGCAATCAGAGCCAGCCCCTGTGGTTTGAAATCGACGCCGACCCGTGCCGCCAGCGGCAGCTGCTGCTCCATCTGTGCATCGACGATAAACAAGGCGCCCAGCTCAGTGGTCACTTCATATTCGATATGGTCGCCCAGCCAGGTGCAGTGCGTGATCTCCCCCGTCAGTGCCCCGGCGCGGTGAGTGCTGAGCGTAATAAACTGCGGGCGCACGGAGAGACGGGCGGTGCCGGCGAGGACGCCGTTGTCCGGCACGCGATAGCGCTGATTTCCCAGCCGAATCAGCGCCTCACTCTCTGCGACCTCTTCAACTTCACACGGCAGGATATTCGCCTCTCCCATAAAATCGGCAATAAACTCGGAGGCCGGACTGCGATAGAGCGTTTCCGGCGCGCCCTGCTGAGCGATATCTCCCTCTTTCATGACAATAATTTTGTCGGATACCGCCAGCGCCTCCTCCTGATCGTGCGTGACATACACTGCCGTAAAGCCAAGCCGCTGCTGCAAATCACGGATATCGGTCCGCACCCGGCGACGCAGCCGTTCATCCAGGTTAGAAAGCGGCTCATCCAGCAACAGCACCTGCGGCTCCAGCACCAGCGCGCGCGCCACCGCAATGCGCTGCTGCTGGCCACCTGACAATTCTGAAGGCAGACGCTGTCCCTGACTCTCCAGTCCTACCAGTTTCAGGCCTTCACGCGCGCGATCCTGCGCCTCACGCTTCGTCATCCCGGACGACTGTAGCCCGTACATGATATTTTCCAGCGCGCTCATATGGGGGAACAGCGCGTAGCTTTGAAAAACCATCGCCACATCGCGTTCGTTAGCGGGCAGATGGGTGACGTCTTTCCCGCCAATCAGTATCCGTCCGGAGGTAGGATGTTCCAGCCCGGCGAGCAGGCGCAGCGTCGTGGTTTTACCGCAGCCGGAAGGACCCAGCAGCGTCACCAGCGTACCCGGCTCCACGGTGAGCGAGAGATCCGGCAGCGCGTTAAACCCGGCAAAACGCTTAGTGACGTGTTCAAATACAACGGAACCTGCTTTGATGGCACTCATACAGCACTCTCCTGGGTTAAGGATGGAGCAACGGGCGGAGCGGCGACATCTACCGGGCGCGCCACGCGGCGCAGCCGGCGCTCACCCACCAGCCACTGGAACAGGCCAATAATCAGCAGCATGACAAAAATCAGTACGGTGGAGTACGCGATAGCCACACCATATTCTCCGTTCTCCACCAGGCCAACGATGTAGGACGTCGCCATGTTGTACTGCGCGCTGACAAGGAAAATCACGGCGCTGATAGAGGTAATCGCGCGCACAAAGGCGTAGACCAGCGCGGCGCTGATGGCCGGTTTCAGCAGGGGCAGTACCACTTTGCGCAGCGTGCGGAAACTGCTGGCACCCAGCGTCAGCGACGCTTCATCCAGACTTTTATCGAGCTGGCTCATGGCGGCAATGCCGCCGCGCACGCCCACCGGCATATTACGGAAGACAAAACAGGCGATCAGGATCATCGCCGTCCCGGTGATCTCCAGCGGCGGCAGGTTATAAGCCATAACATAGCTCACGCCGATAACCGTACCGGGAATGGCAAAGCTCAGCATCAGCAGAAACTCAAACGTCTGCCGCCCGGCAAACTTCTGGCGCACAATCAGCCAGGCGGTCAGCAGCCCGACAATTGCGGTGAGCGGCGCGGCGATCAGCGCTATCTCCAGCGTGGTCCAGAAGGAGTTCCATGCCACCCCGCTCCACAGCAGGTGTCCGTCGCTGATGCTCACGCGGAAAGCGCGCACGTAGTGCTCAATCGTCAGCGCACTGTTCAGGCCCCACGACTGCACAAAACCTCCGACCAGAATCATGCCGTAGACCACCAGGGTAAAGAGGCCCCACGGGATCACCAGCCCATAGACGCCGCCGCGCAGCAGCCGCGGCAGCTGGCTGTGCTGGCCACCATCCCCTTTGCCGGTTACGGTGGCAAAGTTTTTGCCCCCCAGCCACAGGCGCTGCAGCACAAAGGCCGCCAGCGTGAAGCAGAGCAGGATCATCGCCAGCACCGCCGCGCGGCTCGGATCGTTCTGGGCGCCTACCACCGAGAAGAAAATTTCTGTCGAGAGCACGCCGTGGCTGCCACCCAGCACCATCGGGTTGCCGAAATCGGCCATGCTTTCGATGAAGCTGATCAGAAAGGCGTTTGCCAGGCCCGGCGCCATCAATGGCAGCGAAACGCGGCTGAAGGTGCGCCAGCGATCGGCACGCAGCGTCTGCGATGCCTCTTCCAGCGAGGGGCTGACGCCCTCGGCTACGCCAATCAGCACCAGAAAAGCGATGGGTGTAAAAGAGAGCACCTGCGCGATCCAGATCCCGGTCAGGCCATAGAGCCAGCGACCGGGCTCTATGCCAAACAGCGCGGCCAGATGTTCTGTCACCACTCCCGAACGGCCAAACAGCAGGATCAGCGCCAGTCCGATAACAAACGGTGGCGTGATAATGGGCAGAATGGTCAGCATGCGCAGCGCTTTTTTACAGGGCAGCGGCGTGCGCGTGGCGGCGAGCGCGAAAGCGAGCCCCAGCAGCGTGGAGCCGGTCGCCGTCATCAGCGCCAGCCAGAGCGTGCGCCAGGCTGTCCCGCAGCTGCCGCCCGCCAGACAGGAGAGGCTCCAGATTGAGGGATCCTGCAGGTTAGCTAACAGGCCCTCGGGTTGAAAGCTGCCGTCAACGTCCTGTACGGAGACCACAAACATACTCAGCACCGGGTAGAGCACAAATACGCTGACCAGCGCGGTGATCAGCACCAGCGCTGCCACCACAAAGGCATCTCCTCTCAGCACGCCGCGCTCGGCCAGCGCAAAGGCGAAAAGCAGCAGAAAGGTGGTCAGCAGTAAAATTGCGCCAGCTCCCATTGCAGGCTGCCCCTGTTCCAGCGTGCCAAACTGATTCTCCAGCCACAGCCAGCTCCAGCCGCTGTAGCCAATGGCATGGCCCTCAATCACCAGAAACAGAATCCCCAGCGCGCTGAATAACAGCAGCAGCGCGCTGCGCTGTCTGCCCGGCAGCAGGCCACTGACACCGCATAACAGCCAGAGCGTCAGCGCGCCCCACAGCCACGGATGTGCCGCGAGCTGCCACAGCGCCGGCGCGCTGGCCTCATCACGCCAGAGCGACAGGATCCAGCCGGTATCAAAAAAACCCGCTTCCAGGCTGTACCAGGGCAGCAGCGCCAGCGCTACGGCCCCCGATAGCAGAGCGCCTGTCAGACGGCGATTATGTGCATTCATATAACACCTCGAACGGGAGGGAGCGGGCTGGCGCGATCTGCACCAGCCCGGAATATCTGTCTGCATAGATGGGCTTACTGCGCGCCAGAGCCGATCTCTTTATCCCAGCGGCCGAGCAGCGCTTTACGTTTGGCCGTATCGCCATAGGTTTTGAAGTCGTAATCGATCAGTTTGATGTTCTCAAAACGCGGCGCATATTCTGAGATTTCCGCAGTGCGGTTAGAGGGCAGCTGGAATGACTTCGCTTCTTTCATATGCGACTGCGCTTCTGCGCTGAGCGCCCAGTCATACCAGACTTTGGCATTGGCCAGATTGCGTGCGCCTTTCACAATTGACATCGAGCCGATTTCGTAGCCGGTGCCTTCACACGGCGCAACGGTTTTTATCGGGAATCCATCAACCTGCATGGCGACGGCATCGTGCATAAACACAATACCGACCGTCGCTTCACCGCGCGCTGCGGCTTTCACCGGTGCCGAACCCGATTTGGTATATTGTGAGATATTGGCATTGAGTTTTTTCAGATAATCAAAAGCCTTGTCCTCACCCATAATCTGCACCAGCGTGGCCAGCGTGTTGTATGCCGTGCCGGATGAATTCGGATTAGCGATCTGAATTTCGCCTTTAAAGGCCGGGTCAAGCAGGTCCGCC
The DNA here is from genome assembly GCF_003057675.2 of Pantoea sp. RIT413. Lineage (NCBI taxonomy): Bacteria > Pseudomonadati > Pseudomonadota > Gammaproteobacteria > Enterobacterales > Erwiniaceae > Pantoea > Pantoea sp. RIT413. Next base: position 170,894 of record NZ_QBJB02000002.1, read on the forward strand.
CAGCAGGTGGGTTCTTTCAGTTTTTTCTCTGCCAGCAGTTTCGTGTTGTATCCCCAGCCCAGCGCCCCCGCATAGATCCCCACGGTGCGATAACCGGCATTTTCCGCCTGTTTCTGTGCCCACGGCTGCTGCTGATCGAGCAGCGGTGATTTGTAGACCTGCGTCAGTCCTTCCGCCGCCGCCTGCATATGCGGATCGCCGGTGCCGGCCCACCAGATATCGGTACGCGGATTACGCGCTTCACTGCGCAGACGAGCGTAGGCTTCACCGGCTGACAGCCGCACCATGCTCACTTTGATGTCAGGATGGCTCTGGCTGAAAATACGCGTCATCTGTTCGCACACCACGACATCCGCTGAACAGATCATATTAAGATTGCCTGCAGCTGAGGCGGTTATCGGCAGGCCAGCCGCTGAGAGGGTGAGAGCAACGGCAAGGGATAGGGTTCGCATAGTAGTCTCCTGTCGGGCAGAGGGTGCGCATTAATTGTTATTTGCACGTGTGTGCAAATTAGTAACGGACAGAAAATAGGCTGTCAAACGCTGTACTCTGCAATTGACTGCCTGCGTCACAAAAATGCAACATTTAAGCCGAAGGATAATTTGCACAGCTTTGCAATTTGCGGCAGACTCAGTTAAGCGACGGGAGTTGAGGATGTAACCATGCATAACGATAAAGCGGGCGTCAGCGCGCAGGATGTGGCAGCGCGGGCCGGAGTCTCCCGGTCAGCCGTTTCACGTGCTTTTACGCCGGGTGCCAGCGTCTCTGCCGCTACGCGGGCCAGAGTAATGAAAGCCGCAGAAGAGCTGGGGTATCACGTAAATCATCTGGCACGCGGCCTGGTGCGTAACCGCAGCGGCATTGTCTGCCTGATCGTCTCAGAGATCGCCACGCCCTACCGCGCGACGCTGATGCGCTGGCTGACACAATTTTTGCAGGAGGCGGGCAAAGTGGCGATGGTGATCAATACCGATCGCTCTGACAGCAGCGTGTCGGCCGCGCTGCTGCAGGCGATCAATTTCCGCGCCGACGCCTCGATTATCCTGTCAGGCATGCCGGACCGTGCCATCACCGCCCAGTGCTACCGGCACGGACAGCGCATCATTCTGATTAACCGCGATGAAACGCTGCCAGGCTCGCTCAGCATTCATCTGGACGCGCAAAGCGCTGCTGAAACCGCCGTTATGGCCTTTCAGCGCGCAGGCTGCCGCCATCTTGCCTTTGCTAACTCGCTGGCCGGCACGCCCAGCCTGCAGAAGCGTGAAGCGGCGTTTCTGGCCGTTGCGCAAGACGCTGGCCTGCACGTTACCGTTGAGAGATTTGGTACAACCTCATATGAAAGCGGACAGATTCTGGCACACCGTCTGCTGACGCGCGCGCATCGGCCTGATGCGATATTTTGCGTGACAGACCTTATCGCCTGCGGCGTTATGGATGAAGCGCGTCACCGCTTCCGGCTACGGGTGCCAGACGATCTCTGCCTGTTCGGCTATGACAACATTGCGCAGGCGGGCTGGGCGTCCTATAACCTGACAACCTTTGCACAGCCGGTAGAGCAGTTTGCACGTGACGCCGTGGCCTGGCTTAGCGCCACGGAATCGGGCGAGCATGGCGCCTCCGGTACGGATGGAGAGCCGCCCGCGTCGCGTCTTTATCAGGCAGAGGTGATCTGGCGCGGCTCGGTGCGCGGCGGATGACGCCGCGTCAGCCGGGCTGACTACTCATGCAGCGCCAGCCCTTTGATCGCTTTGTCGACCGCTTTTTTCGGACCAAAAAGCGCCAGGCCAACCAGATTCATCTCCTGCGCGTTTTCTGCCAGAAACACCTCGCGGTTAGCCGCGTCGTTGCCGGTAGAAAACATCGCTTCTACATAGGGTATCAGCGTCAGTTCACGCTCCCGCCCCTGGCGATGCGCGCGCTGCAGGCCAGCGAGATTGCCGGAAAACACCCGTATCGGCTGTCCGGCGATCCGGCCATAGTGACGTCCCTGCGCATCGATGTAGGGTTCCCCCAGCATCTCCGGTGCCCCGGCGGCAAGGCCGGTAGCGATAAACGCCACCACGTTCAGACGCTGCCAGGTGGCTAAATCATCGCGTACGATCAGGGCAATTTTGGTGTCAGACATGGCATAACGCTCTCTTCAGAAAGGAAAAGGCTATCATTCCTGATGCGGCGGTGCGCCGTATAGAACGTTTGTGCACGCCCGCTGATAGGCCGCCGGCGTCATATGCCAGGCGCGCCGGAACCAGCGGCCGAGATGACTCTGATCGGCAAACCCGGTGCGGGCAGCGACTTCAACCGGTGCCACGCCCTGCGCCAGCAGCGCGCGCGCCGCGCGCAGCCGCAGGCGTACCAGATAAGCGTGCGGCGTCTGACCAAACGCCTGCCGGAACTGGCGCGTCAGGCGAAAGCGATCCAGCCCGGCCAGGCGTGAAAGCTCGTCGAGTCCGACATCCTGCGCCATAAAATCATGCAAATAGTCGCGCAGCAGCAGCATCTGACGCTGTGCCACCGTATCAGGTCGCTCCGGACGCCGCTCAAGATGCCGCGACAGAAGCGTTATCAACTGCTCCAGCGTCTGATCGCGCGCCAGACGCCCTTCGCGCTGGTGAATGGCATACCACGCCTCTTCCGTGGCGCGGGCAAGCTGCACGTCATCCGTCAGCGTATGCCGGAATGCGCCGCCGATCCGGGCGATATCTCCCTGTCCGCGCTGCTGCATCATGTCAGCCACCCACGGCTGCGGCAGGTAAAGCATGACATAGGTAAAACCCGCAGCCTCCGGCGCGTGGCCATCATGCACCGCGCCCGGTTCAATAAGAATGACGCGGCCGGGGGTGCTGGTATGCAGCGCGCGGCGGCAGTTAAAGCGCTGCAGTCCCTGCCGGGTCACCCCGACCAGCAGCTCATCGTGATCGTGTGCGTCGTAAGCGTGACCGCTGAAGTGGGCGTTGATACTCTCAATGCCGGTCTCCTGGTCGCGTCGCAGCTCAACCCAATCTTTATTATCTGACATAGTCTCGTCCCTTCCGGCAGCAGTGCAGATTATCTGGCTACAGCGTGCGGGTAAAATCAGGCGGCCGCAAGCGCAGTGAGCCACTCTATCAGCGCCCGGGCGTCGGGCTGCTGCAGCGTGCGCTGCGGCCAGGCGAGATAGTAGGGCTTACTGAGCGGCAGGCTGAAGCTATCTGCGATCGCCAGATCGCCCCGCGCCAGCTCAGCGGCAATAAGACGCCGCTGGCCCAGCAGCAGCCCGGCCCCCGCAACCGCAGCATCTATCGCCAGCGACGTGAGGTTAAAGGTGAAAGCGGGCTGCTGCGCGGGTTCGCCGTGGCCGCGCGCCTGCAGCCAGCTTTGCCAGTCCGGCAGAAAACGCCCCTCATTGCCCCAGTCGAGATGGATCAGCGGCGCCTGGTTAAATAGCCGATCGCGCGGGAAGCGCTGCAGCAGCGCCGGGCTGGCTACCGGCAGCACCTCGTCATGAAACAGCCGCTGTTTCTCCAGCTGCGGATAGCGATCGTCACCGAATACGATAGCGAAATCAGCCGGCGTGGCGCTGAAATCGACCTGTGCATGGGTGCCATGCAGGCAGAGGTCGCTCGCGGGACAGCACGCGCGCCAGTGGTTCAGCTGCGGCATCAGCCACTTTGACGCCAGCGCCGGCAGTGCGTACAGAGTCAGCGCAGGCCGGCTGGCCGCCTGGCGCAGACTGAGCTGTCCCATCCGCAGGATATCAAACGCTTCTGAAACATAGCGCAGATAGGCCCGGCCGCTCTCTGTCAGCATGACCCCGTTTTGCGTGCGCACAAACAGAGCGTGACCCAGCAGCGTCTCCAGCTGGCGGATCTGCTGGCTGATCGCCGCCGGCGTCAGCGCCAGGTGCGCGGCTGCTTTTGCAAGACTGCCCAGCTCTGCAGCAGCTTTGAACGCGAGAATAAGGCTGATTTTTGGCAGACGCGAAGCACTGACGGACATTAACGTTTCCTTAGCAGGGCAGTAATGATTTATCGTTACGCATTCCCGCCGCAGCAACGTAGAGTTTCAGTACACTGTTGCTATCGGGAACCGCACTATGTCTGGATTAATACGTTGTGACCTGCATCCGCTGGCGGACGCTGACTGGCGCGCGCAGTGTCGCGCGCAGCTGGAACAACACGGCGCCCTGGTGCTGCGGCAGTTTCTGCAGCCGGCAGCGCTGCAGGCTATCATTACAGAAGGGAACGCGCAGCGCCATCTTGCCTGGCATACGCGCAGCAACCATAACGTCTATCTGCTGAAAACAGACGAGACATTGAGCGCAGATCATCCCCGTAACCGCGATGTCATCAGCACCAAAGGCTGTATTACCGATGAGGCGATTGCTCACGACTCACCGCTGCGTCAGCTGTACAACGATACGCTGTTTAAACAGTTTCTCTGCGAGGTGCTGAACGAGAGCGCCCTCTATCCTTATGCCGATCCGCTCTCGTCAATCAACCTGCACTATGCCGCACAAGGGCAGGAGCTGGGCTGGCATTTCGACAACTCCTCCTTTGCCATTACTCTGCTGCTGCAGAAGCCGCAGGCGGGCGGCGTGTTCCAGTATGTGCGCGATCTGCGCGATGCTGACGCGGGCGAGATGAACTACGAGGGCGTCGCCGCTGTGCTCAATGAAGCCCGCACGCCGGATGCGCTGGCGATTGAGGCGGGCGATCTGGTGCTGTTTCGCGGACGCAATTCGCTCCATCGCGTGACGCCGACCGAAGGTGATATCACCCGCATGCTGGCGGTGCTCGCTTACAATACGCAGCCGGGAATTGCCTTGTCAGAGACCGCCCGTATGACGTTTTATGGCCGGCTGTGACAGCAGCGCCTGCCAGCCGCGCCGGAAAATTTGCTGCGTGCGGAATGCCGTCAGCTCGCGCCAGTCGCGGTCCTGTGGCCAGAATCCCTCAACCAGCTGCTGTTTGAGGGCCTGCCCGGCCGCACTCTGCACATCGCCCTCTAAGTGCAGCCAGTGATCGTCCCGCACCCGCCGGTGCATCTCCTCACCCGCGTAAGTGCCACACTCCACCACCAGCGGCAGGATGGCACCGTGCGGCAGCTGATCCAGCAGAAACTGCGAGACGTAACCGGTGGCCGTTGCCGTGACGCCGGTGGCGCTCTCCTGCCCGCTTCCGGTATCGATCAGCGTCAGCCATTCACCATACAGTTCGCGTCCCCAGGCGTGCGCGGGAGCCCGCTTCTGCGCAATGCCCAGCAGCATCGGGTGTCCCCATGCGCCTGCGCCGGTATGCAGATCGAAACTCAGGATCTGTTCTGCCCGCAGCAGATGGCCGGTTACGATCTTATGCAGCGTCTGCTGCGACCAGGTGGCGTGCTCTCCGCCATAAAACAGACCATCAGCGTGCTGATACTGTCCGGCCTCCACCACCCGCTTGATCGCCGGCCAGCCGTCGCGCTGCAGCGCGGCAGCCAGCAGCCGATCCGCCTCTGCCCGCTCGCCGTGATAAAACGCGTGATAGCGTGCATAGTCAGCGTTATCCGGCAGCGGCGCGCTGAACGGAATAAAATTGCGGTTCAGATCGATATTCTCTTCATTGACGCGCCGCAGATGCGCCGCTCCCCACGGGTTCAGCAGATGAATCAGCATCACAGCACACTCTGCCGGTAAGCGGGCCGCATCCAGATCTTTCAGCCACTCTATCTGATTATCCGACCCGTAATATCCCTCCACGCCGTGCGTGCCGGAGATAATCAGCATGACGCGCGAGGCGTGCGGGTTGCCAATCACGGCAAGATCGGTAAACAGCGCTTCACCGGCCGGACCGCATAACGGATGCTGCCAGGTGTGCAGCGCCCCTTTTTTATGCTTAACGGCAGCCAGGAAGCGGGCCCGTTGCGTGCGGTAATCGGTCAGGTTACGCATAATTCTCCTGCTGGCAGATAACGGATCCACAGAGCCCGATCAGGGGTAAACTTTATATTTGAAATACTTCTGCGCCAGACGATCGTAGGTACCGTTGCGGTGCAGTTCTGCCAGGGCCGCATTAATCAGTTTAAGATTTGCGACATCATCTTTGCGCAGCCCGATTCCCACGCCGTTACCTAATACGGCTTTATCGGTCAGGGTCACTTTATTCACATATTTCTTTCCTTCTGCGGTATTCAGGAAGCCCTGATCGGCAGACACCGCATTCGCCAGCGTGCCATCAAGCCGTCCGGCAACGAGATCGGGATAAATCTCCATCTGGTTGGGATAGGAGACCACGCTGACGCCTTTGGGTGCCCAGTAAGTCTGCGCGTAGGTTTCCTGAATAGTCCCCTGCGCTACGCCGATGTTTTTACCGCGCAGCGTGGCGATGTCATCAGTCAGGACGCTGTCAGCCGGGGTGATGAGCGCGCTGGGGGTGACATAAAGCATATCGCTGAATGCAACCTGCTCGCGTCGTTTCTCCGTCATCGACATGGCTGACAAAATCGCGTCAAACTTCTTTGCCTGCAGCGCCGGAATAGAGCCATCAAAGCCAATCTGAACCCATTTGCAGCTCACTTTGGCCTGGGCACAAATGGCGTTGCCGAGATCGATGTCAAACCCCTGCAGCGAGCCATCGCTGGCTTTGGATTCAAAAGGGGGAAAGGTGGGATCGACGCCAAAACGCAGCGTCTGTTGCGCCGCGGCTGACTGAATAGCGCAGTACGAGAGCAGCAGAGCCAGTGAAATTCGCTTATACATAATTCTCTCCGGAAGGCTGAAAGCACAGAGAGCAGTCATATCATGACCCGCAGCATTCAGCCAGAGCGGCAGCCGCGATTTGCAGAGCAAATTCTTATAATAGTTAGGGGGTTAGCGAAAATTACGACGGCCATCAGATTAACTTAAGGCGGCGGGTGACGTTTTCCTGACTGAAACCCGGCACGAAGCGGCCGCTCCGTGCCGGGTGAATCACGTTATCAGAAACCGCTAAGCACCAGCTTGCCGCGCGCGCGTCCGCTCTCGATCAACGCATGCGCTTTGCGCAGGTTAGCCGCATTGATGCTGCCAAGATGCTCCCCGGCGGTGGTCTGCAGGGTGCCATCATCAATCAGCTGGCTGATACGCTGCAGAATCTCATGCTGGCGCTGCATATCCGGCGTTTCAAACAGCGAGCGCGTAAACATCAGCTCCCAGTGTAATGAGATCGCTTTACGCTTAAGCGGCATGGCATCCAGCGTCTCCGGATCGTCAATCAGCGCCAGCTTGCCCTGCGGCGCCAGCACCTCAATCAGCTGCGTATAGTAGCTGTCGGTATGGGTCAGCGACGCAACATATTTCACCGTGTCGATGCCGAGCGCACGCAGCTGCTCCGCCAGCGGCTGGTGATGATTGATGACGTGATGCGCGCCCTGCTGCTGCACCCACTCTTCAGTCTCAGGACGGGATGCCGTACCGATAATTGTCAGCCCGGTGAGTTTGCGTGCCAGCTGGGTGAGAATAGAACCCACTCCCCCGCCCGCGCCCACAATCAGCAGCGCTGCGTTCTCATCCGCCTGCACCTCAAGACGGTCAAACAGCAGCTCCCATGCGGTGAGTGACGTCAGCGGCAGCGCAGCCGCATCGGCATCGCTCAGGGAGCGCGGTTTGTGGCCGGCGATGCGCTCATCCACCAGACCATACTCTGCATAGCTGCCGGCCCGGCTGATATCGCCGGCATAAAACACCTCATCGCCCGGGCGGAACAGCGTAACCGCTTCACCCACCGCCTCTACCACACCGACGGCATCCCAGCCCAGAATGCGCGGCTGCTCAGTGGCGGCGCCTTTACGTACTTTGGTGTCGACCGGATTCACCGCAATGGCATTGATTTTGACCAGCAGATCGCGGGCGCCGGGCTGAGGTTTGGCGACATCAGCGTCATACAGCGCATTTTCATCCGAAATGGGTAAGCCGTTCTGACTATAAACAATGGCTTTCATGCCTTATCTCCATGGTGATTGACAGATTTTCTGAATACCCATCAAGCATAGCGGGCAATGGCGCATGGAAAAATCGACGTTGCAGGGGAAGACTTTCACTCGTAGAGTGAAAATCCGGTTTGCCAGGTAAAAACGTCATGGTTCGTCTCGAAGATATTACGCTGTTTGTCCGCTCAGCTGCGCTGGGCAGCTTCTCCCGTGCCGCGCGCGAAGCAAACCTGCTGCCGGGTCAGGTCAGCGCGGCGATTCAGCGGCTGGAGCGCGATCTCGATCGTCGCCTGTTTGCGCGCTCAACGCGCAGTCTGCGGCTGACCGCCGAAGGTGAGCGCTATCTGCCTTTTGCACAGGAGATGCTGGCGCTGATGCAGGCAGGTGCCGAGAGTCTGCAGCGTCATGACGACGAACTGCGCGGTGAACTGAAAATTGCGATGCCATCCGATATCGGGCGGCATATCCTGCTGCCGTTACTGACCCGTTTCTGCCGTCAGCATACCGGATTGCAGCTGCGCCTTTCACTCTCCGATCAGGTCAGTAACGTCTTCCGCGATCCGGTAGATATCGCTATTCGCTACGGCAAATTAGAGGAGAGCAGCTACGTTGCGCTGCCGCTGGCTGAAAATAACCGGCGGGTACTGGTCGCATCACCCGATTATCTTATTGAACATGGCCGGCCTGCCGCGCTGACCGATCTCACCCGCCATCACTGTCTGCCGTTTATGATGGGAGGCCACGTATATGATAAATGGAGCTTTCCGCAGGCGGAGGGCGCGCAGCTTATCACGGTAAAAAGCCGCCTTATGTGTGATGACGCGGAAGTCGCACGCCGCTGGGCGCTGGCAGGAATGGGTATCGCCTATAAGTCCTGGCTGGACGTGGCTGAGGATGTACATCAGGGGAGGCTGGAGTTGATTCTGCCTGAGGTAAAAGGTGAGGCGACGCCACTGCATCTGATCTGTCCGCACCGCAGGCAATTCTCGCCAGCGATTCGCGCCCTGCACCATCACTTACATGAGCATCTGCAAAACAGCGTGTCGCTGCCGGGCAAAGATTAATGAGTGAGCCAGCGGTTAACCGCTACTCTCACGCTTATCAGCGCCAGCATCACGAATAATCCCGTTCGGATTCCTCTCTATTCTCTGCTGCCTTTACGCTATCAAACCAGAGCCGGTCAGCTTTTCCTGACGCATAACCCTTGTCCGCCTCCGGTTTAAGATGGCCTGGCATGGTATTCTTATTCTGAATCAGTAATAGTAAGCCACAGCACATATTTGTCAGGCTAACTATTCAGGATAGATAATGTCTTATTCCAGACCCCGATCGCGCAACCTGCTCACACACCTCGTGCTGTTTATTGTGGTAATCAATGTCATTGATGTTATTCATGCGCTGCTGAGCTGATGTCAGACAGCCAGATGAATATCGCGGGAGGGAGCGGTGCTGCAGCACCGCACTTTCTCAGGAGTTATCGGGAGGCGTACTGCTTTCACTGAACTGCGGACGCTGGCGGGTCACTGAATAAACCACATGTTTCGGCTTAGCCGTATCCGTGGTGATATCAACGCCCGGAATGGTGACTTTGCCAAAACCAAACAGCGTCTGTACATAGCCGCCGATTTCATGCTTGCCTGCCGCCACGCGGATCTCTTTATTCTCACCTTTTTTCAGCATGCCCGCTTCCTGGCCGTCAACGGTAACATACACTGCCGATCCATCATCCGTGCGCGTAACCAGGTGTGAAACGTTGATTACCGTAGGTCCGCTGGCAAAGGGCGTGTCGGTGTTGCTGTTCTCAATCGGTGCGGCAGCACTCACCTCTGCCGGCGCGGTGCTGGCAGTCTCATCAGCGTGATGACGGGCGCAGCCGGTAAGCAGTAAGGCAGCGGTTAAAGAAGCCAGTGTAAAACGTGAAAGCATTGTGACGATCATCCCTTAGCAAAATGAGAAGCGTTGAGTTTAGCGTGGCTTCTCATGTGATAACAGTCACAGGATTCCAGTATTTTCCGAAAAACCTGCCGCCGGCTAACTGCTGCTGGCCGCCAGAATCGCCAGGTCCGTATAGCCCCGCTCCGCCAGCTCGCTGGCCGCCTGTGCGGCGCGTATACCGCTGGCGCAAACCAGCACGATGCGCCGCCCAGAGGGTGGCTGCCAGGCCGCCAGATCTGCCGGCAAAATACGCTCAGCCTGGCTTGCCACGCTGTGGGGCGCTTCATCCCGGCTGCGTAGCTCGACAATACAATCTGCCGGGGTAAGCAGCGAGCAGTCGATAAAGGGCACGCCCGGCACGACAGGCTCCTGCGCTTCATCAAAGCGAAACGCGCGAAAGTGCCAGTTCACAAAATCGCAGTTGACCAGTAATCCCAGCGGAGACGGCTGCAGATCAAGCAGCACCGTAAGCGCCATCTGCGCCTGTATGGCGCCAAGCGCGGCCACAGCCGGCCCCATCACCCCTGCCGTGTTGCAGCTGGCAGCCGTACGCGGCAGCCGGGGAAACAGCGCCCGGTAGCTGGGCGCACCTCCGCAAAATCCGCCCGCATAGCCCTGCCGGCCCAGCACTGAAGCGCTGATAAACGGTGTACCGGTCGCATAGCAGGCGTCTGAAAGCTGCCAGGTCACGGCAAAATTGTCGGCCGCGTCGATGACCAGCGAACAGTCAGCCATAGCCTGCGCGATGTTGCTGGCCGTCAGGGCCTGTGCGCAGGTTTCGATATTGACCTCAGGATTGCGCTGCGTCAGCGCCTGACGCGCGCTGAGCACTTTTGACTGCCCGATATCCTGCTGCGTAAAGAGCGTCTGGCGATGCAGATTATGCAGCGCCACTTCATCGGCATCATAAATACGCAGCGTCCCCACGCCGGCCCCCACCAGCTGCGGCAGAAGCGTCGCGCTCAGCCCGCCCGCGCCAGCTACCAGCACGCGCGCCTGCGCCAGCTTACGCTGCCCTGACGCACCGATTTCCGGCAGTATCATCTGTCGCTGATAGCGTTCCATCCTGTTCTCCTCAGCTTAGTGTGGCCAGACCGAATACCGGCGTTGATGCCATCGCCATATCGCGCTTTTCCATCAGCCCTGCCTCACAGGCGCTGCGCCCCGCAGCAATGGCCTGGCTGAACGCCGCTGCCATGCGGATGGGATCGCCCGCTTTCGCGACGGCGGTATTAAGCAGAATGCCGTCAAAGCCCAGCTCCATCGCCTGCGCCGCCTGAGAAGGAGCACCGATCCCGGCATCGATAATCAGCGGCGTATCCGGGAACCACGCCCGCATGGCGCGCAATCCGTCAATATTACGCAGGCCCTGCCCTGAGCCAATCGGTGCGCCCCAGGGCATCAGTAGCTCGCAGCCGGCAGCCAGCAGTTTCTCGCCAACAATCAGATCTTCCGTGGTATAGGGAAATACGCTAAATCCTTCAGCACACAGGATGCGTGCGGCTTCCACCAGCGCAAACGGATCGGGCTGCAGCGTATCGGCATGCCCAATCACCTCAAGTTTGATCCAGGCCGTATTGAACAGCTCGCGCGCCATATGCGCCGTGGTTACCGCCTCTTTCACCGTGTGGCAACCTGCGGTATTGGGCAGTACGCGAACGTTAAGGCTGGCCAGCAGGTCGCGAAACGCGGCACCCGCACTGCCCTCCCGCCGCAGGCTTACGGTAATAATTTCACTGCCCGCCGCCGCTATCGCCTGCTGCAGAATGGCCGGTGACGGATACCCTGCTGTACCCAGCAGAAAGCGCGATGCGCCCGTAAAGTCGTAAAACATGCGTTACCCTCCCTGCATCGGTGACAGGACTTCCAGCTGGCAGCCTGCCGCAAGCGGCTGACGGGAGTAAGCGCTTCTGGGCACGAAGTTGCCATTCAGCGCTGTCGCCACGCAGCTGGCATCGATTTGCTGCTCCTGCAGCAGTTCGCTGACTGTCTGCGCCTGGGTTTCAACGATCTGTCCGTTAAGCTGGATTTGCATAAGGGGTCTCCTGAATCAGTTTTTGCATCAGCTGCTCTGCCAGCATCGGCGCCAGCAGAAAGCCGTGGCGATACATGCCGTTAAGATAATAAATACCGTTTTCATAACGAATTTCGGGCAGGTTATCCGGCCAGGCGGGCCGCAGGCCGCTGGCGCTCTCGATAATGCGCGCTTCAGCCAGCGCCGGATGTATCGCCCAGGCGGCGCTCAGCAACTCCATCATGGCGCGGGCGCTGATGGCGCTGCCATCATCGCTCTCGACCATGGTGGCACCCAGCATAAAGCAGCCGTTACGCCGCGGAACCAGATAGCAGGGAAAACGCGGATGCAGCAGACGAAGCGGTCGCGAAAAGTGCAGATCCCGACTCTGTAAGATAATCATTTCACCGCGCACGGCCCGCAACGAGGGCAGCGCGTCGCGGGCATGAATGCCACGACAATCGATGATCTGGCCGGAAGGCGCGGAGTGATGGAACGTTGCACCGTGCGCCTCAAGCTTCTGGCGCAGCTCAGTGAGCGCCAGCCGGGGATCGAGATGTGCTTCGCCCGCAAACAGCAGCCCCCGTGCGAAGCGATCCTCCAGCGCCGGCTCTACCTCTGCCGGATTGACCCACTGATGCGCGTGAGTCAGGCGCGCAAAACGGTTCAGCTCCTGACTGTCGCGTGGCGGAGCCAGCACCAGCGTGCCCTGATGCTCAACGCAGCTTACGCGCTGCTGCCACCAGCGAGCGGCATGCTGACCCAGTGAAATAACCTCGGCGGGCGCGCTTTCTGCTTCACACCAGGGCGCCAGCATGCCACCGGCATACCAGGATGCGGGCGGACGCTGCGCGTCATCGATGACTTCAACTGATTCACCACGCTCCGCCAGCAGGGTGGCCACGCATAGTCCGCTGACGCCTGCGCCTAACACGCTCCAGCGGCTCATTGTCTGTGTTCCGGATAAAAAAGAAGGGTCACATCGGCCTCTCAGTGTTGACTGAGACCCGCGGATACAGGAAGGGAGATAAGGAGGTGCAGCCGTTTGCTGCAACATCCCGGACGGCACCGGTCTGGCGCCCTCAGTCTTCCTACGCCAGTATCAACTGGGTCAGGTTCAAAGGGTCGCTGAACCGCGCGGTTGCGCTATCAGCCTCTCAGTCTCTGTGGCGAGACTCCCCCGACATCTTTAGTTTTATTCAAGCCGCATCACGCCGTCAAGGAGAGCCTTTTAAGGCTCTCTTCAGGCGCTTAAATCTTGCACTGCAAAAAACGACTATTTACGGTTTCTCAACACTTTTAAACAATAACTTAGAAGCCGTTTTGAACGCGGTTTTCTGGCTTATCGGCGTCTGAGACCAGAAATCAGATCACATTAAATTAATATATTTTCTACGGAAAACAGCGAATGTAATGCCACGTTTACGTCTGGGATTATGAAAGACTCAAAGCCTTAATTCGTCGCGGCGAGGGCTTTGGCTGCTTCCTGTGGGTCGGTAATGCTGCGGTAATAAACTTTGCCGAAGGTGCGATCGGGCACGCCACCCAGCTCGATCCCGGTCATTGTTTCATGCATGAATTTAGCCCATAAAAAACCCGCTCGGGACGGGTGTGTTTTTATCAGAACGTTTTCATCGGAATGTAATCTGAACAATATCGAATAATTTTTTCATCATCCGTGATTAAGGTCAGCGCCTCCATGTTCGCCTGAGCAACGATCAGCCGGTCAAACGGATCGCCGTGCATATCACGAGGCAAACGTTTAAGACTTACGGTGTGATGTGATGAAATGGGAAGTTCGTTATAACCGTTTGCGAGCAAGCCGCGCAAAATCTCCTCTGGATCAACCGTAAAATGAGGTTTACCTAACGCGAATTTTATGGCGATTTCATGAATAGATGCGGCGGAAAAATATAGCTCGTTTAAGGGATCAACAATCAGATCGAAACAGGCTTGCGGAAGACGCTTAGAGTCTGCGCAAGCCCAGATAAGATAGTGAGTATCAAGAAGATAGCGATTAAAGATGTTCCGCGTTCTTACAGGACTAGTCATTGCCACCTTCAAACATCGACTGGATTTCATCTGACATGAAATCGTTGAAATTATCAGGAATGGCATACTTTTTATGATCTAAAAAGCCAACACGGTTTAACAGAGGCGCTGATTTATAAGGAACGATCATGGCTATCGGATCGCCGTGGTTAGCAATGATGAAACTTTCACCGCTACTCGCTGAACTCAAAATCTGAGAGTAACGAGCTTTCGATTCGGCTACATTCAGGACTTTCATATTAACCTCATTAATTGCGGTCATGAGGTCATATTATCACCTACCTGATAAAAGTGGTCAAGTGGCCATATTTTGTATAAGCAACTGATATTAATAATCTTATTTGATAACCGATGTTTATTCTATGAAATGGACGAATATTCGGGATCGGAAAATTTGCATCGAACAAAGTTAAACAGGGATGAAAATCGTCATTGATATGGCCAACATGCTAATGGGTGCAAAACGTTCAGTCCTGGATGTTCTTGATCAGCTTTGAGCGCTCAGCAACGACTCAGATCGCGTGGTCCCGGCGTTGAGCTTAAATCAGATCATGGTTGCCTTTACCCGCGCACGCGAGAAGACCGGGCTCAAATGGAAAGTTTCAGCGCCAACTTTTCACAAGATTCGCTAGCGTGATTTCGGCCCGAAGATGACATGAAAAACCTGCATCGCAACGGAGTGGATCGCGCTCTCAGCCTATGTTATACACACTCATGTTAATGAAAATGATGAGATTTTACGGATAATTATCCGCCTACTCTACTTTGGCAAATGACGGAAGACTTATGGAACAGATTAGAATCGCCTTTATCAAGGCTGGCTGGCATAAAGATATTGTGAACAATGCGCTGGCAGGATTTGTCAGTGAATTCAATGAGCAGGGCGCAGACAGCGTGCTGAAAACCTATGATGTGCCCGGTGCTTTTGAGATGCCGCTGCTGGCAAAGCGCCTGGCCGAAACCGGTCGTTTTGATGCCATTGTCTGTGCCGCGCTGGTCGTGGATGGCGGGATTTACCGTCACGATTTTGTTGCGCAGGCAGTGGTTGACGGCCTGATGAGCGTGCAGCTCAGTACCAACGTACCGGTGTTTTCTGTTTCACTGACGCCACATAATTTTCAGCCGGTCAATGAACTGGAATCATTTTATACCGAGCATTTTATTAAGAAAGGAAAAGAAGCTGCACGAGCCGTGCTGGCTATCCATCAGCTTAATATTGATTAAGGCTGATAAAGCATTACGTTTGTTCCGCCTGTTTAATAATGGCGTGCAATGCAGAAATAAGCTTATTTACAGGACGCGCAATAATACCATTATGCGCGTCCTGTCATATTTACTGTTTAACGACTTGCTTCATGGCCAATCAATCCGCCAATAGCCGCCCCGCCCAGCGTACCGAACGTACTGCCGCCAGTCAGCACGGCACCGCCCAGCGCGCCAACGCCAGCACCAATTGCGGTATTTTTACCACGATGAGACATGCCGCTGCATGCGGTAACAGACAAAGCCAGCACCAGTACGGCGGCAATATTAAAGCTGCGTTTTAAAGTCATCAAAATCCTCATTACCATTTAATAATGGAATGCAATCAGGTTAATGTTGTTAGTTATTTGATCGCCCTTTGCCAGCAGGCGGCATGGGTCTCAGGATGCGAATTTAAAGTGCTGCAGAAATTTAAGAAAGGTAAAAATTCTTATTTTAGTCTGGCCCTGTCCGGGTTCCGAATTAAGCGCTGATAAAACAGCCAATGGTGAAGAAATAATGGAGAATAGTTATGAATAAAGGGTAGCGCGCCGCAGCACGCTACCCTTTTTGGCTATTAACGCTGAGGATGATTCACTTCAAGCGGACGCAGATCAAACACCAGCACCTCGGCATCATTACCATTCGCAAAAGTCAGCGCCGTTTCATTACGCACCCGCGCGCCGTCGCCCGCGCTGAAGCGCACGCCGTTAACCTCAATACTGCCGCGCGCAACATGAATATAGGCGTAGCGATCGGCTGCCAGCGTCAGCGTCTGCTGCTCATTATCGTTGAACAGGCCGGCATAGATGCGCATATCCTGTCGCACCTGCAGCGAACCGGACTCGCCCTGCGGCGAGACAATCAGGCGCAGTTTGCCGCGCTTATCCTGTTCCGCCACGGAAACCTGCTGATAGCCTGGCGCGGTATTGCGCTCTGCCGGCACAATCCAGATCTGCAGAAAATGCACGTTGTCGCTTTTCGAGTGATTAAACTCGCTGTGCGTCACGCCGCTGCCAGCGCTCATCAGCTGCACATCACCCGGCACGATAACAGAACCGGTACCCATTGAGTCTTTGTGCTCCAGAGCACCTTCCAGCACATAGGAGATGATCTCCATATTATTGTGCGGATGGGCACCAAAGCCGCGACCGGGTGCAACCTGGTCGTCGTTAATCACCAGCAGATCAGAGAAGCCCACCTGCTGTGGATCGCGGTAGCCTGCAAAGGAAAAGGTGTGGCGTGAATACAGCCAGCCGTGATCGCCGGTGCCGCGCTGATTTGAAAGGCGTTGTTCAATCATGATCTGCTCCTGAATAAGTAAGGGAAACGATTTTGCTTCCTGATGTGATTCATTATACGTAAACTGATTTGCTCAACAATGTGCTGACATGACAATCACTGTCACGAATTAGTGGACACTATGCAGATAGACGATCTTCGTATTTACGTTGCTGTTATCCATGCGGGCAACTTCAGTGCAGCCGCTGAACAGCTGATGCTTTCAAAGCAGTATGTCAGCCGCCGCATGGCGGCGCTGGAAGCGGCGCTGGGCACCCGCCTGCTCAACCGGAATACCCGCAAGCTTTCGGTGACAGAAAATGGTCTGCTGTTTGCGCATCACGCACAGCGCATACTGGATGATGTACAGGAAGCGGAACTGGCAGTATCCGGTCGTCATCAGGCTCTGCAGGGTAACTTCCGTCTGAGCGTGCCGATGTCGTTTGGCATTACGCATCTCTCCCCCTACATTGCTGAATTCCTCACGCTGCATCCCGGCCTGCAGTTCCAGGTTGAGCTGGCCGATCGCCATGTCGATATGGTGGGAGAGGGATTTGATATGGCTATTCGTATCGGCACCCTGCCCGACTCCAGCCTGATCGCACGCAGGCTGGGCGAATTCCGGCGGCTGATCTGCGGCAGCCCTGCCTATCTTCAGGGCGCCGGAGCGCCGGAGACGCCTGCGGAACTGTCGCTGCACCGCTGCCTGCGCTACGGCCGGGAAAGTCAGCAGGGCTGGGAGCTGTTCAGGGACGGGCAGCGCAGCGTCGTGGCAGTTCAGGGGCCGATGGTCAGTAATAATGGTGAAATGCTGCGCGATGCGGCGATTGCCGGGCTGGGGCTGATCCTGCTGCCGGAATTTATCGTGGCGCCGGCGCTGGCCAGCGGTGAATTAATACGCGTGCTGGATGCGTGGCAGCCCGCCTCGCTGCACCTTAATGCGCTCTACCCGCAGCATCGCCAGCGCAGCGAGATCCACCGGCAGTTTATTGCGTTTTTACAGCAAAAACTGGCGGCTCAGTGAGCCAGCGCCAGCAGCGCTGCACCCAGCATGCCACCCTGATGAGCATGGCGGCCGGGGATCACCAGCGGCTGCGGCGTACGGCGCAGCACCCGCTGCTGCACCGCCTCGTTAAGGGCAGCTATCAGCGGAACAACGGAGGCCAGCCCGCCGCCGACGGCGACGCAGCTCGCTCCGGTGATGTTAACGGTGTAGGCCAGCGGCTCACTCACCAGCTGGAGCCACGCCTCCAGCGTCTGCTGCGCCTGGTTTTCGTCTGCCTGCCAGCGTGAAACGATCGCTTTGCTGCTGAGCGTTTCATCATGCAGCACGCGGTGCAGGGTTTCCAGACCGCGCGCTCCACCATAAGTATCAAGACAGCCGCTCTGACCGCACGGGCACGGCTGACGCGGTATGGCAACCGTTTTGCCTGCGATATCAACTTCGCGTAGCGTGATCGGGCCATGTCCCCACTCACCGGTTAAGCCATTCTGACCGGTGATCAGCCGGCCATCTGCAACCAGTCCGCCGCCCACGCCTGAACCGAGGATAGCGCCCAGCACCACTTTATGCCCCTGTCCGGCCCCGGCCAGCGCCTCCGCAACGGCAAAACAGTCGGCATCGTTATGGACCGTGACCGGACGCTGCAGGTATGCGCCAAGCTCCTGCGCCATATGACGTCCGTGAAAGGCAGGTATGTTACTGGCAAACATCTCGCCGCTCAGTGGCGCGACAATTCCGGCGGTGGAAACCGCGACCGGGGAGTGCGCGCTGAAATGTGCCTGATGTCTGGCGATCGTATCGCTGACGGTAGCGCAAAACGCTTCCCAGGAGCGGGCGGGCATCGGCTGCTGATCGAGCAGCTGGATCTGCTCAGCCTGCGTCATCACGCCAAGTTTAATAAATGAACCGCCAAGATCGAGGCAGATTACCGGTAAGGCAGGAATAGTCATTGCAGAGTCCGCTGGGTCAGCAAAAAGTTGCTGGCAATGTAAATAAAATAACGCCGGCAGGAAACGGGCCGCACAGGTTTTTTCGCATCGGCGCAATAAACGGCTAAAAGGTATGCAGACGCCGCGCAGGATTACCGGCGCCAGCCTGGCGCATCATCATGCTCATTTCATTAATACCTGAAACTGCGGATTAAACTCATCAAACAGCGGCAGCGCTGCCGCACCCAGCGCGGCGGTATCACTGCCGCTCATTCCGGTCCGTATGCGCGTGGCGGTCAGGTAGCGCCCGCGCACAGACTGGTAAAGCGGCGGCAGGCGCGCAACGATTTTCTCCAGCAGGGCAGCAGGGATCATACCGCCAATAATCACGCTCTCCGCGTCAAAGATGCACTCCAGCATATTGATGGCCTGGCGCAGCGGCGTCAGCGCAGTGGCGATCCACGCGTCAAACAGCTCTGCCGGCACCGCCAGCAAATCGTCCGGCAGCGCGGTCATGGGATCAAGCCCGCAGAATTCATAGGCTGCCTGCAGCGAGACATAGCGTTCCAGGCACCCCTGATTGCCGCAGTAGCAGTCGCGCCCGCCGGGATCCACCACCATATGGCCAACTTCACCGGCGTTATGTGCATCACCGCTGCAGACGTGACCATCAACAATGATACCTGCACCCAGCCCGGTACCGATGTAGAGATAGATAAACGAATTAAGATGGCGCGCCACGCCGTGAAAGCGCTCGCCAATTGCCGCTACCGTGGCATCATTTTCCAGCGTCACCGGCAGCTGACTGAGTGCCGCCAGCTCTCCTGCAATATCGACATCTTCCCAGCCGTGCAGCGTGGTCGGCCCCAGTGAAGAGAGTCCCTCAACGCCAAAGGGCCCGGGCATCACAACGCCGATACCCAGCACTTTGCGCCAGCGCGCACCCAGCTGCGTCTTAATCTCATCCAGTACCGAGGCGATGCGCGCCAGGGTGGCAGCAGGCTCCGGTTTTTGCACCATAATGAGACGGCGAAAATGGATTTCGCCGGTTAAATCCACCAGCACCATCAGCAGCGTCTGGTGATCAAGATGAATACCGATTGAAAACGCACTGGCCGGATTCAGCGTGACGGGAATAGCGGGCTGTCCGCGTCCCTGACGTCGCGGTCCGTGGCTTATCAGCAGTTCAGCCTGTTCAAGTTCAGCGACAATATTGGATACCGTTTGCGCGGTCAGGGCCGTGAGCCGCGCCAGCTCAGCCCGTGTCAGTTCACCGTGCAGGCGAATGGCCTCAATGATCACGCGCCGGTTATGCGCCCGCGCGTGTTCAAGGTTAGTCCCTGATGTTCTCATCGTACTGTTTCCTTTTCACGCCTGGCCGCTCTGCCACCGCAACAATATCTATGATCGCTGGCACATTTTACAACCTGTTTACCTGACAGCGGCGGGAAAACGTGCAAAGTAGAAGCAGGACCCGCAGCAGATCGTTTCTGGCACATCGCTTGCTTACCTTTCTGTGGCATGGCAACTGACGCACACTTTTGCGCACGTTATTAAATCAATCAAATTGATTTAATTAATCTCTCACAGCTTTCAGGCGGACATATCATGAAAAAATCGGTTCACGGTTGTTTGGCACTGTTTCTGCTCGCCAGCGCTGCCAGCGCGACGGCGGCCACCTCACTCAATGCGCTGTTTATGACTCAGGCAGCCTATAGTGAGAGCGATATTCGCGCCATGACGCAGGCGTTTGAAAAAGCGAATCCGGACGTAAAGGTCAACCTTGAGTTTGTGCCGTATGAAGCGCTGCACGACAAGATTGTCGCGGCACGGGGTGCGGGCGGAAATGGCTACGACGTGGTGCTGTTTGATGCGATCTGGCCGGCGGAATTCACAAAATTTAACCTGCTGCAGGATGTCAGCAGCCGTATCAGTGCCGAAGATAAGGCGCAGATTTTCCCCGGCGCGCTTAAAACCGTGGTGTTCAACGGTAAAACGCTCGGTATGCCGTGGATTCTGGACACCAAATATCTGTATTACAACAAAGCGATGCTGGAGAAAGCGGGTATCCGCGACCTGCCGCAAACCTGGCAGCAGGTAATGGATGACGCGCGCATTATTAAAGAGAAAAAGATCGTGAATTATCCGCTGGTGTGGAGCTGGTCTCAGGCGGAAGCGCTGGTATGCGACTACACCACGCTGGTCTCCGGCTTTGGCGGGCAGTTCTATCAGAATGGCAAGCTTAGATTCTCCAGCCCCGCTTCACTGCAGGCGGTAAAACTGATGAAAAGCTCGCTTGATGACGGACTGACTAACCCCGCCTCACGTGAGTATCTGGAAGAAGATGTGCGCAAAGCGTTCTCCAATGGCGACGCCGCGTTCGCGCTGAACTGGACCTATATGTACAACATGGCCAACGATGCAAAACAGAGCAAAGTTGCGGGTCAGGTTGGCATTATGCCTGCACCCGGCGATGCGCCAGGCAAAGCGGGCGCGGTCAACGGCTCAATGGGGCTCGGTATCGCCAGCGGCAGCACCCATGCCGATCAGGCGTGGCAGTATATCCGATACATGACCTCTCAGCCGGTGCAGAACAACTATGCCCGTCTGAGCCTGCCTATCTGGAAAAGCTCTTATCAGGATGCGGCGGTGATGAAAGATCAGGAGAGCCTGATTAAGGCAGCGGACACGTCGCTGAGCGTAATGCTGTCACGTCCTGAAACCGCAGACTATTCGCGTCTCTCCAGCACGCTGCAGCAGCAGCTGCAGCAGGTGCTGACCGGCGGCGCGACCCCGGAAGCCGCCATGCAGGCGGTCGATAAAAGTGCCGCGCGGCTGCGCTAAGGAGCGGGCATGCTGAGTTTGCGTCAACGTGAGCGACGGCAGGCATGGGTGCTGCTGGCCCCCATGCTGCTGGTCATGCTGCTGCTTACCGCCTGGCCGCTGATGCGGACCATCTGGCTGAGTTTTACCGACGCAGCCCTGATAGGCAGCGGCGATGCGCCCGGCTGGATCGGCGTGGAGAACTACCTGTACGCCTTAAGCGATCCCGACTTCCGGCTTTCGCTGTGGCGCACGCTCTATTTTACGCTGATGTCGGTTGCTTTCGAGGGCGTCATTGGCGTGCTGGTGGCGCTGCTGCTTAATCAGCGGTTTACCGGCCGCAACGTGCTACGCGTGCTGGTGATCCTGCCGTGGGCGCTGCCGACAATCGTTAACGCGATGATGTGGCGGCTTAATTTCAATCCGGACTACGGCAGCGTCAACGCGCTGCTGACACAGCTCGGTATCCTGGATGGCTATCGCAGCTGGCTGGGTTCACCCGACTCAGCGCTTAACGCCGTGATGTTTGCTGATGTGTGGAAGAACTATCCGCTGGTTACGCTGCTGGTGCTGGCTGCGCTGCAGTCGATTCCGGACGATCTTTTTGAGGCGGCGCGCCTGGACGGTGCCTCAGCCTGGCGACGGTTTCGCGCCATTACCTTTCCGGCCATCGTCGGAGCGCTAAGCGTGGCGCTGGTACTGCGCACCATTGATGCGTTCAAAATATTCGACATCATCTATGTCATGACCCGGGGCGGGCCGGTAGATAGCACCAAAACGCTCAGTTTCTACGTCTATCAGGAGTCCTTCAGCTATCTGCGCGCCGGCAGCGGAGCGGCCTATGCCATCCTGATGACGCTGCTGTGCGCAGTGCTGATTGCGCTCTATATGCTGCTGCTGTGGCGGCAGCGTCGCCGGGGGAGTGCCCATGAAGCGTAAGATGATATCTGTGGCTAAATATGTGGCGGCGGCCGCCGTGGCGCTGTCGGTTCTGGCCCCGATGGGCTGGCTGTTTCTGATGAGCGTCAGCGCCACCAGCGACCTGACGCGCGTGCCGCTGGAGTGGATACCGCGCCAGTGGGATTTCAGCCGCTACGGCCGGCTTTTGTCGCTGGCGCCGGGTGAACCGGGAACCCTGTTTCTGCATGCGCTGGGTAATAGTCTGCTGGTGGCGACGGGAGGAACGCTGGTCTGTCTGCTGCTGGCGATCCCGGCCGCTTTCAGCTTTTCGCGCTATCCCGGACGCGACGGCTGGCTGTTTGCGTCACTGGCCATCTATATGGTGCCGCCGGTGGCCTTTGTACTGCCGCTCTACTTTCTGCTGCAGCAGCTGGATCTGCTGAACACCCGCCCGGGGCTGATTATCGTTTACTGTTCGCTGATCCTGCCGTTTCTGACCTGGATGCTCAAAAACCAGTTTGACACTCTGCCGCGTGATATTGAACAGGCTGCGCGGCTTGATGGCCTGCGGGTGTGGCAGGTGCTGCTGCGCATCACGCTGCCGCTGGCAAAACCGGTTCTGGGCGCCGCAGCGCTGTTTGGCTGGCTGCTGGCGTGGGATGAATTTTTCTATGCCCTGCTGTTCACCAGCAATATTACGGCGCAAACGCTGCCGGTGACCATTGCCGGCTTTACTGCCGGACGCGCAACCGATGACGGCCTGATTGCTGCGGTTGGCATTCTGGCTTCGGTTCCCCCTCTGTTAATTGCTGTCTGGCTGCAGAAAACGCTGGTGAGCGGTCTGGCCAGCGGCG
Source organism: Pantoea sp. RIT413 (assembly GCF_003057675.2). Classification (NCBI taxonomy): domain Bacteria; kingdom Pseudomonadati; phylum Pseudomonadota; class Gammaproteobacteria; order Enterobacterales; family Erwiniaceae; genus Pantoea; species Pantoea sp. RIT413. The sequence goes on from NZ_QBJB02000002.1 coordinate 193,850, forward strand.
GGAGTAAAGGATGACAATTGACTGTAACGCAACGCTCTACGTCGCTGGCAACGTTAACGCCGATTTGATTATGGGTACGCTGGATAGCTGGCCACAGCGCGGCACTGAAGTCATGCTCCCTCAGAGTGAACTGCGTCCGGGCGGCTCGGCGGGTAACTGTGCGCTGGCACTGGAAGCGATGCAGGTTCGCCATCGCGCTGTCGCTAATCAGGGGAATGATGGCCTCAGCGCCTGGCTGGCGGGCTACTTCCCAAACAGTGCGGCGCACTGGAGACGCTACGCCTGCGAAACGTCTGTCACCGTTGGCATTACGCACAGCGATCACGAGCGCTCGTTTCTGAGCAATTTTGGTCACGTGGCGCAACTCAGCGTGGATGACGTACTGGCTCAAATTCCGCTGCGTGCTGCACCGGGAGATATTGTTCTGCTGTGCGGCACCTTTCTCTGCCTGGCACTCAGTTCGCACTATGCCGCACTGCTGGAAGAACTGCAGCGGCGCGGCTTTATAACCGCCGTTGACACCGGCTGGCCTCCGCAGGGCTGGAGCACGGCGGTGCGGCAGCAGGTCGCACAGTGGCTGCCGTACTGCGACTGGCTGTTACTGAATGAAGCAGAGACGCTGGGCCTCGGTGCGGCGGCAACGCTGCCGGAGAGCGCACGGCAGCTGGCGGGAACCCTGAGCGGACGTGGCGGCTGCGTGGTGAAGCGCGGTAGTGCCGGTGCCGCCTGCTGGCAGGGTGCGCATTGGCTGGAACAGCCTGCCACTCCCGTCACCGTCGTGGATACCATAGGAGCCGGTGACAGTTTCAACGCCGGCTTTCTCACCGCGCTGTTACATCAGCAGCCGCTGAGCCGCGCGCTGCAGTGGGGCATTGCCGTGGCATCACAGGCGATCAGCACGCAGCCACGCCGCTATCCCGGCTGGCAACAGCTGCCATTTTCTGCAGAGGAGAGGTAATTTATGGCCAGTATTGAGCTCGTCAGCGTCGCCAGACGCTACGGCAAACAGACGGTATTGCATCCGCTCAGTCTCAGCATTCCCGATGGCAGTTTTACCGTACTGGTTGGCCCGTCCGGCTGCGGTAAGTCCACGCTGCTGAGGCTGCTGGCCGGGCTGGATAGTTTGTCAGAGGGAACCATTCTGATGAACGATATACCGATTGGCGATCGCGATCCGGCCGACCGCGACATGGCGATGGTGTTCCAGAGCTACGCGCTCTATCCGCACCTTACCGTGGCTGAAAACCTCGCCTTTCATATGCAGGTTAAAAAGGTGGGCCGCGCGGAGCAGCAGAGTAAGATTGCGCGCGTTGCCGCTATTCTGGGTATCGATAAATTGCTGCAGCGCTACCCGCGCGCCCTCTCCGGCGGCCAGCGTCAGCGCGTGGCGATGGGCCGGGCGATGGTGCGAAATCCTCAGGTTTTCCTGTTTGATGAACCGCTCTCTAATCTTGATGCTCAGCTGCGCATGGAGCTGCGGGCGGAAATCAAAGCACTGCACCAGCGTTTTAAAACCACCATGATTTATGTCACACACGATCAGGTTGAGGCGATGACGCTGGCCGATCAGATTGTAGTAATGCGCGAAGGTCAGATCGTTCAGCAGGGCGCCCCGCTCAGCATTTACGATCGTCCTGCGGATCTGTTTGTCGCCCGCTTTATCGGCTCGCCTCCGATGAATCTGCTGCCGGCGCACCTGGTAACGCGTGATGGCGTGCCGGGCATTGAATGTGAAGATCTCTGGCAGCCGCTTCCTCCGCGCTGGCAGCACGCGGCACAGGAAGGGGCTGCGCTGATGATTGGCATCCGCCCCCACGATTTGATACCGGCGATGCAGGGCAGTCTGGCGCAGGTCGCCGTTACGGAGATCACCGGAGAATCCACGCTGCTGCATCTGACGTGGCACGGGCATACGCTGCATATGCAGGTACCTGGCCGTCACGCAGCCGGCAGCGGCGATCCGCTGACGATTGCGCTGCGCATGGAAAAAATCCACCTGTTCGATGCGCAGAGTGGCCAGCGTCTGCCGGAAGCGCCGCCGTTACCGTGAACGTTATCCTTCTGCGGGTGTGGTTGCCACGTTGTCATGCTGCATTAAGGCGATCGCCACCAGCAGCAGCATGGAGAGCAGTTCAGTCCCCAGCGTACCGCTGATAGCACTCAGCCAGGATCCGGTCTGGCTGAAATGGCTGAATACGCCGCCCAGCAGCATCGGCCCCAGCCCCATCGCCGACTGCTGCACGGTCGACAACATGGCGCTGCCAGCGCCCGCCTGATGATGCGGAATATCGCGCATGCCAATACGGTAGAAGGTACTGACGATAAAAGACTGACCAAATCCAATGAGTGCCGTAGCTGGCGCCAGCGCAAGAATACCCGCCTGCGGCCACCGGAGCTGCAGGGTTGCCATCAGAGCCAGCAGGCCGGTGATCTGAATAGCACAGCCAGCCAGCAGCATTGTGCGCGTACCAAAGCGCGTGACCAGTGCGGTCGACCGCATGGCACCGATAAAATAGGCTACCCCCAGCGCTATGAAAGCGTTACCGGAGTCAAAGGCGCTGAAGCCAAGCCCGGACTGCAGCGTCAGAGCCATGACAAACATAAACCCGCTCCAGCTGGAGAAAAAGATAACGGCAAGCGTAAGGCTGAAACGCACGCCGGGTAAACGCAGCAGTGACGGGGGCAGCAGCGGTGAACGGCCTGACGCTTCAGCACGCACAGAGACCCGTCGCAGCTGCAGCAAAAACAGCGGCGCCAGCAGTAGTAACAGCACGCATGGCCAGCGCCAGTTCAGCACCGGCCCCAGCGCCAGGCTCAGCAACAGTGCGCCTGTGGCTCCGCCCAGCAGCAGCGCACCGCTAATATCAACCGGTACGCGGGTCGCATTGCGGGTTTCCGGAATAAAGCGGCGCGCAGCCACCAGTACGCCCAGACAGATCGGCAGGTTGATCAGAAACACGCTGCGCCAGCCATACCCACCCGGATCGGCTTTGATAAGAAAGCCGCCCAGCACCTGACCAATCACGAACGCCAGCCCGCCCATTCCGCCATAGAGACCAATCGCCCGCGCATGCTCCCTGCCCTGCAGCGTAATATGCAGCGTTGCCAAGATCTGCGGCACGATAAGTGCCGCGCCCACTCCCTGCAGCGCGCGGGCAAACATCAGCATCCCGGCCCCGCTTGCCATACCGCACAGCAGCGAAGCCAGGGCAAAGATCCCGACACCGCTGATAAAAACCCGGCGCCGGCCATAGTTATCTCCGAGCCGCCCTCCCATCGCGAGGCAAACAGCAAAAGCAATACCATAGACAGCAACAATCAGCGCCAGCTCGGTGGGCGTTGCCTGCAGGCTATGCGCCATTGCATCCAGCGCCACGTTAACGATTGAAAAGTCGATCATAGGCAGTAACAGCCCGGCCAGCAGTACCATCAGTCCCGCCTGACGAAGTTGCGGAGTGTGCATCAGTTTCACCTTGTTTTCGTGTTCATTGCGGCATAGCATCTGCTGAAAAATAACCGGGTACCAGTTTTTGATTATCATGGTATTAAAACCACCCGTCTGGCCGGAGAAATGACGCTGATGTCGATTCAACCCGCTGTAAAATATGCTGAAAAAGAGGTTCATACGAATCGCAAACTGCTGGGCGCCTTTTTGCGTTCCCGACGGGAAAACCTCGATCCTGTCAGGCTGGGTCTGCCGCGTATGCGCCAGCGGCGCACGCCGGGCCTGCGCCGCGAAGAGGTCGCCCAGCTGGCTGATGTCGGCGTCACCTGGTACACCTGGCTGGAACAGGGTCGCGATATTAAAGCGTCGCTGAAAACGCTGACGGCGATCGCATCAGCACTGCAGTGTAATGACGTTGAAACGCAACATCTTTTCTCGCTCGCCGGTCATAAACTGCCCGCCCTTCAGGTTGCCGCCTGCTGCAAACTCGCTGAGCATAATCAGCAGATGCTGGATGCTATCCAGCTGCCGGCCATTATTGAGACACCGCGTTTTGACATCATTGGCTATAACGCTGCGTGGTGTGCGCTGATGGGTATAGATCTGGCAAGCGTAGAGGCTGAGGATCGCAACTGTATCTGGCTGGCGTTTAATCATCCCGGCTGGCGCGGCATGATACGCGACTGGGATGAAGTCATGCCGCAGATGGTGGCCATGTTTCGCGGCCAGATGGGAGAACACCTTGGCGATCCGCACTGGGAAAGCTTTCTCACCCGGCTGATTAACAGTTCTGATGAATTTGCACAGACCTGGCAGCGTTACGAGCTGGGAAAAGTGGAGAATCGGATCAAGCGTTTCTGGCGGGCGGAAACCGGGGAATTTACGCTGCGTCAGAATAACTGGTGGTCCGCTTCACGCAATGGTGACCGCCTGCTGGTTTACGTCCCGGCGGACGAAACAAGCGCAGCGGCACTGGAAAAACTCATTGCCGGATATCAGGCGCTGCGCTCCACAAATGCGTTAATCTGACTATGCTTACTTCATGATAAATAATCAGGAGAAAGCATGAAATTTCTTTATTTCGTTGCGCTTATTGCGGCGGCGGGTTATTTGCTGGCATTTCTGCCTAAATTGCGTACCCGGCGTGAACCCGTTGCTTACTGGGGCTGCTGGGCCTGGCTGGGCCTGAACGCGGTTTACTGGTCGGTATATGCTGTACGCAACTATTTCCCGCACTGAAATATTATTCAGGAGTAATGTATGTCTGAAATTAATCGCGATCGGATGCCCTATCTGCTTTATTTTGCCCGCCAGCGTCTGCTGTTAGAAAATATCGATGCCAAAGTAGTTGATATTGGCAGCGCAGAAATCGTGGGTAATCATTTTCGCTGGAGACTGGATGGTAAAGACGCTCAGGGTGAAACCGCAAAAGAGGTGGATGAGCTGCTGGAAGAGGTTGAACGGCATCTGAGTTTTCTGTTTGTTGATGGTCAGTTCACCAGCCTGCCTGATGTCAGTGAAGATTACGGCGACAGGCTGGATAACATGCCGTTTGTTGAAGTGTCGCTTTCTGAACTCAGCGACCGTGACGAAGGCAGCGTACGCTGAATTTCTGTTATGCAGGCTGCCACGCGGCAGCCTCCATAGCGTCAGGCTTCAGCAGTAGCCGATTTCATTCCCGGCACCAGAATGATTTTGCGGCAATCCTCTTTGCGTTTATCAAAGATCTCATACCCCTCTGCCGCCGCATCCAGCGGCATATGATGCGTAACAATCTCTTCCGGCGTTAATAATCCCTGTTCAATCAGCGACAGCAGCCGTGGCAGATAGGCGTGCACGTGCGTTTGTCCCATTTTGAAGGTCAGCCCTTTATCGAACGCATCGCCAAACATGAAGCCATGGATAAAACCGGCATAGACGCCCGGCACGCTGACCACCCCACCGCGACGCACGGCCGCAATACACTGACGCAGCGCTTTGCCGCTGCTGCCTTCAAGTTTCAGATTGCTGAGGACGGTTTCGGTCAGGCTGCCTTTGGCTTCAAAGCCCACTGCATCAATCACCGCATCCACGCCGCGGTTCCCTTTGGTATGGTCAATAATCCAGGCTGCGGGATCGTCAATCTCGTCAAAATTTATCGGCGTAACGCCATAGCGCTGACGGGCAAACTCCAGACGATAGGCGTTATGATCAATCATAAAGATATCTTCGGCACCCATCAGCCTTGCACAGGCGGCGCTAAGCAGACCTACCGGGCCGGCACCAAAGATCGCGACGCTTGAGCCTTTATCCAGCCCGGCATTCTGCACCGCCTGCCAGGCGGTCGGGAGGATATCGGACAGAAACAGCACTTTGTCATCCGGCAGCGCCAGCGGCACTTTGAACGGGCCGGTATTCGCTTTCGGCACGCGAACATATTCTGCCTGTCCGCCGGGTATTCCGCCATAAAGATGACTGAACCCAAACAGGGCGGCGGGTGGCGTGATATTTTTTTTATTGAGTATCGCACCGCGACCCGGATTAGTGGTTTCACAGGCGGCATACTGATGCAGATGGCAGAAGAAGCAGTCGCCGCAGGCGACCACAAACGGCACCACCACGCGGTCGCCAATCGCCACATTGGTTACGGCACTGCCAGCTTCCACCACTTCACCCATAAATTCATGACCAAATATATCGCCATGTTCAGTTTTTGGGATCTTACCGCGATATAAATGCAAATCAGAACCGCAGATAGCGGTTGCAGTGACACGCAGAATAATATCATCCGCTTCCTGCAATACCGGATCGGGAACCGTTTCAACGCGTACTTTGTGCGGGCCATGATAGGTTAACGCTTTCATTCTTAACTCCTCATTAATAAGCGCAGCAGGTGTCTGACATTATTTAAGGCGAATTGCCTGAGCCTGGCATCAATTGCTGATTAGGCAAGCGCATCGGCAGTTCTGCCCGCGCGGTGCAACCGGGTTGCAGTGGTGTCGGAACGTGGCGCACAGCAGCAGAAAAACTACCGAATTGGTTAAAAAAAACACTGGATATAACTACAGTAAGCTGTATACTTATCCAGCAGTCTTGATGACTGAATGACGTTTTAAGAGGTGATACGAATGATGATCTCAACGGAAATTCTTGCTGCTCAAACCGCGTCTCTGCTGATGAGCAGCCGTGACCTTGCCAGACTGACTGGCATCACGCACGGCGAAGTGAAGCGCCTGATTAAAAGCCTGGAAACCGCACAGCGCCTTTCCCAGCCTGTTACGGTCAGTCTTTACGAGCATGAAGGTGAGAGCCGTCAGGAGTTTCTGCTCAATAAACGCGACTCGTTACTCGCCGTAGCCCGACTTTCGCCCGGCTTTACTGCCGATCTGCTCGATCGCTGGCAGGAGAAAGAAAAGATCGCTCAGCTGCCGGACTTCACGGATCCGGCCGAAGCAGCCCGTGCCTGGGCGGAGCAATTTGAACAGCGGCGGCGCGCAGAGCAGCAGCTGGCGCTCTCTGCACCAAAAGCGGAGTTTTTTGACCGTTTCACTGAGGTCAATGAAGCGCTGGGATTTCGTCAGCTCTGTAAAATGCTGAAGGTCAAAGAGACTGACTTCCGGCAATTCCTGCTTGAACGCAATATTATGTACCGGGAGAAAAATACGCTGGCGCCACAGAAACACCATGTGCAGGCGGGCTATTTCTCTTTCCGCACCGGTACGGGTGAAAATCAGCACGCGTTCTCACAGGCCCGCTTTACCGTGAAAGGCGTGAAATGGGTTGCAAGCCTGTGGGCGGGTCACCTGGCCTCTCATCCTGCAGGCGTCGCCGCCTGATACAGCAGAGCCGATGAACAGACATCGGCTCTGCCTGCTTACTTGTGCTGATGCCGCTGACGCTGTAGCTGATGGCGAAACTGCCTGACCTCCTGCGGTGACCAGCACCGGCTGGAGAGCGGCAGCTCTTCATCAATTGCAGAGGGGAGCGGCACCTTCTCCAGCGTGCCGCGATTACAGATAGCGCGAATCAGCACGGCGGGAGAGACGCCCAGGTAGCGCGCCATATCCGATAAACGCATTAGTGATTTGCTCATTGCTGCCTCCGGTTATTTCCTGACTACAGGTATCTTCCTGCAATGCTGATGGCTGAAATTTGATCGCGATCGGCAAGTTCGTTTTTTCAGGTTAAAAAATAACCTCTTCTGCCTCTCTTCCCTGCTCTGCGCGCTGCTGTTTCTGAGGATGCTGACAGCAATGTATTCCGATCTGCCGGGCCTGATGCCATACCAGCCAGCCGGAACGGTAAATTAATATAAATAATTGGTTTCTGAGACTTAACGAGTCATCACCGCTGGCATTCTTCCCCTGCGCAGTCTACGGTTAATAAAAAAAGCGCCACGTTTATTAACCATGGATAGCCGCTATGACCGCCCATGCCGAAATTGCAGCAAATCAGGAAAACGATCTTCGCCAGCTTTGCCATGCTCTGCAGGAGAATCTTGAGCTGCTACTGCCAGCCGGACAGCCCTCCGATCGCGTGCGGGCCGCTATGCGTGCCGGCACGCTGCCGAGCGGTAAGCGCATACGTCCGCTGCTGCTGTTACTGGCGGCGCGTGACATGGGCTATGACCTGACAAAGCGTGGCATTCTCGATCTCGCCTGCGCGGTTGAAATGGTGCATGCGGCCTCGCTGATACTGGATGATATTCCCTGCATGGACGATGCGCTGATGCGACGCGGTCGTCCCACCGTGCATCGCGAGTTTGGCGAAAACGTGGCTATCCTGGCAGCAGTCGCGCTGCTCAGCCGCGCTTATGAAGTTATCGCGCTCGCGCCGGATTTGCCCTCCCAGCACAAAACAGACGCCATTGCTGAACTCTCTGCGGCGGTAGGTTTGCAGGGGCTGGTTCAGGGTCAGTTTCAGGATCTGCATGAAGGTGGACAGAGCCGCAGCCCGGAAGCGATTGCCATAACCAACGAACTGAAAACCAGCGTGCTTTTTCGCGCTGCGCTGCAGATGGCGGCGATTGTGACTGATGCTGCGCCGGTAATGCGTCAGAAACTCAGCTACTTTGCGCAGGATCTGGGCCAGGCTTTTCAGCTCCTGGACGATCTTGCTGATGGCTGCAAACATACCGGTAAAGATATTCATAAAGATCAGGGCAAATCGACGCTGGTTCAGATGCTGGGGGCTGACGGTGCGGAGCGCCGTTTGCGTGAGCATCTGCGCAGCGCTGATGAACATCTTGCCTGCGCCTGTCACCGCGGCGTTGCAACCCGTCAATATATGCATGCCCTGTTTAATCAGCAGCTGGCAATGTTCAACTAACGCGGATCATTTATGGGGCATTTTGCCGTTATTGCGCCGCCACTCTATAGCCATTTTCACGCGCTGCAGTCACTGGCACAGACCCTTATCAGCCGCGGGCATCATATTACCTTTATCCAGCAGGCCGACGCACGTACGCTGCTGACCGATGAACGCATCGCCTTTACTCCGGTGGGTGAACAAACTCATCCGGCCGGATCTCTGGCGGCGGCTCTGCAACGCCTGGCCGCGCCCGGCGGCCTTTCCCTGTTTCGTGTAATCAATGATATGGCTGAAACCACCGATATGCTGTGTCGTGAATTACCGGCGGTATTGAAAAAACTGCAGGTGGATGGCGTGATTGCCGATCAGATGGAGGCATCGGGCGGGCTGGTGGCTGAGGCGCTGGGCCTGCCGTTTATTTCCGTTGCCTGCGCGCTGCCGGTTAATCGCGAAGCGGGCATTCCGCTGGCGGTGATGTCGTTTCGCTATGGTCAGGATGAGAAGGCGCTGAAACGTTTTGCGGCCAGCAGCCGCATGTATGACCGCATCATGCGTCGTCATCGCCACGTGATCGCTTACCATGCGCGCGCATTTGGTTTATCGCCACGTTCAGGCCTGCAGGATTGTCTCTCATCGCTGGCCCAAATCAGCCAGCTGGTGCCGGCATTTGATTTTCCGCGCCATCAGCTTCCCGCCTGCTATCACGCCGTAGGGCCGCTGCGTCAGCAGAGTATCACGACTCATCTGCCGCCGCCGTGGCCCGCGCTGCGTCAGCCGGTGGTCTACGCTTCGCTGGGTACGCTTCAGGGACGCCGCTTTCGGCTGTTTCTGCGCCTGGCGCGCGCCTGCTGCAATCTCGGATTATCACTGGTTGTTGCCCACTGCGGCGGGCTGACCGCGCATCAGGTACGCAAGCTGGAGCTGGCCGGGGCGGCCTGGGTAACCGATTTTCTCGACCAGCACGCTGCCCTGCAGCATGCCCAGGTGTTTATTACGCACGCCGGACTGAATAGCGCGCTGGAAGCGCTGGCGCAGGGCATTCCAATGCTGGCGCTGCCTATTGCGTTTGACCAGCCCGGTGTGGCATCGCGTATCGAATGGCATGGCGTGGGGCGTCGCGCCTCACGCTTCAGCCGCACTCATCAGCTGGAGACACATTTGCAACTGCTGCTGTCCGATTCTCACTACCGTCTGCGCATGTCCGCGATTCAGGCGCAGCTGCAGCGCGCCGGCGGCTGTCAGCGTGCGGCTGATATCGCTGAACAGGCGCTGTGCCGGCAACAGATTGTGCTGGCGGAGGCGACCTGATGTCAGAAACACATGCCGATCTTATTCTGGTGGGGGCCGGGCTGGCAAACGGGCTGATCGCCCTGCGGCTGATGCAGCTGCAGCCGGCCCCTGACATTCTGCTGCTGGAGAGTGCCGCTCAGCCGGCAGGCAATCATACCTGGTCGTTTCACCGCGACGATGTCAGTGACGCACAGTTTACCTGGCTGGAGCCGCTGCTATCCGCGCGCTGGCCAGGCTATCAGGTCCGCTTTCCGGCGCTGCGGCGTAATCTGCGCGGGGAGTATTGTTCCATCGCCTCACAGGACTTCGCCCGCCATCTGCGCGAAACGCTGGGAGACAGGTTGCGCACCGCAGCGCCCGTGCGCAGCGTAACACCGCAAAGCGTAACCCTGGAAAACGGCGACGTGCTGCACGCCCGCGCCGTGATTGATGGACGCGGCCTGCAGCCCACGCCACATCTGCGGCTTGGTTATCAGTCGTTTGTCGGTCAGGAGTGGCATCTGGCGCGTCCGCACGGCCTGCAGCAGCCGGTACTGATGGATGCCACGGTCGATCAGCACAGCGGCTATCGCTTTGTCTATACCCTGCCGCTCAGCGCTGAACGGCTGCTGATTGAAGATACCCACTATATCAATCACGCCACGCTCGATAGCGAACAGGCACGACAAAACATCATGCACTATGCAGAGCAGCAGGGCTGGCAGCTAAGCCGCCTGTTGCGTGAAGAACAGGGTTCCCTGCCGATCACGCTTGATGGTGATATTGAACGCTTCTGGCAGCAGCAGCAGGGTCAGCCCTGCAGCGGGCTGCGCGCCGGACTGTTTCATGCGACCACGGGCTATTCGCTGCCCTCTGCCGTTGCGCTGGCGGATGAGATCGCGGCTGCCCTGCCCTGTAATGCAGAAATGCTCAGCCAGCGTATTGAACAGTTTGCCCGCCGCCAGTGGCGCAAGCAGCATTTTTTCCGCCTGCTCAATCGTATGCTGTTCCTTGCCGGACGGCCGGAAAAACGCTGGCAGGTTATGCAACGTTTTTACCGGCTTGATGCCGGTCTTATCAGTCGCTTTTACGCCGGAGAGCTCTTTCTCAGGGATAAAGCACGCATATTATGCGGTAAACCACCGGTGCCGGTGGGAGAAGCGCTGCGCGCACTGTTGATGACTCCTTCGCTACCAGGGAAGAAAGAATGAAACGTACTTATGTGATTGGCGCGGGCTTTGGCGGCCTGGCTCTGGCTATTCGTCTGCAGGCGGCGGGTATTCCGACCACGCTACTGGAGCAGCGTGATAAACCCGGCGGGCGCGCCTACGTATGGCAGGATGAGGGCTTTACCTTTGATGCCGGTCCGACAGTGATCACCGATCCCAGCGCCATTGAAGCGCTTTTCACGCTGGCCGGAAAAAAACTCAGCGACTACGTTGAGCTGATGCCGGTCACGCCCTTTTATCGTCTCTGCTGGGAAGATGGCAAGGTGCTTGATTATGACAATAATCAGACCCTGCTGGAGCAGCAGATCGCCGCGTTTAATCCGCAGGATGTTGAAGGCTATCGCCGGTTTCTTGCCTATTCACAGGCGGTATTTAAAGAGGGGTATCTCAAACTCGGCACGGTGCCGTTCCTGAATTTCCGCGATATGCTGCGCGCCGGCCCGCAGCTGGGCCGCCTGCAGGCGTGGCGCAGCGTATACGATATGGTGGCAAAATTTATTCAGGACGATCATCTGCGCCAGGCCTTTTCGTTCCACTCTTTACTGGTGGGCGGTAATCCGTTTGCAACATCCTCTATCTACACTTTGATTCATGCGCTGGAACGCGAATGGGGCGTCTGGTTTCCGCGAGGCGGTACCGGCGCGCTGGTCGATGGCATGGCGCGGCTGTTTCGCGACCTCGGCGGCGAGCTGCTGCTTAATGCCGAAGTGAGCCAGCTGGAAACGCAGGGTAATCGCATCAGCGGCGTGCAGCTAAAAGATGGACGTCGCTTTGACGCCAGTGCCGTAGCCTCCAATGCTGATGTCGTACATACCTATGACCGGCTGCTGCAGCACCATGCGGTCGCCCGTAAGCGCGCCGCCACGCTGAAGCGGAAGCGAATGAGTAATTCGCTGTTTGTACTCTATTTTGGCCTTAACCAGCCGCACGCTCAGCTGGCGCACCATACGGTCTGCTTCGGCCCGCGTTACCGCGAGCTGATTAATGAAATATTTAACAGCAACCAGCTGGCGGACGATTTCTCGCTCTACCTGCATGCACCCTGCACCACCGATCCGTCGCTGGCACCGGCAGGCTGCGGCAGTTTTTATGTGCTGGCGCCGGTTCCGCACCTTGGCACTGCCGCAATCGACTGGCAGCAGGAAGGGCCGCGCTTCCGCGACCGTATTTTTGCTTATCTTGAGGAGCACTACATGCCAGGCCTGCGCGATCAGATAGTGACACAGCGTATGTTTACGCCGGAAGATTTCCGCGACACGCTGCACGCACATCAGGGCTCAGCGTTTTCGCTGGAGCCGATCCTTACCCAAAGCGCCTGGTTCCGGCCGCATAACCGCGACGCCGACATCAGCAATCTCTACCTGGTCGGTGCGGGCACGCATCCCGGCGCTGGCGTTCCGGGTGTCATCGGCTCAGCTAAAGCTACCGCGCAGCTGATGGTAGAGGATCTTGCCGGATGAATCAGCCCCCCCTGATTGAGCAGGTCACGCAGACCATGGCGGCGGGCTCGAAAAGCTTCGCTACTGCAGCAAAGCTTTTTGACCCGGCTACGCGCCGCAGCACGCTGATGCTCTATGCCTGGTGTCGTCACTGTGATGATGTGATTGACGGCCAGACGCTGGGTGAAGGTGGCACGCAACATCAGGTGGCAGACGCGCAAACGCGCATGCAGCATCTGCAGATTGAGACCCGCCGCGCATACAGCGGCGCGCATATGGATGAACTCGCCTTTCGTGCGTTTCAGGAAGTGGCGCTGACGCATGAACTTCCGCCCCAGCTGGCGTTTGATCATCTGGAGGGGTTCGCTATGGACGCGCGCGAAGAGCGCTACATCACCTTTGATGACACACTGCGTTACTGCTATCACGTAGCGGGCGTCGTGGGTCTGATGATGGCGCGCGTAATGGGCGTACGCGATGAGAACGTACTCGATCACGCCTGCGATCTCGGCCTGGCGTTTCAGCTGACAAATATTGCACGCGATATTGTTGAAGATGCGCAAAACGGGCGCTGCTATTTGCCGCAAAGCTGGCTGACGGAAGCCGGGTTACGTGCCAGTCAGCTGGCCGATCCGCACTATCGTGCGGCGATAGCGCCGCTGGCTGCACGCCTGGTAGCAGCGGCGGAGCCTTACTACCATTCGGCCCGCAGCGGGCTGCCCGATCTGCCGTTGCGCTCGGCGTGGGCTATCGCGACGGCCCACGGGGTGTATCGCGAAATCGGGGTAAAAGTGCAGGATGCGGGTATGCGGGCCTGGGATGCGCGGCAGCGCACCAGCAAAGGGGAAAAGCTGGCGCTGCTGCTCAAAGGCGCGGGGATTGCGCTTACTTCTCGCGTGGCGCGTCCGCAGCCGCGTCCTGCCGATCTGTGGCAGCGGCCGCGTTAGGTTTGCGACCGTGACGTTCACGCAGCGTAGCCTGCAGCTTATGCAGCGGCGGAGCGTAGAGAAAACCAAACGAGACGCAACCTTCACGCCCGCGCACCGCATGATGCATCCGATGCGCCATATATAAACGCTTCAGATAGCCTTTGCGCGGAATGTAGCGAAACGGCCAGCGCTGATGCACCAGCCCGTCATGCACCATAAAATAGAGCGCGCCGTAGGTGGTCATCCCGGCGCCGATCCACTGCAGTGGCCACATGCCCTGCACGCCATAGTAAATCAGCCCGACTGAGAGCACGGCAAACACAACGGCGTAAAGGTCGTTGAGTTCAAACCTGCTGGTATGCGGTTCATGATGAGAGAGATGCCAGCCCCATCCCCAGCCGTGCATAATATATTTGTGCGAGAGCGCCGCCACTGCTTCCATCAGTGCAACGGTTGCCAGCAAAATAAGCGTGTTCCATAACCAGAGCATGGTGCGTCCATTTTAAAAGGTCAAAGAGTAAAGGTGGACTGCGATACGGGATGCCGCAAGTCAGCATAGGTGAAATAAGCGCGAGGGTCACGCTTATCTCTGCCACAGCCGGGTCAGCTGGCATCGCGCGACAGCGGTTCTTTCAGCGGGGTTTTCGCCAGCGTGCGCGCCAGCAGTGATGAATAGAGCGGCTTGCCGCCAAAAAACTGTGCCGCCAGCGTAGCGCCCAGACAGGTAATGATCATCGGCAGGATCAGCTGATAATTGCTGGTCATCTCCAGCACCAGCACAATCCCCGTCAGCGGCGCACGGACCGACGCGGCAAACAGCGCGCCCATACCGGCAACCGCAAAGGTGCCCGCTTCCAGATGCCACGCCGGAAACCAGGCTATAGCGATCTGGCCAAAACAGGTGCCCAGCAGCGTACCCAGCGTCAGCATGGGCGCAAAAATGCCGCCCGGTGCGCCGGAGGCAAAGCAGCAGAGCGTCACCAGCGTGCGCAGCATAAAAAGACCAAACAGCATCAGCGCGCTATATTCGCCGCCAGAGAATGCCGGGATCAGCGTTATCCCGCCACCGGCCGCCTGCGGCAGCAGCATACTCAGTACACCGCAAAGTCCGGCCAGCACGCTGCCCCACAGCACCCACGCCGTGGTGCGCCCGCGATGCAGACGCTGAAAGCGATCCTGCATGGTGAAGATCAGCCGGTTAAACGCGACGCCGACAGCGCCAAACACCACCCCCAGCAGCAGATAGAGCCATAATGTATCAGTGGGCGCATCTCTGAGCTGGCCGATATCGATGATAGCGCTATTGCCCTCGCAGAGCCGGTAGACGATGCTGGCCATGATGACGCCAACAAATACCGCTTTGATTGAAACCAGACTGTAGCGAAACTGCGGACGCATCTCTTCAATAATAAATAAAATCCCCGCCAGCGGTGCGTTGAAGGCCGCTGCAAGACCGGCTGCCGCACCAGTTGCGAGCAGCGTGTGGCGCGATTCAGCGCTGCGCAGGCGAAACAGATCGCTGCACATGCCGCCGATATTCCCGCCCAGCTGCACCGTCGGTCCTTCCCGACCCAGCACCATCCCGGAACCGAGTGCGCCCATGCCGCCAAAAAATTTTACCGGCAATACGCGCCACCAGCGTACCGGGCGCAGCTCTTCCAGCGCACCTTCAATTTCCGGAATGCCCGAGCCACCCGCCTCAGGCGCAAAGCGGCGCACCAGAAAATAGCCCACGCCGCCCATGATGGCAGAGGCGGCAAAGGCAGAGATCGCTCCGGTCACGAAACCGCTATGCTGTGCAGTGAGCGTATCGATACGCAGCTGCAGCATCAGGTTGACCGCCCGGTTAAATGCCACACCCACCAGGCCGGTCAGGGTGCCGACCAGCGCCGCCAGCAGCAAAAGCCTTACCGGCGTGGTGTCCCGGCGCAGCAGCGTTTGCAGCCGCATAAACCGGCCAGGGCGACGCATAGTCTCTTCAGCGTCAGAAGGTGTAACAGGCATCAGTTTCTCCTAATCAGAAATCCATGTGCAGCGTCCCGGCGCCCTGCACCGTTCCAGCATAGTCAAAAGCGGGCAGCCCGTAACCTGGTCATTCGCAACAGAATTTTACGTTGCGGTTAATTCATATACAGTCCGCAACCGCGCTGTCACCGCGCGCGACAGAATGTGTCACAGAATTGCGGCTGGCGGATTGACGCGGCGCCTGCAAATCACCATCATCCTGGCCATCGCCCTTGTGGCCAGATTCATTACTATCGGAGCGGGATGTGTCAGAACTCAGTAACGCATTGCTTGAAGAGATTATCAGCGAGGTCCGGCCGCTGACGCGGCAGGGAAAGGTGGCGGATTATATTCCGGCGCTGGCGGACGTGGATCCTGACCAGCTGGGGATCGCGATCTGTACCCCGTCCGGCGAGTGCTATCAGGCGGGTGATGCCGCTACGCGCTTTTCAGTGCAATCCATCTCTAAGGTGCTGTCGCTGACGGTGGCCCTGACGCTGTATGAAGACGCTGAAATCTGGCAGCGCGTGGGTAAAGAGCCATCCGGACAGGCGTTTAATTCGCTGGTCCAGCTGGAGCTGGAGCAGGGCAAACCGCGTAACCCCTTTATTAACGCCGGCGCGCTGGTGATGTGCGATTTGCTGGAGAGCCGCCTGACGGCTCCGCGCCAGCGCATGCTGGAATTTGTCCGTGGCCTGGCGCAGCAGGAGGATATTCTGTATGACCGCGGCGTCGCGCGCTCTGAGTATGAGCACTCTGCCCGGAACGCTGCCATTGCCTGGCTGATGAAATCGTTTGGCAATTTTAATAACGATGTCAGCAAGGTGATGGAAACCTATTTTCACTACTGTTCGCTGGCCATGAGCTGCAACGAACTGGCGCGTACATTTCTCTATCTGGCCAACCAGGGACGCACACAGGATAATCGCCGGGCGGTGATCTCGCCGCGTCAGGCGCGTCAGGTGAATGCGCTGATGATGACCAGCGGCATGTATGATGGCGCCGGCGAATTTGCCTGGCGGGTGGGCATGCCGGCCAAATCCGGCGTGGGCGGCGGCATTATTGCGGTGATCCCGGGGGAGATGAGCATTGCCGTCTGGTCTCCGGCGCTGGATCGCTCAGGCAATTCACTGGCCGGCACCGCGCTGCTGGAGAAGCTGAGCGACCGCCTGGGCCGCTCGGTATTCTGACCCTTAGCTCACCTGATTACGCGGTTTATCCTGCGCAAACGCCTCCAGGTTGGCTTCAATACCGCGCAGCAGATTCGCCACGCCCTGCCGGGTTGCCCAGGCGATATGCGGCGTCAGCAGCAGCCGGGG
The DNA here is from genome assembly GCF_003057675.2 of Pantoea sp. RIT413. Lineage (NCBI taxonomy): Bacteria > Pseudomonadati > Pseudomonadota > Gammaproteobacteria > Enterobacterales > Erwiniaceae > Pantoea > Pantoea sp. RIT413. The sequence continues at coordinate 210,773 of NZ_QBJB02000002.1, forward strand.
CACGTCGGGTTGCAGCAGCGGATGCGTAGCGGGTGGCGGCTCACTGCTCAGCACGTCCAGCGCCGCGCCGCCGAGGGTTCCCTGACGCAGCGCGGCCGCCAGATCCTCCTCTTCAATCAGTCCGCCGCGCGCGGTGTTGATCAGTAACGCTCCCGGTTTCATCGCGGCCAGCGTCTGCCGGTTGATCATCTGCTGCGTCTGCGGCGTCAGCGGGCAGTGCAGCGTCAGTACGTCGCTGCGCGCCAGCACCTCATCAAAGGCGGTATAGCCGGCGCGGATGGCTGCCGCCCCCGGCCGTTCAGCATAGAGCACCGTCATGCCCAGCGCCTGCGCCATCTCACCCGCTGCGCTGCCAATATCGCCTTTGCCGACCACGCCCAGTACCGCACCCTGAATATCCTGCAGCGGCTCGCGATGGATACAAAAGTGCGGCGAGGCGGGCCACGCGTCGCGGCTGCTGATGGCGTAATCCATCAGATGTCGCCGCAGCGCGAACAGCGCAGCGATTACCCCCTCCGCCACGCTGCGGGTGGAGTAGCCGGGTACATTGCTGACCACAATGCCCTGCGCCCGGCAGGCGTCAAGGTCGATACAGTCATAGCCGGTAGCCGTGACGCAGATATAGCGCAGTTCAGGCAGCTGCCGCAGCGTGTCGGCGCGCAGCGGGACTTTATTTGTCATGGCTATCGTCGCCCCCTGCAGGGCAGACACAATCTCCGCGGGTGCGGTCTGTCCGCGCCAGACCCATGCACTGCACCATTCTGGCTGCGCCGGCCGTTCGGGCAGCGTATCACCATCCAGCATCACTATTTTCATCTTCGCTCCGCTTTATTGTTTCTGCACTGTTCTCATCAGGTTGCAGTAAGGTTAACAAAAACGGCGTCCGGGGTGAGCTTTTTCAAAAAATGCGAATTATTTCCCTCTCCGGCGGCGTTTGTTTAACGCGGCAGCGGCAATCGCGTTACAATTCCGCCTCTTCTCTGACGTGACCTGCTATCTGCTATGACGGTTTTACCTGCACTTCGCCAGCGCTTTACTGCCTGCCTCGCCATTCTGGCGGTGCTGCTGCTGTTTGTTGCGCCGGTGGTGTCGAAAAGCCTGATTGAGCAGCAGCGCGTTTCGCAGCCTGCCCCGGCCATGATGGAGATGGATCATCATCAGATGATGGAGCACGCCATGCCGGGCATGATGCATCATGACGCGGACGACGGCGAGCTCGCCTGCGGCTACTGCGATCTGCTGGTGCATGTGCCGCTGATGATTTGGGTGTTTATTCCCTTTATCTGGCTGATGCTGCTTCACTCCCGTGCGCCACCGCTGCCGCGGCGCGCGGCACCCGTAGTGCGCAGGCGGGTGGCCATACCCCGCCCGCGCGGACCGCCTTCCCCGCTTCTTAACTGAATCCGCTTTAACGTGGCGCGGACGCAGCGTGCTGCCCGTCGCCCCGGTTGTTTACTTTCAGAAGGAAGACGCTTTTGTCTGCTGTTAATTCTGCAGCACCGCGCGGCGCGGTGCTCAATCTGCTTCGCCGCCTGCATTTTTATATCGGCCTGTTCGTTGCGCCGTTTATCTTTATTGCTGCGCTGAGCGGCACGCTCTATGTGCTCACGCCTCAGCTCGAACAGCTGGTCTATCACGATGCGCTGACGGTAACGCCCGCTGGTGAACCGCAGCCGCTGTCGGCTCAGATCGGCGCGGCACGTGCCAGGGCTGGCGCAGATGCGCATATTTACGCGGTGCGACCGGCACCGGGTGCAGAGGAGACCACCCGCGTGCAGTTCAGCGATCCGGCGCTGGGCGCCTCGACCTCGCGCGCGCTGTTTATCGATCCCTATACCCTGCAGATAAAGGGAGATATGCCGGTCTACGGAACCAGCGGCATACTGCCGCTGCGCACCACGCTCGATTTGCTGCACAGCAGCCTGCTGCTGGGCGATGCCGGACGCAACTACAGCGAGCTGGCGGCAAGCTGGCTCTGGGTAGCCGCGCTGGGTGGCGTGGTGTTGTGGCTGGCGACCCGGCCGAAGCGCCGGCTTAAACCGGCACGCAGCGGGTTGGCTTTCAGCCGCCACTGGCACGCCACCCTGGGACTGCTGCTGCTGCTCGGGCTGCTGTTCTTCTCTGCGACCGGCCTCACCTGGTCACAGTGGGCAGGCGCGAACATCGATAAAATGCGCAGTGAGCTGAACTGGCTGACGCCGCAGGTCAGAACGGTACTCGATCCGGATGCACCGGTCGCCCCCGCCGATCCGCACGCCGATCATCACAGTATGTCAGTGACCGATATGGCGGCGATGCGCAAACCCGGCATGCCCATGATGAAACCGGCGCCCGCCAATATGCCCGATGCTGACTGGGACCAGGCGCTGAATGCCGCGCGCGCGAACGGGATTGATGCAGCGAAAGTGGAGCTGCGCCAGCCGAAAAACAGCGGCAGCGCCTGGACCGTCACGGAAATCGATCGCCGCTGGCCCACGCAGGTGGATGCGGTGTCGGTGGATCCGCACAGTTTCGCGATCGTGGATCGCGCTGAATTTGCCCGCTTTCCGCTGGTGGCAAAACTGACCCGCTGGGGCGTGGATGCTCATATGGGCGTGCTGTTTGGTCTGCCCAATCAGCTGCTGCTGGCTCTCTTTGGTTTCGGCCTCTGTACCATGATTGTGCTGGGCTACCGCATGTGGTGGCTGCGCCGTCCCGCCTCGGCTGCCGCCAGCCCGCTTGAGACGCTGACGGCAAGCTGGCTGGCGCTGCCGCTCACGGCGCGCCTGCTCTCCCTGCTGCTGGCCGTAGCGCTGGGGTATGCGCTGCCGGTCATGGGTGTCAGCCTGCTGCTGTTTTTAGCCATCGATTATCTGCGCTGGCGCAGGCAGCAGCGTACGCCAATGACTGAAGCGGAGATCCTCGCTGCACAGCAGTCACCGCTGGGCATTATTCGCGCCCGCTTTACGGTCAAACGTAAAGAGATGCGCTATTTTCTGCGTGGCCTGTTCATTCTGGCGCTGATTGTCGGTACGGTGATGAGTAATGCGATTATCGGTGGCGTGATCGATCAGTATGGTATTCCGTTCAGTCACTGGTCACTGACCATGTATCTGACGCAGGGCTTTATGATTACGCTCTATACGCTGGTATTTACCGGACTGATGTCGATTCCGCTCTGGTACTTCTTCCTCGGCGAGCAGGACGATTCAGCAAACAAAGAGTAAAAAAAAGAGGTGGCTCAGCCACCTCTTTTCATCTTTGCATCAGAAATCAGCTTTCAGCACGACGCGGTAGTTCGCTTTACCGGCGCGCACATGCTCCAGCGCATCGTTGATTTTTGACATCGGGAACTCTTCTACCTGCGGCGCGATATCAGTACGCGCGGCGAGGCGCATCAGCGTACGCAGCTGGCCCGGCGAGCCGGTAGAGGAGCCGGTTACCGCGCGATCGCCCATGATCAGGGTAAATGCCGGAACCGGGAACGGCTTCATTACTGCACCGACGGTATGGAACTTACCGTGCGGGGCCAGCGCCTGGAAATAGGGCTGCCAGTCGAGATCGACCGCAACCGTACTGATAATCAGGTCAAACTGACCCGCCAGCGCCTTCAGCGCTTTTGGATCGCGGCTGTTGACCACGCGATCGGCGCCCATCGCTTTAACAGATTCAGTTTTGCTGGCGTTTGAACTAAACGCGGTCACCTCTGCACCCATGGCACGCAGCAGTTTGATGGCCATATGGCCCAGACCGCCAATTCCGATGACGCCGACGCGGCTGTTAACGTTGATGTTGTGCATCAGCAGCGGTTTGAATACGGTAATACCACCGCAGAGCAGCGGGCCGGCTGACGTGATATCAATTGATTCCGGTAGCGGGATCACCCACTGCCAGTCCGCACGCAGGTGGCTGGCGAAGCCGCCTTTGTTCATAATGGTCGGGACAGAGCCTTTTTCGCAGTTTACCTGCTCGCCGTTAATACAGGCATCGCAGTGCTGACAACTTTTCGCCGTCCAGCCGATGCCCACGCGCTGGCCCACTTTCAGCCCTTTGTTTTGCGCTGCGGCTCCCAGCTCGCTAATGCGGCCGATAACTTCATGCCCGGCAATGACCGGGAAAGAGGAGATGCCCCACTCATTGTCGATCATAGAGAGATCGGAGTGGCAGACACCGCAGTAGTCCACTTCGACCATCACCTCTTCCGCGTTCAGCGGACCAGCTTCATATTCGTGCGGCACCAGTGCTTCGCCCGCTTTCATCGCGGCATAGCTTTTGATTTTCATTCCAGTCCTCTGTTTTTTAGTTACGACCCGGCAAGTTTAGCAGAGGCGCCGTGATGATTTAGGCGAGCAACCAGGCAGCCAGCCCGATCAAAACGCTGCGGGGCGCAAAAAGCATTAAGGGTTAAAGCGAACCGGGTGCAGATCGGCGCTGTTGCGCCTCCGGTCACTCTCCACCCGGCTCAACGCTAAAACTCCGGCTCTTCACCCGGCAGCGGCTCAGAGAGCGACTGCCCCTCTGCCCCGGCATAAAAAATAATCAGCTCGGTCGCCTGCTCAGCGGTATAGCCGCGATGCGCACTGTTAACCGTCTCATTCAGCGCTTCACCGGCATTAAAATGCTGGCGCCGGCCGCTCTCTTTATCTTCAATAATCAGCTGGCCCGACAGCACGTAAGCCGTGTTGGGCATGGGATGCGTATGCCACGGCAGTTCACTGTGGGGCGGCAGCGACATGCGCATAACGGAAATCTGTGGCTTGCCTGACGGATAGCAGTCGTAAGCCTGACCGTTCCATGCGGTGCCGCTCTCTGACACCAGTTCATGCACGATTTCACTGTTTTTTGAGTTCGTCATCTTTTCTCCTGTTACTTTGCGCGTTACCGGAGTGTAGAACATTGCTGCGCTTACCGACGCGCGCGCTGGATTTTGCTCAGCGTTCAAGCTGCTCCCGGCATTCGCTGAAGAGTCCGATAAGATGATCGGCCACCGCGCGTACGCGACCCGACGTTGCCAGATCGGCGTGCATTACCAGCCACAGCGGCTGATCGGCACTACTGTCGCGCTGCAGGCAATGCAAACCGCTGGCTCTGGCCATAAAGTGCGGCAACACGCCAACGCCCAGTCCGGCCGTCACCGCCGCAACCTGCGCGGTCAGCGTGTTGGCTTCCAGCCGGCAGGGCCTGCCGCGCAGCACGCGCTTGATCCAGCGGGCGGCAGGCAGATGCTGGTGTGATTCAGACCAGCCGATACAGGGCGCTTCATTGAGGGTAAAAGGTGCTGAAGCGTGCAGTAATGACGGCGCCATATACAGACCGAATCCCAGGGTTCCCAGCCGTCTGATGGTCAGGTTGCCCGCCTCAGGGCGAACCAGACGAATCGCCAGATCGGCCTCTCTGCGGTGCAGATTGACTGACTGCACCCCGCTCAGCACCTCCAGCCGAAGCGCCGGATGCGTCTGCAGCAGAGACGGCAGTGAAGGCAGAATAAAATGGGTGGCCAGATTATCCGACGTTGCCAGCCGTACCGGTCCGGCCACCGCTCCCTGCAGCTGCGCTTTTTCGGTCACCGCCCGCCCCGCCTCTTCCAGCGCCTCCGCCCGCTCCAGCAGCGCTTCGCCATCATCCGTTAGCCGGTATCCGCTCTGATGCCGGCTGAACAGCGGCAGTCCCAGCGACTGCTCCAGCCGGTCCAGCTTTCTGGAGACGGTCGCGATGCCGGTTTCCAGCGCACTCGCCGCGCCGCTCAGCGTTCCGGCGCGGGCGATTGCCAGAAAGATCCTGATGTCATCCCAGTAAAATTCACTCTTCATAGTTTCCATTTATGGAAAATAGCCTTCCATTCTCCGCACTGTTTTCCCGATTTCGATCAGATGATACTGCGCATCCCCGGGAAGTTAAACCGGTTGAGAATTCCGGAATCTGAACATAAGGAGACTGCACCATGAATGACACTGTTATCGCTACGCACGCTGTGCCAGCGCGTAACTGGATTGCTATTGCCGCGCTCGGCCTCAGCGCTTTTACTATTGTCACCAGCGAGCTGGCGCCGGTAGGGATGCTGAACGCCCTGGCAAACGATCTGCACCAGCCTGCTGCCACCACCGGACTGATTGTTACCGCTTATGGCTGGGTCGCTGCGCTGGCTGCACTCTGCTCCGGCATGCTGCCAGCACGCACTCCGCGCAAGGCGCTGCTGGTTGGATTAATGGTGATTCTGGCGGGCTCCTGTCTGATGGCGATGCGCGCTTACGCTCTGCCCGCGCTAATGACCGCCCGCATTACCGGTGCGCTGGCCCATGGCGTATTCTGGGCGCTGATTGGCACCGTTGCCGCCCGGCTGGTGCCGGCCAGCAGGCTGGGACTGGCGACATCAGTGATATTTGGCGGCGTCTCAGCCGCCAGCGTACTGGGCGTACCGCTTGCCAGCTTTATGGCTGCTGCTGCCGGCTGGCGCAGCGCGTTCGGTGCCATTGCGCTGCTTGCACTGGCCGCCGCCGTGGTTCTCTGGCGCACGCTTCCGGCTCTGACGCCTCCTGCCCCCTTAAAACTGAATGACTATCTGGCTATTTTTCGCCATCGCACGCTGCTGACGCTGTTTGGCGCAACGGCAGCCGTCATCACCGCGCACTTTGCCGCGTTTACCTATATCGATCCGCTGCTGACGTTAAAGCAGGGTATTGCCCCTGCTGCGGTTTCCGCCCTGCTGCTGATGGCCGGCATCGCCGGCGTAGCGGGCAATATGATTGCCGGGAAGTTGATCGATCGGCATCTCAGGGGCCTGATTCTTTCAGCGCTGCTGCTGAGCGCGCTGGCGCTGGGCGCACTCAGCATCGCCGCATTGCCGCACGGCCTGACCGCGCTGCTGCTGGCACTCTGGAGCGCCGGGATCGCAGTAATATTCGTCGGGCTGCAGACCTGGCTGCTGCGCAGTGCCGGTACGGCCGCGCAGCCCGCTTCTGCGCTCTATGTCGCGATATTTAATGCCGCCATCGGCAGCGGTGCGCTGGCAGGAGGACATCTGGCTGGGCTTATCGGCCTGCAGAAGATGGTGCTGATGGCAGCAGCAGTGATGCTCGTCAGCAGCCTGTTCATACTGCGGCTGCGCACTCCGCGTTAATCACCCCGGACCGGCGCCGATGACATCTTTTCATCTGTGGCAACCGCTGCCGCAATGTAATCAATAAACGCCCTGACTTTTGCGCTCAGGGCGGAACGCTCACTGACGCAGGCGTAAATGATCATCGGCAGCGACTGAATCGCCTGTTTGTCGTCAGTAAACAGCGGGATTAGCTGGCCGCTGGCGATCAGCGGCCGGGCGATAAAGCTTGCCAGCCGTGCAATTCCGCCACCGCTGACGGCAATTCTGGCAATAATATCGATATCGTCACTGATAAAACGGGGATTCAGCCGGGCGGTAACGACCTCCCCGTCTGCGCTGAAGCTCCAGGGAAGAAACCGGCCATCTGTGGGATAACGAAACACCAGACAGGCGTGCTCGCTCAGCTCGTCAATGCGTTGCGGAGTACCTGCACGGGAGAGATAAGCGGGTGCCGCACAGAAAATAAACGGCAGGGATGCGATTTTTCGCGCCACCAGCCGATCGTTCAGCTGCGCCTCAATGCGCAGGCTGACATCGATATTTTCCAGCCGGTGATCGACATCACGATCGGTAGCGATCAGTTCTATGTCAATTCCGGGGAACATTTCATTAAAAGCCGGCATAAGAGGGGCAACCACGTAGCGGCCAAACGCCGCGGTGGTGGCAATGCGCAGCGGACCCTGCGGTCCGGTTTCCACAGCGGCAGCCTGCGCAGCAAGCGCAATATCATACAGTATATGGCGGACTTTGGCGTAATAACGCTGACCGCTTTCCGTCAGGACCATACTGCGGGTGGTACGTGAAAGCAGACGCACGCCGAGGTGTGTTTCGAGCCGGGCCAGGCTCTGGCTTACGGCTGCAGCACTCATTCCTCTGGAGCGGGCAGCAGCGGCAATAGTGCCGTTTTCCACTACGCGAACAAAATTGTCGATCAACCCCAGCATATCCATCAGCGGCCCGCTCTTTTCGTAAATGTTGCTTAGCAATGATTAAAGCACAGCTGTGCTTTTTTTGTCCGGCACAGGCCCGTAAGGTAGCCGCTGTTTCTTAACTTACCGGTCAGGAGAGATCTTATGATTAAAGCAATTGCGTCAGCTGGCGTGCGCTTACGGCTGCCACATCGGGTTACCCCTTATATATTTTCTCTGTACATGGCGACCATTATGGCGTTTCTGATGAGCTGGTTATTACGCTGGCAGAGTCTGGTCCAGGCCCGCATTATATGACAAATGTGATGAATGCTTATCAGGTGGCGATGCCTGCTGCCTTTGTCTGCATTCTGCTTGTACGTCCGGTGGTTATCCGGCTGGTGGCGCTAACCGTTCACGGCCACTAATCTCCTGCACAGCTGGCCGCGTGCTTAGCGCGGCTTTTTTCGACGCTTTTCGGCATACATCACGCTGTCGCTCTCGCCGATCATTTCCGCGAGCGAGGCATATTTGCCTGCCTCACTGGCGATCATGCCAAACGAGTAATTAATGTTGTAGGGCTTAGCCGCCTGCTGATTCCATACTGACAGCGCCTCGCGCAGCCGGCACAGGTAGGCTTTAGCATCGCTTTGCCGGGCCAGCAATACAGCAAACTCATCGCCGCCGAGACGGCCTGCAATGTCATCCGGTCCGAGCTGCTGATAGAGCAGCGCGGCGAAGATCTTCAGCACGTTGTCGCCTTCTGCATGGCCCCACAGGTCATTGATAGGCTTGAATTTGTCGAGGTCAAAATAGAGGATGGCAAAGTCGCGATCCTGCTGCTGCAGTTGCTGAAACCGCTTTTCTCCCATCGCATAAAACCCGCGCCGGTTGGGAATATCCGTCAGGCTGTCCACCATTGCGATGTGCGTGACCTGAAATTCATTTTCGACAATCGCCGCCACGTCTTTCATTGCGGCAATGTCTTCGTCGGTAAAACGGCGCGGTTCGCTGTTAGCCAGACACAGAGTACCGGCAACGGCACCGTCGGGCAGCCGCACCGGATACCCCACATAAAAACGGATAAACGGCGTGCCGGTCACCAGCGGATTGTCATAAAACCGCGCATCTTCGCGCGCGTCTGTGATGATTAAAGGCTCATCCAGCATAATGGCATGCGCGCACAGAGAGATGTCGCGTTTCATCTCGCGGCCGTTGATCCCCTGACACGCCAGCGCCCACTGACGATCGCGATCGATAAGGTTGATTAGCGCTATCGGTACCTGAAACAGCCGGCGGGAAATGCGGGTCAGTCGTTCAAAGCGCTCATCGTCCTGCGTATCCAGCAGGCCAAGTTTGTGGAGCGACTTCAGCCGCGCAGCTTCATTTTCCGACATTCCCGGCAATTTCATAGCAACCTCTTCTCTTTTCGCCCTGGACTATTTTAAGGGATAGCACTCTGTCCAGTTATAGTTAGTTTTCACCAGCGTCAGTTCCCCGGCTACATCACCGAACGTGGCGGCCTGATGCTTAAAGAAAAACGCGCGCACAGGTTCAGGTAAAAACGCCGCCCCGTAGCGCAGCAGCGTGCTGTGCCAGAAGGGAGCCGGCAACGCTCTGCCGGCATGGCGCATCAGGATTTCATTTTTCCACTGAGAATCGAGCACCTTTGCACAGAACTGCTCGCGCAGCGCCAGCGCAGGATGTGCCGGGATCCCCGCCAGCAAAAGCTGATCGGGTAACGCTACCAGCCGCAGATGCGTAATCACAACTTTTTCCGCTGCAAATTCACGCCAGATTGCCATTAATTGATCCACTTTCGCTGGCAGTGGCTCATCTGCGTGATAGAGCGGCAGAGTCAGGGGTAAGAAAGTAAAATGCAAACCGCAGGCGGGCAACGTATCGGCAAGCCGGTCACCTGCGGTGAGCTGAGTTAACTTCGCAATAAGGCGTGAAATATCTGCGGTCACGGAGGGCCGTATGCCCGTTGCCAGCGCGAGCCGGGTCGGATCGTAGTAGTTTTCCTCTCTGACCTTCCCGATACCTGCATTTTCCGCCCACACTGCCGCAGTATTGTTATTCACAGCGTGATATCTGTTTTGCAAACTTATTGCGTTCATAGCAACCCTTCAGGCATCAATTTAAGCATCGGCTTGTGGTCATATATTTGTCAGAAACAACGACTAATGACCTGGGCCTGGCGGATTGCTTACTTTGCATACTCAGATGTCACTAATGAAAATTTCACATTTAGCTTTATGGACGGGAAATATTGAAGCGCAAAAAATATTCTGGCGAGACTATTTTGGCGGAACCCCTAATGAGTTATATATCAGCAAAAACCGGCCCGGTTTTTCCTCTTATTTTATCAGCTTAAGTGAAGGACCTACTATTGAGCTAATGCACCTGAAGGGTATGGCAGAGGGACAACACGGTGCAGAGCTTACCGGCTGGGCGCATGCTGCTATCGACGTTGGCTCCCGCCACCGGGTTGATGAAATGGTTATTAAAGCATCCGAAGATGGAATTTTAGTGAGTTCGGCTCGCCTCACAGGTGATGGTTATTATGAAGCTATCATCAAGGATCCCGATAGCAATCTTATTGAAATTATGGGTTGAATTTTTGTGAGCAATAACCTGCTTATAACTCAGCTGCATTATTATTTTGATTGTCAAAACCAGAACGTCCGTTTTTGCCTGCAAAACGGACGTTCTGAATAAACAGGACACGAATATTTTTAAATGAACATCCTGAAATCCTCAGCGCTAATATCTGCCAGCGCTGAAGCTTTCAGATGCGAAGAGGCTGCCAGATACCGGGAAATCAGCTCAAAGCCTGCGGTGTATCCCAGCCACTTTGGCAAATCGCCGGTTCCGTAAAACCAGGCATTGTGATCGTAATCGGTGCGATGCCAGCTGTCATGCAGTTGCCGGGCGAAGGATTGAATAATATCTGAGTTGAGGCTTTCCCAGAGTTCAGGTTTACCGCCTAGAAGCTCAAGAGAAAAGTGCCCGGCAAGTCCTTCAGAAACGATAGCTTCCCCTAACGTTGAGCCGTATCCGGGCCCTGCCCACCTGGCCGCATGGTGCAGTTCATGAGCGAACATTCGCTCAAGCGAGTGCGCTTCATTTTTACAGAATGCCGGGTTTTCAGGGTCGACCGTTAAATAGATAACGCCTGGCTCAGGACAAAAACCCGTGTGCCCTTTTTCAGGGATCACAAACTTTCCGGCTTTAACCACCACATCCAGCGAAGGAACCGGCATCAGCCGCTGAGCTTTTTCATAGGTAGCGGTCAGGCTGGCCTGAAGCCATTCACGGTGAGCGGTCAGTTTTTGTTGGGCATTCAGAATATGCAGGGTTATGTGAGGCATGTCAGCACCATCCAAAAACGAGAGTATATATCCGCCTGCCAGCAAACATATAGTGAATCTCCTGATCCGCCATTACAGATCGCGCTATCTGCTTCTGACACAAAGCCGCCTTTTATGCAGTGATGCTATATCAGACATTACCAGGTGGCCTTATGTGAAAAACGGAAGTCATATTACCATGCATTATCTGGCCTGGATGTCACAGGAAAAAACCGATATCAGTCAACGGACATATCTGTTGTAACAGGTGAGTTATGGTGTTAAAACCAGAAAACAGCTTTTTTAAGTTATTATGTTTCCTCTTACTGTCACCAACTTATAAGCGAAAACCAGGCGATGATTAAGTCAGTTCAGTCAACAACCACCGTCACAACCACCGGCACCTTCGGCGGCGTGAGCGCATCTGTGACTGGCACCTGACAAAACAGACTCTGACTCCCCGCCAGACCGGACGGGGAAAACGATCTCTCCGTTCATAACTTACCGAATGGAGATATATTATGATTTCTGAAAATGCGCTTTTAATTATCGATATGCAGCACGGGCTTTTTCGCGGGCCGGTTTCCCCCTATTCCGCGGCTTCTGTACTCTCGAATATCTGTCTGCTGATTGAAAAAGCCAGGCGGGCTCAGATACCCATCTTTTTTGCGCGCCATACCGGACCTGATGACTCTCCTTTCTCAGAGCAGGGGCCGTTAACCCGACTTATACCTGAAATGAACGTGCACGCTGAGCGTGATGTCGTGTTTATTAAAAAGCATCCCAGCTGTTTTCAGAATACGGACCTGCAGCATCAGCTCAGCCAGCGAGGTATCAGGGAACTGGTTATCGCCGGGATGAAAACAGAATTTTGTGTGGACACGACCTGCCGTGCAGCGTCGGAACGCGGATTCAGGACAGTGCTGATTTCAGATGCGCATACCACAATGGATAACTGCTGCCTGTTAGCTAAAGAGATCGTCAGCCATCATAATGTCACGCTGGCTGGCCCGTTTGTTACGCTATCCACTGCGGCCGACTGGAACGTTATCGGGAAATGAGTATTAACTGTAGCCGCCCGCAGGGCGGCTGAAGACACTACGCTCAACGTATAGAACAATCCGATCTATCGGCCAGTGTCCGCTATGAGTGAGGAGCGGACGTTTAATGAACTGCATTATCAAAGTTGAGTGAGGAACTGATTGATATCTTCGCGACTAGCTAGCTTTATTTGGTTCTCGGGACTGACTTTTGAAAAGACAGTAAGATGCCCCTCATAACTACTCGACCCGGTTCGTATTTCATACAAGGAAGCCCATTCCAGCAAGGCTTTATAATCTTCAACAGATCCATTGTTCCTTATCCCCCTGACTTCAATGTTTTCAACACATTCGCTTGGCTTAGGCGTCAGCCATATGACATGAGAAGCGTAATAAGAGACTTGATCAGCGATCCAGCCATATACGCCCTCAATAATCCAGCGTTCTTTATTTGCTATTGCAAGAACATCTTTAATCACTTCTGTCTTTTCCCTGGCTCTCCCGTAACCATCTTGTTCCCAGTAAAGAGTATCTAAATCTGTAACAGGTAATGTTTTGAATTCAGAGATACGTGCAGCAAGCCAACTTTTGCCTGAACCGCTATTTCCCATAATCAGCACACGCTGTAAGTCATTGCACATGTTTATGCTCTTATTATTAATCACTTCTGAAAACGTATGATATATAAAACAAAATGTAGTAAAAACCTGTTTCTGCAGAATCGGCACTTTATAAATTGATGATCATCTCATTTCTTTCTGCTTGAGAGAAAAAATGTCTGCTTCTGGCACATAGCGGACGGAGTTCGATGAACATCTGCTAAGAGCGAGAAGCGTGCTTTATACGTTTATCGTAAAGTTTGTCATTCAGGCAGAGCGTTGCCTCTGACTGGTCTGCGGCATGAGAGGCAAGCGTGTAGTTTATCCGTAAAGGTGAAATGGGTAGTGCCGGGATTATCATAAATGCAAACCGATACAGACACGTGGAAAAAGGAGGCGCCTGCCCTCTTTTCATCCACGTTGCTGGCGGTAGACGGGGTTAATGAAAACGCCGTCAGGCCGGTAAACATACATGCCTCTCCTGAAGGGTGTTACTGATGTACTTCTTGGATGAGAGAGGCCTCGAACTCTACACCGGGCATCATTTTTTTCAGGCCGTCTGTCAGCATCTTCCCGGCTTCGTGAAGCATCTCCAGCGGCATCTGGGGAAGACTCTCAAGGATGAACCACATCTGCTGTGCTTCGACACCCAGGCGAGTTCTGATCCCCTGGCGCCAGTTCCAGCGTCGGCAAGTCACACCGGCCTCATCACACCATATCACCTCACCCTGCGAAGGATATTCAATGGTGGTCTCGCCTTCTTTAAGCGTATCAAAAGGTTCTGTTCCTTTTGCCACAGTCAGGCATGGTGCTCCCTGATAGGCAGAGATATTTTCGCCACCCACCGGCACAGCATAACGAAGACTGACAGCATTATAGAGATCAACAATGGGGTCGAGCGCCGGCATTGTACCGTCGCGCAATACGCGCTTACGCAAGGCATCAGCTGAACACGGCGTACGCTTGGGCTTAGCGCCAAATTTCTGGAAAACTTCCCCCCAGGCGGCCAGATGAGATTCCGCCCATTCTGGCTGACCCGCCAGAACTGCTTTACATGCATCCTGTAGCGCAGCTTCTCCTGCACCAGGATTTATCACCGGTGCGGCTTGCACGACGATACTCAATGCCCGAAATCCAGGTGCAATGCGATAAATATCGGGAGCAATTGACGGAGATACTTTTAACACGAGATAATCCTTTAATGACCAATTTACATCATGATAATGACCGATGACCGAAAAAGTCAATTTACTGACCGACGCTAATGCTATCGCCGACAATGTTAATGAAGCCGTATCTCAGCGGATTAAGGTGTATCGTCAGCAAAAAAAAATGTCTCTTGATGAACTCTCCCGCCGGGCCGGCGTGAGCAAGGGAACGCTGGTTGAGATAGAGGGATGCAGAGCGAATCCCAGTATCGCCCTGCTATGCCGGCTGGCTGCCGCGATGGGCGTTGCAGTGGCTGACTTTGTGGATGTCAGCTCAAAACCGGCAGTCCGCCTGATTTCATCAGATGAAATACCGGAACTGTGGAAAGGAGAAAAAGGCGGCAGTGCAAAATTGCTCGCTGGATCTGGCGGCCCTGATATGACAGAACTCTGGATGTGGGAAATGCAACCGGGTGAAAGGTTTGACTCCCCCGGCCATACAGCAGGAACGCTTGAACTTTTTTATGTTCAGGCGGGTTCACTCACGCTTGGGGTACAGGACCATCAATATCTTTTAAGAGCCGGTTGTTCGGCGACTGCCAGAACAGATGTTCCTCATTTTTATGAAAACCGGGAGGAAGATCCCCTGGTTTTTATCATGACTGTACACGAAAAGCAGTCTGCCAGATGATGTACGCTTTTGTCGTGAAGTTCCAAAGTGAGATTTCAGATAGTTTAGTGCTTATTTTCTAAAACCCAGCAGGTAACTTCATGTTTAAAAGAGCGGATCACGTCGGTTTTTCAGTCAGAAACATTGAAGAGTCCCTGTTCTTCTGGACTCAGAGTAATATATCTACAAAGCCCCGATAGACAGATGCTGGAGTTGATGGAGCAGGGTCAATGAAAGGCATATTCCGGATCATGCGCGCGCCATTAACCGTTATTGCGGCCAGCTTCCGAACAATTCTTGTGCATCGCCTGTCATCTCTGGAGCGTTTAATGTGCCGGATCTGTCAGTCTGAAAATTAACCCGCAGAATGGGTTATTTATAAAGTTAATCCTGGCAATAACACGCTGAAACAGAGAGATTCACTATTTTCTTCAGTTGAGGGTTTTACCTCATTGAACCGATATCGGTTCTGCTTACGCCTTCCTTATAGTGCTTACAGACTGACCTGTAAGGAGGTGTGTCCTGATGAGTTCACGTATTCGATTAGGTGTAAGCCCGTTAAGCTGGACCAACGACGTTCTGCCCGATCTGGGCGACACTATTTCACTTGAAACCTGCCTGACACAGGCTGCCTCTGCCGGTTATCAGGGGATTGAGCTGGGCAGAAAATTTCCCCGAACCCACACCGAATTAGCCCCACTATTGCATGAAGCGGGGCTTCAGCTCGCTTCGGGCTGGTACAGCGGTTTCCTTGCCGAACGCAGCGTTGCTGATGAAATCGCGGCCGTGGAACCACACGCCGGGCTTCTCAAAGCATCAGGAGCAGACGTTATGGTTTACGGCGAATGCGGCTGTATGCCTGGCAGCTATCCGCTGGACGAGCCTCTTTCTCTTTCTCCGGCCCTGTGCAGCCTGGATGCTGATGAATATGCCGGCAAAGTCAGCGAGTTTGCCGATATTCTGATGGGGAGATTTGGCCTGAAACTTGCCTACCATCATCATCTGATGATGCTGGTTGAGCAACACCATGAACTGGAAGAGTTTCTGACTAAAACCGCTGAGAGTGTCGGACTGGTTCTGGACTCCGGGCACGCTTTTGCCGCGGGTGTTGACCTGGCTCAGATAACAGAAAAGTTTGGTCATCGTATCGTGCATATCCACCTGAAGGATGTCCGCGCTGAGGTGCTACATCGCGTCCGGGAAAACGACCTCAGCTTTAATGATGCAGTACGCGCGGGACTCTTCACGGTGCCGGGCGAGGGATGCATTGATTATTCTCCGCTGACTGATTTTATTGCGCGCTCAGATTATCAGGGCTGGCTGATAGTAGAAGCCGAACAGGACCCGCAAAAAGAAGAGCCGTTTGCTGCCGTTTCCCGGGCGTTTCACTGGGTAAAAAGCACTTTTTCACAGTCCCTCTCAACAGAGGAAGTTGCTCAATGAAAGACAAACTCAACATTGGCTTAATCGGCTCGGGCTTCATGGGGCAGGCGCATGCTGATGCTTACCGCCGTGCGGCAATGATCTATCCCGGCCTGCCAAAGCGCCCTCATCTCTATGCACTGGCCGATCAAAACCAGACTTTAGCCGATGCGAATGCGGTGCGCTTTGGGGCTGATAAGGCTTACGGAGACTGGCACGATCTGATTAACGATCCGCAGGTTGACGTGGTCGATATCACCTCCCCCAATCATCTGCACTATGAGATGGCGCTGGCCGCGATTGCGGCAGGTAAGCACGTTTACTGTGAAAAACCACTGGCCGTCAGCACGGAAGAGGCGCTGCAGATGACTCTGGCAGCAGAACAGGCGGGCGTCAAAACGATGGTGGCTTTCAATAATATCAAAACGCCTGCGGCGCTGCTGGCAAAACAGATTATTGAGCGCGGCGATATCGGCACGCCAATCCGCTTTCGTGGCACCTTTGATCAGGGTTTTTATAATGACCCGGAACTGCCCTGGTCCTGGCGCTGCTCTAAAAAGCTGGGCGGCAGCGGATCCCTGGGCGATCTGGGGGCCCATACCCTTTCCGTCGCGCAGTTTCTCATGGGTGAGATCAGCGAGGTAACGGCCAGCGCCCAGACCTGGCTGCGGCAGCGCCCGGTTCCGCAGGTGGACGCCGGTTATGCCAGTCGCATCGATGAGCAGGCAGAATGGCGTGAGGTGGAAAATGACGACCAGGTTCAGTGCCTCGTCAGCTTTGAAAGCGGGGCCAGCGGCGTGATCGAAGCTTCACGCCTCGCTGCCGGTCGCATTTTTGGGGTGTTCTGGGAAGTCTCAGGTACAGAGGGCACCCTTTATATGGATGGCGAACGTTTCAATGAGCTGCAGGTTTATCGCTTCAGCGATGACAAAAATGACAGGGGCTTTAAGACCCTCTATGCCGGCAGCCAGATCCCGGCCTATTCAGGCTTTTTCGGATTCGATTTTGGCGGCGGCGGGCTCGGCTATTTTGATGTCAAAGTGATTGAGATTCATGACCTGGTGCAGGGGATCTGCGGCGACGGCGACTGTTACCCGAACTTTGCATTTGGCCTGCAGAATCAACAGGTTCTGACCGCCATTGAGCAATCTATCCTATCCCGTCAGTGGGTTGCTGTAGCAGGCAACCGCCAGGACCGTACTTAAAAGGAATCATTATGTTTCCCTCTTCCCTGCCCGCTCCGCGACTGCCCTCTGAAAAGTCGATACCCGTATTGCGCTGGGGCATCATTGGCCCTGGCTGGATCGCTGAACACTTTGCCCGCGCGCTGAAGGAGCACACCGGACAGCAGCTGGTTGCTGTAGCAGCAAGAAACAGAGCTAAAGCACAGGCATTCGCCGATCGCTGGGCCATTCCGGCGGCCTTCAGCAGTGCAGATGAAATGCTGGCAATGAATGATCTGGACGCCATCTATATCGCCACCCCACATAACCATCACTATCCGGATGGCATGAAAGCACTTAATGCAGGCAAACATGTGCTGATTGAGAAACCCCTGGCGCTGAATGTCAGGGAAGCAGAAGCCCTGCAGACGCGCGCCCGTCAAAAAGGCCTGCTGTGTATGGAGGGTATGTGGTGCGATTTCGCGCCAAAATATGATGTGCTGCGTCAGCTTTTAACCGACGGCATTCTGGGCGATCTTCATACCCTGACTGCCGATCACGGTGAGTTTTTTACGCAGGATCACCGCATCTTCAATGCCGATCTGGCCGGCGGTCCGATGCTGGATCTGGGCAGCTATCTGGTTTCGCTGAGCGTGATGGTGGCAGGTGCACCTGTGCGCATTCAGTCCAGCGGACAGCCGGCAACAGAAAATGTTAACGGACAGGCTTCTATGTTGTTCGAACATGCCAGCGGCATGCATTCGGTACTGAACACGACTCTGTTCAGTAATACCCCCGGCAGTGCGGTGATTGCCGGCCGCGATGCCACTCTGGTTCTGGCGGGACAGTTTTATGCGCCCGGCGGCTTTGTACTGACCTCGAGCCAGGGCGGTCATACGCTGTGCTGGGAGGAACCCGCCAACCGCTACACGCAGCTCTATCATGAGATCCGACATTTTGCATGGTGCGTGGGACAGGGATTAAACGACTCCCCTGTCCGCCCTTTGTCCGCCGTACTTATGACTCTGACCGCGATGGATACGGTAAGGGAGCAGCTGGGTATCGTTTTCAACGAAGAGCGTTAATATTTGTGAAAGAAGGACCTGAGTATCCTTAGCTTACGGGGCCATATCCTCACGGGACTGGCCCCGGACCGTTGTCAGAATACGTTATCGACCGGGCAGAACATCCCGGTTGCCAGAGATTTCGTCGCGGCTTCTGCGATCGCCTGCGCCCGGATCCCATCCAGCAGCCCTGGTAAATCAGTCACCTCTTCCCCGTTCAGATAGCGGACAAAAGCGTCAAGATGCTGATAATAGGTGCCCTGCACACGACTGAACCAGTCTGCATAAAGTCCCTGCCTGATAATCGCCTTTCCCTGGAAAAGCGTCATACCCGGCGGGCTCTGCGAACCTGACTCTGCCAGTCCTTTTGCACCCATAACGCTGATCCTTTCGTCATAACCGTAGCCCGTGCGACGCGTATTATCGAGCTGCGCAAATGATCCCTGCTGCATCTGCATAATCAGCACCGACGTATCTACATCGTCAAACTCGCTAATGGTCGGCATGGCCAGTGCTGCACCCATCGCACCTACTGAAATAACGTCATCGGCTGTCAGCCAGCGCAGCAGATCGAAAAAATGGATTGCCTGGTCACGCATCTGGCCGCCGGATGACCTGGGATAACTGAGCGGCGGAAGCTCTGACGCACGACAGACCATCTGAATTAACTCAGGACGTCCGACAGTTCCCTGTTCCAGCTGACGCTTTAACTGCTGATGGCTGCTGTCAAAACGGCGATTGAAGCCTATCGTGATTTTTGTCTTCAGAGGCAGCACGTTTTCAGCAACGCGGATCGCTCTTGCCAGCGACAAATCGATCGGCTTTTCACAATAGACGGCCTTACCTGCCCGCGCAGCCGCTTCAAGCAGTTCAGCGTGTGACGGCGTTGCGCTGGCAATCAGCACGGCATCTATATTGTCACTGTTGATGGCGGCGCTGACTTTGCCCGCCATGCACTTCATCTGCCCGGCCAGTGCGGCGGCACGCTCCGTATCAATGTCGGCCAGCATCGCAAGCTCAACCTCCGGATGAGCCGCGAGATTTGCAGCATGTACCTGTCCGATAAAACCACAGCCAATCAGGGCAAAGCGTTTTTTCTGCGTCATGGTGATTTCCTGTCTGAAGGTCTACGTTCAGCGATAAAGACGTTGCCAACTTAGCCTGCCCGCCTATCCTGAGAAATGCATGTTTTGAGGGAAATACCTCAGCAGGAACCCTGATGAAAACACTGACTCTTGAGATGAACGTGGTGAAACACCTGAGGAATATACCAGCAGCAAAGTGACCTTTATGCTCTATATGCAGGAGCATTTTTATTAGCGTCTGATGGCTTATTATTATGCAGGCAGTTTGCGGTGTTTACTGCTCTGCGGTAAATATTAACTTCTGGCACTAAGCGGACATTAGCATCAAAATTCTAAGGCTCCCGATTTTCCGGTTTTGCCGGCCCAGATGGCGCACTTTAGATCAACCCCTGTAGCGGGCCAGCAGCAGCGCGTTCAGACCATAGAAAGATTTAGCCGCTGAGGGCTGGGCCGGTAATGACGCTGCAGGTTTACACTAAAGGCCCGAGTAGTGAGGCGGCTCCGGTCTGTCCAGAATTTGTAACAGAACCCGCCAGCAGTAAAGCCCACCATCACATGCCCAAACAGATACAGAACAGCGTTGAAAATATAGACTCTAATATATATGTTATATAGATTGTAATTTATAAAGGTGGGCCTGTGTGGATTGTTGAAACCACGGATTTGTTCGCTGAATGGCTGAAAGAGCAGGACAGAGCAATGCAGTTAGGCATAATTGCCGCGCTGAACCTTCTGAAGCAGGAAAGTCCACTATCACCGACACCTGGACCAACTGAAACGGAGTGGAAAATGAAAACGCTGGATGATCTAATGGCTGATTTGACACCCGAGGAACTGACTCAGGTGAATGATAAAGTTGCAGAAATGCGACTTGATTCTCAGCTGTATAAACTTCGCGAGGCGCTGGCTAAAACGCAGAAGCAGCAGGCAGAAGCTATGGGGATCGCGCAACCTTCCGTGGCGGCTATCGAAGGGCGCGGCGAGGATCTGAAAATCGCGACGCTCAAACGATATGTTGAAGCGCTCGGCGGCCAGCTAACTATCGGTGTCAATATGCCCGGCGGCGAGCATGTCGATTTCACACTTTAACTGCACCCGTAAGTCTGGCCGTTTACGGTGTTACCCGGAAAAAATGCGACTGACGTACCGGTTATTTTCCTTCGCTTGCGCTTCCTCTCTGCGACGCGCTGTCTCGCGGTCTGCTTTCTTCACTTAATGCTGCTGTGTGACAGCTCCTCCTCCGCTTTTCTTCCTCTGATGGTCAAAAGCATAAACATCCTGATGGTACCTTCCGGCTCCCCGGTAGGGCCAAGTCATCAACCCTGATGCACTAACCGGCAGAATCAGTAAGCTCCGCCAGACGTCACAAGCGTCGCCAGAGGATTCCGGCTGGATCTGATGGCAAACAGCCCTGTAGTTGGCCTATAGTCCGCTATGAGCGAAAAGCGGACTTTAACGGTTTCAGATTGCCAGGATTTCAGGCTGGCAACTTGCAGAGTATCTGATTAGAGCTTTCTCAAAAGTCTGGCGGGATTACCCGCATACACGCCTTTTACCAGCACAGGCTTTGTAACCACGCTACCGGCACCAATCACCGCACCACTGCAAATGTCCGTGGTTAAGATAGTTGCCCCGCTCCCCACGGTTACCGCGTTACCTAATATGATATGTATCCAGCTTTCTGCAGAAGCATCAGGAGCGCCATTCTTAAACAAGTCGTTGGCAAAGGTTACGCCATGGCCTATAAAACAATCCTTACCCAGGGTAACGTTCTCACAGATAAAAGTGTGTGACTGTACTCGGGTTCTGTCGCCTATAACGCATCCCTTTTGTATCTCTACAAATGGCCCTACAAAAACATCATCACCCAGTTCACACTCATAGATGTTTACCGGCGTGATTACTCTCACATTTTCGCCTTGTTTTACGTCACGAATGCCACTTTCAATAACCTTCATTTAAACTGTGTCCTTACTTGAAATGGTTCGGCTAAAAGCTTGCACAATTTTATCGTCACGAGGTAACAAGGTTAACCTGCTTTTACTCATTCGCGCACGATGAGGATCGCAATATCCGCTTCTGGCGCGAAGCGGACTTGCGCACAGATCGACGTTAGCTATGAGCGAAAAGCGGGATTTCGCAGCAGTGCAACAATGATGAATATTTGAATCAGGTAATTCATATTGAACGGAAATGGGTTACTTCCTTAAGCGTATTAAATTAAAAAAGGCTAAAAATGACAAAGCTCGAAGAATTAAAAAACATTTATCCCGGTGCACTGGCATGGCAATTTGGCGACAGCCCGGAACTTGCTGATGAACTCGTACAACTGGTTTTGAGTGGCAGTAAAACAGCGACATGCTCTTCGATAGCATCTTTTCAGCATGAACATGAACGAGGCGAAGCTCCCTGCGTAGGAAGTTATAATATCATTCTCAACGGAACCGGGCAGCCAATGTGCGTGATCAGAACGCTCAGGATGCAGGTTATCCGCTTCAATGAAGTGACGAGTGAACTCGCCAGTAAGGAAGGTGAAGGTGATTTAAGTCTGGAGTACTGGAATGAAGGTCATAAGCGTTATTTTGAGCGTGAAGGCACTTATTCTGAAGAAATGGAGCTTGTCTTCGAGGAATTTGAACTTACAGAGATTTTGTAACTGTCCGCTCCTGACACAAAGCGGACTGACGCAGAGTTGAGGTCCGCGATGAGAGAAGCGGACGTCAAAAAGAGGGCGACCGGAAAGTTCTGCCACATCAGACATAGCATCCTGGCTACGAACCCGCAAAAGTCATCGGGTGTATGCTGCGGCAGTTAAAAGAATGAAGAAAATGCCTGACATGAACACCCCCTGAAGCATTTGATCTGCTTCTGGCACAAAGCAGACGTCAACCGCAAAGCGATCAGCGTTAACGTTTTGCTTCGATCAAATGTCGGGTGGAATACGCAACAAATGGCTGACCCAGGCGCATTTTCTGGTCCATCGCCTGCAATTCTTTGTAGTATTTCTCCACGGAGAAGCCCGGGACCCACCAGACGCATTTTCGCAAAATCCAGACAACGGCACTGATATCAAAAAACGTCATCCGGCAGCGTGCTGTGCGTAAGTCAATGACCTTCAGACCCGCCATCTCCGCATCCTCTTTTTCTTTGCCAGGATCTCTGTACATTCTCTCTTTGGGAAGTGGTCCTAAAAAATACTCGATTAATTCAAATGCAGATGCAGGTCCAACATGCTGTGCCAGATAGCTTCCTCCGGGTTTAAGAACCCGATATATTTCTGGCCAGTCCGGTGCTACCGGATGCCTGGATGTGACCAGGTCAAAAGATTGTTCGCTAAAAGGAAGCTTTTTGGTGATGGAAGTATCAACAATATTTACCCCCCGGGGTGAAAGGTGCTGCCGGGCTTTTTTCAGGTTCGGGGGCCACGCTTCTGTTGCGGCCATATATGCAGGAAACTCGGGAACTTCATTTAATACTTCTCCTCCACCGGTATCAATGTCCAGTGCTGACGTTACCCGGCTTAAGCGTTCTCCGATTAACCTCGCGTAACCCCAGGAGGACCTTTCCTCTGTCGCTTTCCCGTCCAGCCAGTCAAACCCCCAGCCCTCTGTATCGGCCTCCATAGCTTCCATTAATAGTTCATCAAAATATTTCACCTGAATCCTCTCCGTAGATATTTGGTTCAGGGCACATTTTAGAGTATTGATTCAGGCAATGCGATCCACTCCTGAAGCTATCATTAGCACTGTGAAAGCACCGCTGGTTTAATCACATTCGATATAATTTAATGTTACCGGGCAGGTTTTGATTTAAGTCGATTAACTCATATAAGTCGTTATATACTCAATGATATAGCGGTAAGTAATGATGCCTGCCCTTTCGACAGATGTTGGAAATTTCATGTTTGTTAAACGTTTGATCCTGGTGAAGACAACGTTCACCAGCGCAATGTTATTGTCTGCTATGCCGGTATATGCCGTAAATGAACAACCTGCGATGGTCGTTAATGCTTCACCAGACGACGCGCCTTCTGCAACCGGCAGGAAAGCTACTTTGTTTACATGTAACTCAGCTTCTGACAGGGATATTTACCTATGAAAAGCCTGCAATGGGCACTACCGCTTCTGGTCGTAAGCGCTCTGGCGTCGGCGCAGACAGTCACTGACGATAGCGGAAAAAAGATTGAATTGAGGCAACCGGTGCTGCACATAGCCGATGCCTGGTTTGCCCACCACTCTCTGCTTATGACGCTGGGCGCCGGCGATCGGATTGTGGCAACCGTAAACCATCCGGCGGACCGGCCGTGGATGTTTAAGGTACAGCCATCGTTAAATCAGGCGCTCCAGGCACACGGTAAAACCTTTAACAGTGAAGCGCTGGTGGCACGCAACGTTGATGCGATTTTTGTACCCGCTAACGATCCCGATGCAGAGTCTTATCGTCTGGCCGGTATTCCCGTACTGGCAATGAATTTTGATGATTTTGACTCGATGAAACGCTCACTCACTACCACGGCTCAGGTGGTCGGCACACCGGCAGCGGCCGCGCGAGCCCGGGCTTATAATCGCTATCTGGATACGCAAATCGCTGCTATTCAGACCAAAACGGCCGCGCTTGCGGAGAGTGAACGCCCGCGCGTGCTGCATATTCAGTCGCTGCATCCGCTGAAGGTAGATGGCCGGAATACCCTGATTGATACCTGGATCAGGCTTGCGGGTGGCCGGAACGTCGCCGCCTCCGTGGATGGCAATATGCGCCCTGTTTCACCGGAGGAGGTGATACGCTGGGATCCGGATGTGATTATTATCGGTGCCGGCGCGGGAACCCTGGCTGACTCTGACTACAAATCTCTGTTCGCCAGCGTAAAAGCCGTGAAGCAGCAGCAGGTGTGGCAGAATCCATCGGGTGTCTTTCCCTGGGATCGCTACGGCACTGAAGTCGCACTGCAAATCCAGTGGGCTGCCAAAAAACTGCATCCGGCGCTGTTTGCAACGCGCGATCTGGTTGACGCGACTCAGGAATTTTACCGGACATTTTACGATTACCCGCTGAGCAAACAGGATGCGCAGCGTATTCTGCAGGCACTGCCTCCAGGTTGAGGCAGGCAGGATTTTGCAATATTCGTTGATAAGCTGTGGTATCCAGACCAATTAAAGCGGCGTTATGGCTGCGCAACACTTTCCAGCAGACCGCCGAAGAGCAGAGTAAACGCCTGAATAGCTTTTGGTAATGCCTGTTGTGGATTACCGCTGGCAGCGACCCATAGCGCGGCATTCAGTGCCGCGCCATTTAACAGCCACGCAGCCGCATCCGCATCGACTGGTTTGATTACGCGACGTTCAATCAGATCGGTAATACTCTCACGCGTAGCACTGAGGCAGTTATTCTGACTCGGCCATTTTGCAGGATCGCCAAGAAAAGCGGGACCATCAAGCAGCACAATGCGCCGGACCTCTTCATCCAGCGCCATTCTGATATAGGCTATCCCTTCAGCCAGGAGCGTTTGCTGGTCGTTATCGGAGTAAACCGCTTCACGTTTAGCGCGTTGCGCCATTTCAGAATCGATCTGCGTCACTACCGCGGCGAGCAAGCCTTTTTTATCCCCAAAGTTATGGTAAAGCGCCCCGCGCGTCAGACCGACACTGGCAGTCAAATCGTCCATTGATGCAGCTGCAAATCCCTTTTCAGCGAACGCTTTGCGCGCAGCTGCAATCAACTTTTTCCGGTTTTCTTCCATCGTTTCTGTGCGGCGTCTGGTAACCATATACTTCTCCTGCTGCTAACGCCGCGCATGCCATTTGACATACGCAGCGTATGTGTGATTAATTTTACATACGCCGCGTATATTAATTGTTTTATTTATGCTGCGCATCCCCTGTTGTTCTCCCACAAAGGAGTCCCTGTGACCCAGCCAACACCCGTTTTTCCTGCTCATCGCCATGCTCTTTATGAACAGCATGGTTATTCTGCAGCAATCCGCTCTGGCGATTTATTATTTGTTTCCGGGCAGGTGGGTAGCCGCGACGACGGCACCCCGGAGCCGGACTTTGCAACCCAGGTACAGCTTGCCTTTGAGAATCTCAGAGCCACGCTCGCTGTGGCAGGATGTACGTTCAAAGATATGATTGATGTGACTACTTTTCATACCGACCCGGAAAACCAGTTTTCAACCATCATGCAGGTGAAACAGACTCTTTTCCCGGCGCCGCCCTACCCCAACTGGACCGCCGTGGGCGTTAACTGGCTGGCAGGGTTTGATTTTGAGATAAAGGTTATCGCCCGCATTCCTGAGTCTCAGGCATAAAAACGTTGCAGAGCAATATCAGGGAGAGCCAGCTTACGGCTCTCCCTTTTTGATCCGCTCAGTCAGCATTGCATAGCTGTCTGTCGCCCCGGTGATACCCTCCTGCTAAAAAAACGTTGACGAGGTAGAACGATCGTTCTACCTTAAGGCCATGAACAACACATCAGGCAGTACCCGGGAAAAAATTCTCAGGAGCGCTGAGCAGCTGATTTATCAGAACGGTATCCACGCCATGGGCATGGATCTTCTGGTCAGAACCTCAGGCGTCGCCAGAAAAAGTATTTATCATCACTTCGCCAGTAAAGAGGAGGTGGCATCAGCCGCGCTGAGCGTGCGCGATGAGCAGTGGATGGCGTGGTTCAGAAGCGCGTCCGATCAGGGCAATACGCCGCAGGATCGCATTCTGAATATGTTTACCGCGCTGAAAAGCTGGTTTGAGTCAGAGGGTTTCCGCGGCTGCGCATTTATCAACACCGCCGGTGAGACAGGTAACCCTGACGATACCGTTCGCCAGATAGCGAAAACCCACAAGCAGAAGTTACTGGATTACGCCCTGGAGCTCAGCAAAGAGATGAATGTTGCGCATCCCGAGGCGCTGGCCAGACAGCTGCTGATTCTGATAGAGGGTGCCATTACCGCGTCCTATGTTATGGGGAGCGGGAGCGCGGCCGACGACGCACGGGATATTGCGAAAATGCTGCTGGAGCAGGTTTCCTGAAGCCTGCGTACTCATCAATTTTGAATTAATAGGAGTTTTACCATGTCTGATTCATACCAACGCCCGCCGCTTCCTCCTTTCACCCGCGAAACGGCCGTCGAAAAGGTGCGCCTGGCTGAAGATGGCTGGAACAGCCGCGATGCGGCTAAAGTCGCACTGGCTTACTCAGCGGACACACAATGGCGCAACCGCACCGAGTTTGCTCATAACCGTGAAGAAGCTGAAGCGTTTCTGGCCCGTAAATGGAAAAAAGAGCTTGAGTATCGTCTTATCAAGGAGCTCTGGGCGTTTGATGGCAACCGCATTGCTGTCCGCTACGCCTATGAATGGCGCGATGATTCCGGTAACTGGTTCCGCTCTTACGGCAATGAAAACTGGGAGTTTGAAGGCGATGGCCTGATGAAGCGCCGTTTTGCCTGTATCAACGATATGCCTATCAAAGAGAGCGAACGCAAATTTTTCTGGCCGCTGGGACGGCGTCCGGACGATCATCCGGGGCTGACTGCGCTGGGGTTGTAACGGCGGCAGGGCAGCTCGCGTGACTGCCCTGCTGCATGGGTTTATCAGCAGCTGGCTTTAGCGAGGTAGCGCTGCATTTCATCAGCAGGAACCATGCCGCCACCTGTCGCCCAGACAAGCTGCGTGGCCTGCTGCAGCTGCTGCGGAGTGATACCCTGCTGTGCCAGATAAGCGGGGCTTGCCGCGATGCGCTGCGGCCCCTGCATGCCCGCCAGCGCGGAAGGTTCCAGCTGAATATCTTCCGTTTCATCCAGCATGGCAAGCAGCGTAAACAGGGTGCGATCGCTGAGCGTATAGCAGCCGTCGATCAGCTGCGCCATCGCCCGGCCGACAAAGCCGGAGGCGCGGCCCACCGCCAGTCCATCCGCAGCGGTTTTATTGTCGATACCGATATCCTGCACCGCAATACCATCGTGCAGGCCGGTGCTCATTCCCAGCAGCATACAGGGTGAATGGGTTGGCTCCGCAAAAAAGCAGTGAACGTTATCGCCAAAAGCCAGCTTCAGGCCAAAGGCGACGCCTCCCGGGCCGCCACCCACGCCACAGGGCAGATACACAAAAAGCGGATGGGAGGCATCCACAGTAATGCCTTTCTCCTTCAGCTGCTCTGGCAGGCGCAGGCCGGCAACGGCATAGCCCAGAAACAGCGTGCGTGAATTTTCATCATCAATAAAAAAGCAGTCGGGATCGGACTCCGCCGCTTTGCGGCCCTGCTCCACGGCGACGCCGTAATCCTGCTCATACTCAATCACGTGCGCTCCACGCCTGCGCAGCAGCGCTTTCTTCCACTGACGCGCATCTGCCGACATATGAACGGTAACGTGAAACCCGAGGCGGGCACTCATTATGCCGATCGAAAGGCCCAGGTTGCCCGTTGAACCTACTGCTATTTTATGCTGGCTGAAAAACTGACGGTGCGCCGGAGAAAGCAGCTGGCTGTAGTCATCGGCTGGCGTGATAAGCCCCGCCTCCAGCGCCAGCTTCTCTGCGTGCGCGAGAACTTCGTAAATGCCGCCGCGCGCTTTGATGGAACCTGAAACGGGCAGATGGCTATCTTTTTTCAGCCAGAGTCTGCCTGGCAGCGGCGCACGCTGCGCCAGCCGCGCCTGCATCGCGGGTAGAGGTACCATATCTGACTCAATAATACCGCCGCTTTCAGCCGTTTCCGGAAAGGCGGCGGCGATCAGCGGAGCGAAACGGCGCAGGCGGGCTTCGGCATCTTCAGCCTCTTCACGCGTCAGTCCCGTATGCAGGAGCCCCCTCTCTGCCGTCGTCACCTGATCGTTAAACCAGATGGTTTCACGTAGCGCCCTCAGATCGCTTACCGCCAGTACAGATCGGAGTTTTTCAGTTAAATCAGTCATGGTTACTCTCATTCAGCCCGACGCATCAAAAGAAAACAGAGCGTTATTTATATGCACGCGGCTGCGCGGTGACAAACGATGGTTTTTCAACTTAACATGAGCTCAGCTAACTCAACAGGCGAGCACGCATTGTGCATTTTTATCTGCAACGTCCACGCCGGTTAAATAACTAATTGCTAAATCAGCAGTTTAAACAGTAAAGGTGAAAAATGTGTTCTCTGAGATGCGTGAAATAGAGGGTGGCCAGCTGGGACGTCTTTTCACCTTTGAAGCCGCTGCCCGCCACGGCTCGTTTGCCGGAGCGGCGGCGGCGCTGGCACTGACGCCCAGCGCTGTCAGCCACCGTATCAGCCAGCTGGAAAGAGAGCTCGGTATCTCGCTGTTCACCCGTTTACACCGCAGGGTGCTGCTGACCGAAGAGGGTGAGCGGATCTTCAATGCCATGAGTACCTCACTCGACTACCTCAACCGGGAAATTCAGGGCATCAGAAATCAGGGATCCAGCGGAAGGCTTACGGTTTACAGTCGCCCGTCGTTTGCGCACGCCTGGCTTGCACCGGCGGTGGCCTCTTTTCTGGAGCAAAACCCCGCTATCGATCTCGTTATTAATACCGGAAACGAGCCGGTCGACCTGCATAAAATGGGTGCCGATCTGGCCATCTGTTTTGATGCTGACGTGCCGGACAGATTTCACCTGGACCCGCTGATGGATGAACATATTATTCCGGTTTGCAGCCCGCGCTACGCTGCACAATTCAGGCTGACGGACTGCCCGGAGAATCTCCGGAGCTGTCGCCTGCTGCACGATCGTCAGGCGTGGAGTATCGATTCCGGAGAAAATGAGTGGCGGTTGTGGGCAGCGCATTTTGACGTGGATATTACGGCAGCGCGCCGTGCCGAATTCGATCAGGCAGAGCTTGCGGTTGCTGCAGCGATAAACCATGCCGGCATCGCGATGGGACGTAAGGCGCTGGTGAAACAGCGTATCGCCTCTGGCGAACTGATAACGCCTTTCCCGCGCCTGGCGCTGCTGTGCAGCGAACGGTATTACATCGCTACCCGCGCCGACAGACGCTGGCCAAAAACAGAAACCTTTATCCGCTGGCTGCAGGAAACCGCGGCGAAAGAGAAATAATTACGCTCATAGTATCGTCACGCTGGCAGAGCAGGATCACGGCGTAAACCGCGCTATTTTTAAGCAGATCGGGTATAATAGACGGACACTTGCCCACCCTTTTTATCCTCAGCGAAACAGGCATATGGCATTTCAGAATCCGGCTCAAAACTTTATCGAAGCGCGCCTGAACCTGGGTGATATCGTCTCGCTGTCGCCCTGGTCCACCTACCTGATGCGCAGTGATACAGCCTGCCCGGAGGCGGGTATCGTCAAAGGCTCAGTGCTGGCAGTTGATCGGGCACTGACGCCGCGGCACGGTCAGATTATTGTGGCGGAATTTGAGGGTGAACTGGTGCTGCGCAGGTTGCTGCTGAAACCCGTTCCGGCGCTGCAGTCGCTGGAGAGGTCCGATGCTATCGTTCTGCTCGACGAGAACCAGCCGCTGCCGGTGTGGGGCGTGGTGGCTTATGCGCTTAATGATATCGCGGGCCAGGGGTTCACCGGGCCTGCAGGAGAATAGGTATGTTTGCGCTTGCTGATGCCAACAATTTTTACGCCTCCTGTGAAACCATTTTCAGGCCCGATCTGCGCGGCAAACCCGTTTGCGTGGTATCAAATAATGATGGCTGCGTGATTGCCCGTTCAGCTGAAGCAAAGCGCATGGGTATAAAGATGGCCGCCCCCTGGTTTAAGCATGAACGCTATTTTCGTGACAATGGCGTACACGTTTTCAGTTCTAACTATGAGCTTTATGGCGATATGTCGGCGCGGATGATGGCAATACTCGATGAGATGGCTGCCGGGCAGGAAGTTTACTCTATCGATGAAAGCTTTCTTGATGTCACGGGCATCAGCAGTTATATGCCGCTGGAGCGCTTTGGTCAGCAGATGCGCGAGCGCGTCCGCCAGGAAACCGGCCTGACCATAGGCGTAGGCTTTGGCCCGACCAAAACGCTGGCCAAGCTGGCGAATCAGGCGGCCAAGCAGTGGACGAAAACAAACGGCGTGGTCGATCTCTCCGATCCCCTGCGCCAGCAAAAATTGCTGCAGCTGACGCGCATTGGCGATATCTGGGGTATTGGCTGGCGAATCGCCCAGCGTCTGGAAGATATGGGGATCACCACCGGGCTGCATCTGGCAGAAAGTAATACCAGTACGATCCGCAAAAAATTTGATGTGATTGTTGAGCGCATTGCACGCGAGCTGCGCGGCGAATCCTGTCTGGCACTGGAGGATGCGCCGCCGCCAAAACAGCAGATCGTTAATTCACGCTCTTTCGGGCAGCGCATCACGACGCTGGATGATATGCAGCAGGCGGTTATGGCCTATGCGACCCGGGCTGCTGAAAAGCTGCGCCAGCAGGGCTCCCGCTGCCGTCATCTCACCGTCTCTGTGACGACCGGCCGCTATGGCGACGATCCCAGGTACTCTGCTACCGCGCCCGTCAGCTGGCAATATCCAACGGCGGACACGCGTGACATCGTCGCCTTTGCTCTGCAGGGGCTGAACGCTATCTGGCGCGACGGCTTTCGCTATGCCAAAGCGGGCGTAATGCTGAGCGACTTCTGGCAGTCAGGCAGCACGCAGTTTGATATGTTCAGCCAGCAGCAGCCGCGTGCCAATGCGGATGCGCTGATGACCGCTCTCGACGCCATAAACCGTTCAGGGAAAGGCAAAATCGGTTTCGCCAGCCAGACGACAGGAAACCAGGCGTGGCAGATGAAACGCAACATGCTCTCACCCCGCTATACCACTCGCCTGGCCGATATCCCTGTGATCCGATAGCAGGCTGTCGCCTCCGGCGAGTCAGTCTGCTCCTGCGCATCAAACCTTACTCTGCAGCGTGCTCTGTGAACGGCGTAATGCGGTAAGCGCAGCGTCGCGCCTGCTGCAGAATATGTTCAACGCGCTCGACTTTCGCCTCCAGCACCTCGCTGAACAGCATCAGTTCAGCGCGGCAGAATCCCTGACAGGCGGCGGCAGCGGCGCAGACAGGACAGTGATTCTCAATCAGCAAGAGCGTTCCGTCATCCTGCTCCTCGTACTCTGCCATATAGCCCTCCAGCGACCGCAGTGCCGCCAGCCGCGCCACCCGATCCCGCAGATCGACAGCATCCTGTAGCTCACGCTGGTAAGCGGCGCGGCTGCTCTGTTCGCGCAAATCTATCAGGTGATCGATCGCCTGTTCACCAAAAGCGTGCCGTACCGTATCCAGCAGCTGCACCGTCAGCGTCGCATGGGAATCCGGAAACCGCCCGTGGCCCGCCTGCGTCAGCGTCCAGAACTGCCCCGGACGTCCAACTCCTTTGCTGCGGGAGAACGACTCTACCAGCCCTGATGAGGCAAGTTTGCTGAGTTGCTGGCGTGCCGCTTCAGCCGTCATGCCCAGCGTCTCTCCCGCCTCAGCAGACTGCAGTGGCCCGCGCGTTTTCAGCAGATAAAGCAGGCGCTCTGGTGTTGCCTGTGCTCTATCGCCCGAGTTTAACAAGCGATTGCTTGACAAAATATTTTACCCTCTTTAATAATCCAAGCGTTGTCTTGTTTTATTAATGTAATGGATCCCGCTGCGCTCAGCAACGGGGCATATGACGCAACGCATGCCGGGAGGCTTATATGTCGTCAGGACAGGAAGGAAGCTGGAGTGAATTACTGGGAGGCAAAAACCTGTTTTTTGCTATTGCGCTTTCAGGCGGCGTTGCACTGCACGCCATTAATGTTTACATCGCCACTACGGTGCTTCCCTCCGTCATCAGGGAGATAGGCGGACTCCACCTCTATGCATGGAACACAACGCTGTTTGTCGTCGCCTCAATACTGGGCTCAGCGCTGACCGCGCGTCTGCTGGCGGTGACGGGCGCGCGACAGGCCTATCTGCTGGCGGCGCTGCTTTTTATCGCGGGTAGTCTGGTCTGCGCACTGGCGCCCGCTATGCCGGTAATGCTGGCAGGTCGGGCGCTACAGGGGCTGGGCGGTGGTTTTCTGTTCGCGCTCTGCTATGCCATGATCTATGCCGTTTTTGAGGAAAAGCTCTGGCCGCGCGCGATGGCGCTGATCTCCGGCATGTGGGGCGTGGCGACGCTTCTGGGCCCGGCGGCCGGAGGAATATTTGCTGAAATGGACGCCTGGCGCATGGCGTTTGGCATACTGATCCCCGTCACGCTGAGTTATATGCTGCTGGTGTGGCTGATTTTCCCTGCTCATAATCGTACCGATACTTCCCACACCGGAAAGCTCCCCTGGATGCAGCTGCTGTTACTGGTTGCGGCCGTTATGACCGTGAGCGCAGCGAGCATGTCCTCTGACATTGCGGTGAATATAGCCGGGATATGTGCGGCGGTTATTCTGCTGCTGCTGT
Organism: Pantoea sp. RIT413; assembly: GCF_003057675.2. NCBI lineage: Bacteria > Pseudomonadati > Pseudomonadota > Gammaproteobacteria > Enterobacterales > Erwiniaceae > Pantoea > Pantoea sp. RIT413. The sequence goes on from NZ_QBJB02000002.1 coordinate 243,680, forward strand.
TAATTCGCCAGGAGTTTATCAGTGAAACACGCCTGTTACCGCGTAATGCGCTGCGCCTCAGCTCGCCTCTGCTGGCGCTCTATATCACCATGGCACTGCTCATTATCGGTATGACCAGTGAAACCTTTGTACCCTATTTTCTTCAAATCCTGCATGGGCAGACGCCGCTGATCTCGGGTTATGTGGCCGCGCTGATGGCCGCAGGCTGGACGGTATCAGAGATCTGGAGCTCCGGCTGGCAGACGCGGGGCATTAAGCGCGCAATTGCCGCAGGACCGGCGCTGGTTCTGGCGGGCATGGTGCTGCTGGCTATTGTGACGCCACGCTCAGCCAGCAGCAGCGGACAGATACTTGTGCTGATCGGGACAGGACTGGCGCTGATTGGTTTTGGTATCGGGCTGGGCTGGCCCCATTTACTGACGCGCATCCTGCAGGTGGCTCCCGCAGACGATCAGGATGCCGCAGCCACCTCCATCACTACGGTTCAGCTGTTTGCTACCGCTCTGGGTTCTGCCATCGCCGGCATGCTCGCTAACGCCGGAGGCCTGTCGGCGCCGGGGGGAATCGCTGGCGCCTCCTCTGCGGCCTGGCTGCTTTTTGCCGTTATGGCAGCCGCCCCGCTGCTCTCTCTGCTGAGTGCTAAAAAGGTGCTCACCGGATTTAAGCAGCAGAAAACCAGCTAAAGCCGGAGCGCCTCTGACAGTTGTCAGAGGCGCTTTATCTGGCGCAGAACGTTATGCGGAATACAGACGTTACCGACGGGCTGAGCGAGATAACAGAAAGCGTCAGCCCTGCTGCACTGCACGCTGTTCGCTCTCATTCATCGCACGATGCAGGGTTGCAAGCAGCGGTTCAATGTCGAGCGGCTTGGTAAAAATAGCAAACGCTCCCTCCTGAAACGTGCTGCGGCAGACGTCAAGCGTACCATACGCGGTCATAAGGATAACCGGCAGCAGCGGATGACGGGCGCGCTGTTCGGTCAGCCAGTTAAGCCCATCCATGCCGGGCAGCCGCACATCCACCAGCAGACAGCCGCGCAGCGGCAGCGCTTCTGCACTGGCAACGGCGTCGAACGTCGCCAGATCGCCGAAGTCAGCCACCTCGTAATCTACGGTTTTCAGCAGAAATCCCAGCGACTCCCTTACTGACAAATCATCATCCACTAACCACACTTTCGCGCTCATTCCATTACTCCGCCACCGGGAAAATTAACGTTATCTCTGCACCATATCTGGCGCGATTTATCAGCACCCGCTGACCGTTCAGGTACAGCGCCGGGCGCATTTGCAGAAAAACCTGGTACTGACTGGCGAAGACAGATTGCGGCTGCCAGCCTCTATTTCAGAAAAGTTCGTAGCCTGCCTCAGGGTTGTTCTTCCGTTATCGTGCAGCAGAAGCGACATGTTGCCGTAAGGCTGCAGTGCAATAAGAGAGGTCAGCCTGAACGATAAAAAGTGCCTGCAGCATGGCTGACAACAGCCTGCAGCACGGCTGCCGGAAACCTGTCGCGCGCAGCGCAATGCGCTGTTCCTGAGGCGGCAGCGGTGCTTCACTTAAAGATGCGCGATCTTTTCATATCCCTTCCCGGAACGCCATCGGCACAAGTCTGGATAACGCAGCCGCCAATACCACGATTAACTGGGGGATTCGCTTTAAAACATTCAGGCTTCTTTCTGTGGCAGGGGGTGATGCTCAGTCAGCCGTTACCCGCGTGCAGGGTGCTAAAACAGGTCGTATGGTTCGGCTGGCAGCAGCGTAAATGCCCGTTTCATTATGCGCGCCTCCTCTGCCGGACTGCGGCCAAACAGGCGTTTAAATTCGCGGCTGAACTGTGAGTCACTTTCGTAGCCTGTACGCGCAGCTGCCCCGGCTGCGGTCAGGTTCTGCTGGATCAGCATCAGTCGTGCACGATGTAAGCGCAGTGATTTAAGATACTGAATGGGTGAAGTTTGTGTAACGGTTTTAAAGTGCAGATGAAAACGCGGCACGCTCATGCCCGCCTCACGGGCAAGTTGCGTAACGTTTATAGGCTGCTGCCAGTTATCATGGATTTGCTGTAGCGCCCGGGCAATGCGGCCAAAATGGCCCTGATACGCCAGCGCGGCGCGTACAGCGGCACCCTGCTGCCCCATCAGAATGCGAAAGCAGATCTCTTCCACACGGGCCGGCCCCAGTATCCGCGCCTCAAGCGGATCCCGTAATGCCTGAAGCAGTGCCAGCGTACTCTGTAGCAGTGTGCTATCCAGCGGCGTGGAGATAATAGCAGCCGTCGCCCTCTCTTCACCCGCAGGCTTTGCCGGCACCTGCGCGATGAGTTTCGCCAGTACGTTAACGTCAAAACGGATCGCCAGGCCCAGCAGCGGCTCAGCGGACGTCGCTTCAGTCTCCGCTGAGAATGGCAGAGGCACAGATAATACCAGATAGTGTTGCGCGTCATAGCGGTAGACATTATCCGCCAGAAAGGCACGCTTAGCGCCCTGGCAGATAATGATGATGCCCGGCTCATAAAGTACCGGCGTGCGCGCCCACTGCTGATTAGCCCGCATAAATAACACGCTATCCAGCAGGGATTTTGTATATCCCTCCTGCGGTGCCAGCTGGTTAAGCAAAGTGCAAATCTGCTGTTGCACGTCATTCATCACACGTTCTCCCGGATAGTTGAATTCCTGCTTAGTCACAAGGCGCAGCGCGCGGCTCGCTCTGCGAGAGGATCAGGCAAAGATGCGCAGTGAATAGGTCTGTTGACGATTGCGGCATTTTTCAACAATAGCAGGGTACTTCACACGAGGAAAAAAAGATGACTGATGCAAAAGCGAAAGTAATTATTCTGACCGGCGCCAGCAGCGGTATCGGTGAAGCCATCGCCCGCTATCTGGCCAGGCAGGGTCACAGGCTGATCCTTGGTGCACGCCGGGCCACACGTCTGGCATCGTTGTGTGATGAGCTGCAGCAGCAGGGTGCCCGGATAGATTATCTGACGACAGATGTGACGCAGCGCGCTGATACACAGGCATTAGCCCGTCTGGCCATTGAAAAATATGGGCGGATTGATGTGATGATTAACAATGCGGGCGTGATGCCGCTCTCTCCGATGGCTTCACTGAAAGTTGAAGAGTGGGACCAGATGCTGGATGTTAATGTGCGCGGCGTGCTTTACGGCATCGCTGCAGTACTGCCCGCAATGCAGCAGCAGCAGGCGGGGCACATTATCAATATCGCGTCAATCGGGGCGCTTACGGTCTCACCCACCGCGGCGGTTTACTGCGCCACTAAATTTGCCGTCCGCGCTATTTCTGAGGGATTACGGCAGGAGTCGTCCGCTCTGCGCGTTACCGTTATCAATCCAGGCGTAGTGGAATCTGAGCTGGCTGACAGCATCACTGACGATGTGGCCCAGGAGGCGATGCGCAGCTTTCGGGCTATCGCCCTTAAACCGGAATCGATAGCGCAGGCGGTCAGCTGGGCTATCGATCAGCCTGGCGAGGTTGACGTCAGTGAAATCACGCTGCGCCCTACTGCCAGCCCGTTTTAAGCCATAAAAATTCTGGCGATTTCAGGCTGAAATTTCAGGCATCGACGCGCGGGCGTCGTTATAACCAGCCCGCGCGCTTCAGCCGCCACCACATAATGCAGCAGATAAGCAGCGTTGATCCCAGCGCCACCGGATAACCAAAATGGCTGTGCAGCTCCGGCATGTCGGAAAAGTTCATGCCATACATACTGAATACAATTGTTGGCACAATCAAAATGGCGCCCCAGCCCGCCAGCTTCTTATTCACTTCACTTTGCTGTACAGAGACCAGTGCGAGGTTGACCTGCATAGCACTGGCCAGCGTTTCACGCATATCCTCTGCATCGATCATGACGTGATGCGCGTGATCCTGCACATCGCGCAGATAGGCGCGCAGATTTTTTGGGATAATATCTTCATGGAAACGAACCAGCTGCGGACAGATTTCAGTGACCGGCATCGCGGCGTTGCGCAGCGCCAGCAGCTGGCGTCGCAGATGGTAGACCTGCTCCAGCGCGTGGTTATCAAAGCGCGTGGAAAACATCCCATCTTCGAGATTACCGATACGCTCGCTGAGCGTTTGTGTGATTTTACTGTAGTTGTCTACGATAAAATCGAGGATACAGTAGAGTGCATAGCCTGGTCCCTGGCACAGCATGGCGTGATTCTTTTCCGCTTTTTCCCGGATTGCGGCATAGCCTTCCCGCGATCCATGGCGTACCGTAATCAGGAAATTTTTGCCCAGAAAGAAGTGCGTTTCACCAAACGTGATGTGCTGCTGCGCCTGCATATACGCCGTTTTGACCACGATAAATACCGATTCGCCATACTGTTCAATCTTAGGACGCTGATGCGCCAGCAGAGCATCTTCGATCGCCAGCTCGTGCAGCCCGAATTCCTCCTGCAGCTTTTGCATAAAAGCGGGTTCAGGCTGGTATAACCCAAGCCAGACGAACGATTTGTCTTCTTTCAGGATATCGCTGATCTCTGCAACATCGACATGCTCTTGCCGCTCGCCATGACGATAGACCACGCAGTTGACGATCTCATCTGCATGATTGTCGGTTCGTTCCTGCTTTTCCATTTTTGCCTCAATCCTGCTCTGGCTTACTCTGTCGCTCTCTGAAGGGATCCGGAAGCGACGCCTTATACTGTTAGGGTAGCAAAAGCCGTGGCAGGCGGATATTGCCAGCCTGAAAAGTCGTTACGGCACGCCCAGATAACGCAGTAATCCCGTCATTGCTGCGGCTCCTGCGATAACCAGAATCAACGGCGTCCGTCGCCATGCCAGAAAAACAGCAAACAGAACGCCTGCTACCCGTGCGATGCCGGCAAAGTGCGTTCCTTCAAACAGTGCGGTTGTGACCGCCACCGCCAGCAACAGGACCGTGGCAGCATCTGACAGCATATTGCGCGTTTTTTCTGACATCGGCAGCCGGCTGCCGAGACGGTATCCGGCAAAACGGATAGCGTACGTTCCGACGGCCAGCAGCGCGATACCGGCAATGACCAGACTATTGTCCATCTTTACGCTCCCGCCAGCTCAGCAACCCCAGCAGGGAAAAGAGCACCGGCATTCCTGCCGGTACAAAAGGCGTGACCGCGACAGAGAGTGCGGTCCCGGCCAGCGCCGGAATGCGTGTCCGCCGTTTGCGCAGCGCCGGAAAAATCAGCGCAATCAGGATCGCCGGGAAAACCGCATCCAGCCCGATGGCGGAAACGTCAGGAATAAAGCGGCCAATCATGGCGCCGCCGATAACGGTGAGTGGCCAGACCGCAAAAATACCGAGTCCGCACAGCCAGTAGGCAACCCGGCGCTGCTGCAGCCCCGGTTGCGAGATACCAAATACCACGCTCTCATCGTTCATGATATGGCAGCCAAGGAGGCTGCGGCCTCCCTGCCCCACCAGATCTTTTACCGCAATGCCAAACGGCAGATGGCGCGCATTGACCAGCAACCCGGCGGCGGCGGCAGTGAGCGGGCTTCCACCACCAGCAACAATGCCGATAAACAGAAATTCCGAAGCGCCTGCCAGCACCAGCGTAGAGAGCGCTATCGGCACCCAGAGCGGAAAACCCTGTGCAGCGGCCAGCGAGCCATAGGAGAGGCCCACAATACCGTCTGCCAGACAAACCAGAACAATCGCTTTTATCACGCCGCGATCAAGCACGTTAATCCCCGCACGCATCACATATTGATCTCATACCGAACAGTAAAGACAGTATAATGAACGTTCAGAAATTGTTTTACAAGATGAACAAACGTTCGATAAAACGAACAGGAGCTGCTGTGACACCACCGATTGATACTATTGCCGCCGGGCTGATCCGCGAGCGGCAGCGTGCCGGACTTTCACTGACTGAAGTGGCTCGCCGTGCGGGTGTGGCAAAATCAACGCTCTCACAACTGGAAGCGGGCAACGGCAATCCCAGTATCGAAACCCTCTGGGCGCTCTGTGTCGCGTTAAATATTCCTTTCGCCCGCCTGCTGGAACCAGAGGTAAAACGTCTGCAGGTTATTCGCAAAGGTGAAGGGATGATTGTGTCGGCTGAACTGGCTGATTATCAGGCGGCTCTGCTCGCCAGCTGCCCGCCAGGCGGGCGACGCGACCTCTATCTGGTGACCAGTCAGCCAGGCGCGCCGCGCGCTTCAAAGCCGCATCCGCCCGGTTCGGTTGAGCACGTTATCATTGCCCGCGGGCGGGCCAGGGTAGGACCCAGCGATGCGCCGGTGGAGCTGAATCCTGGCGATTACATCTGCTATCCCGCTGATGAACCCCACGTGTTTGAAGCACTGGAAGCCGATACCATGGCGGTGCAACTCTCTGAGCAGAACTGATATCGCCTGAGCCTGAATAAACGCGTCCTGCCTGACGTGTACGCAACGTTCACTGTAATCAGTAAAGCGCGCCCGTAACAGGCGCGCTTTATGGCGATCAGCGATTGACCAGTTTTGCCGGCAGTGCCAGTACCAGCAGGCAGCTGAGCAATAAACAGGCAGCAAACAGCCACAGCGCTCCGTCGCTGCTGCCGGTCATATCCAGCGCAATTCCCATAACAGAATTACTGACCAGGCCTGCAATATTGGCAATTGAGCAGGCGAGCGCAAAACCTGCGGCGGCGGCAGTACCGGTCAGAAAGGTTGCGGGCAGGCTGAAGAAAACCGGCACGGCACCAATAATCATCGCCTGCGCAATGGAAAATAGCAGCACGGTTACAGCCACATTACTGCTCCAGAAGGGCGCGCAGGCCATTGCGGCTGCACCGATGATAAAAGGAACAATAATATGCCAGCGGCGTTCGCGCAGCCTGTCTGAGCTGGCTCCAATCAGCAGCATGCCAGCCAGCGCGGCCAGACTTGGGACCGCCGTAAGATAACCAATCGTGGTGAGATCGGTGGAGCCTGCTTTTTTCAGCAGCGTCGGTAACCAGAAGCCCATTGCGTAAGCGCTGAGCAGTATGGAGAAATCGATTCCGCCCAGCATCACCACCCGCAGATTAAGCAGGCCATCCCGCAGCCGGTGTTTCGCTTCAGCAGCTTCGCCCGCATCGCTGCGGAGTTCATCAGCAATGACCTGTTTTTCCTGAACGCTAAGCCAGGATGCCTCTGCCGGGCCATCCGGCAGCATTCGCAGCGTCATCAGCCCCAGCAGAATACTCGGCAGGCCCTCCAGCAGAAACAGCCACTGCCAGCCATGCAGCCCGTGCAGTTTGTCGAAGTGCGTCATGATCCAGCCTGATAGAGGGCCGCCGATGATGCTGGAAAGTGGCAGACCCAGCATAAACAGCGCAATAATGCGGCCGCGTCGCCATGAGGGAAACCAGCGGGTCAGATAAAACAGCACGCCCGGCAGAAACCCTGCTTCTGCCACGCCCAGTAAAAAGCGGATCGTATAGAACTGACCGGGAGTTTTTACCAGCAGGGTTAACGCCGAGAGCACTCCCCAGCTGATCATGATCCGCGCGATCCAGATCCGTGCGCCGGTGCGTTGCAGAAACAGGTTGCTTGGCACTTCAAACAGAATGTAACCCACAAAAAACAGACCCGCACCCAGACCAAACGCCGTTTCGCTTAGCGCTAAGTCGCTTGCCATCTGCAGCTTGGCAAAACCAATATTAATGCGATCCAGGTAGGCTGCCAGATAACACAGGCAGAGAAACGGGATCAGTTTTAACGTTATTTTTCGATAGATGGCGGCACTTTCCCGCCGCGACTGGATTACTGAAGGATCGGCTACTGCGCTCATCACTCTCTCCGCGTACCATGACTCTGAACAGGGACGGTCAACCGGGTAGTGTGTCACCCGTTCGCATAAATATGACCGCGCGAGAGTAGCGGTAATTATCACCCTGCGCCACTACTTCCTGCGGCGGGCGAGCGGCGTGGCGGTAACGGGGAGATCGGCGTCGCGGATCACGCCAGTGTGTCCCTGCAAACGCAGCAGGCGCGCGGTATCAAGCAGCGAGCGGGCGCCGCTGTCCCCTTTTAACTCACTAAGTGCCGGGCCATATTCTGCCGCAAAGCCTACCGGGTGGCCGGGTTTGTTCTGCCAGCAAAAACGGGCCTGGGAGGCCCCTTCGGAGAGTGCGCCGGCGATACGCTGATGATCTTCTGCAGTAACCCATGCCATATCGCCGGGCTGAATCAGCCAGCCAGACCAGTGCGGCACAGCGCGAACGGCAGCGGCAATCGTCTCGCCACTGCCTGCACTGCTGACACACAGCACCGGTATCGCCTGCGCGGCAGCCAGCGCCCGTATCGCGGTATATTCAGGTCGCGTTACCAGCAGAAGCGGCAGCCCGCTGCGTTGTGCTGCATGCAGCGTCATACCGAGCACAGGATGGGGTGTTCCGGTGCTGTCAGGCAAGAGGGCAAGCAGCTTATTGCCTTTTCCGCCCGCCTGCTGAAAACGTGCTCCCTGCCCTGCTGCAAGGATGATAATGCCCGGACTTTTCATGTTGCTGGCTACCTGAAAATCGTGAGGCGCACAGTATTGCGCGCCTCAGGGCAGTTAGCGACGGTTTTTCCATACTGTCTGGATATTGCAGAACTCGTGTACGCCAAAACTGGAGAGCTCACGGCCATAGCCGCTCTTTTTAACGCCGCCAATCGCGACGCGCGGATCGGATGCGCCGTTGCCGTTGATAAATACCGCTCCTGTTTCCAGCCGCTCTGCCAGCCAGCTGGTCACCGACTCATCGCGGCTCCAGACGGTGGCACTCAGACCGAAATCGCTGTTGTTAGCCAGCGCAAGGGCGTGTTCTGCATTACGCGCCGTAGTGATTGCCGCGACCGGGCCAAATATTTCCTGCTGAAATGCTGTCATCTCCGGCGTCACATCAGCCAGAATGGTAGGGGCATAGTAATTTCCTTCCCCCTCAATTTTATGACCGCCCAGCACCAGACGTGCGCCCTCTTTGAGCGTTTGCTGCACCTGCCCATCCAGTTCATCACGCAGATCGTAGCGTGCCATCGGACCGATAAAGGTCTGCTCATCAAGCGGATCGCCAATTTTCAGTGCGGCTACGGCCTGGCTGAAACGCGCTTCAAACTCGGCGGCGATACTCTCTTCGATGATAAAGCGCTTCGCTGCCATGCATACCTGTCCGGTATTCTGATAGCGGCCCACCACGGCTGAAGCGACAGCAGCGTCAAGATCTGCGTCGGCCAGTACGATGAAAGGATCGGCACCGCCCAGCTCCAGTACTGTTTTCTTCAGTACCGCACCGGCCTGTGCTGCGATAGCGGCGCCTGCGCGTACGCTCCCGGTGACTGCAACGGCTGCAACGCGTGAATCGCTGATTGCTGCTGAAACGCCGTCGTTATCCGTATTGATAACGGTAAAAGCACCGTGCGGCAGTTCTGTTGCCTCAAACAGTTCAGCCATCAGATAAGCTGATCCCATTACGCTGGGTGCATGTTTTAACAGATAGGTATTGCCGGCAAGCAGCATGCTGACAGCGCCACGCAGCACCTGCCAGTAAGGAAAATTCCACGGCATCACAGCCAGTATGACGCCCAGTGGTCTGAATGACTGCCACGCCTGCTGACCTTCTACCGGAGCTGGTTTATCAGCAATCATGGCCGGGCCATGTTCGGCATACCAGTCACATAAGCTGGCACATTTCAGGACTTCTGCACGTGCCTGGGCAACAGGTTTACCCATTTCCCGTGTTGCCATAGTGGCCAGTTCATCCTGACGCTGACGCAGCTGTTCACCCAGCTGGCGCAGTACCTTCACACGCTGTTCAATCGTTGTATTACGCCACAGCTCAGCGGCTTCAGCGCTTTGTGCAAGAGAGCGATCAAGTTCCTCAGCGGTCTGGAGTGGATACGTTGCGAGAATGGCACCCGTTGCAGGATTACGTGAAATCACATGGTCAGTCATCAGAATTCCTCAGTACATTGCTGTTGATCGTGCCTGTTACGATACGCCCGATTACTATTGATATAAAATGAATAATATTGAGCAAGTTGTTCTCTAATTGAAATCAACTAAGAGCGGGTCTCTATAGTGGGATCCTGAGTTATCCACTTATACATAAACCAGATCCCAATAAGAGATCATAAAGAGATCAAAGATAGATCCTAAGAGATCCCCGATCGTCGCAGGCCGCACCACACAAGGCCTCAAAGGGTGATCATGTTCACTATAATCAGTAAAGCATTCACTGTAATCAGTGCTATATTCACTGTACTCTGTGGAATATTCACTATAATCAGTGCTAATGTTCACTGTAATCAGAAAACGATCCCTTTCATCCACAAAATGAAGATCTCATGCCATGGCAGACAAAGAGAGTAAAAACAAGGCGTTACTGGAACCTTTTCTGTCGGTGACAAAAAACAGTGGCGAAGTTATCCAGCTCCATCCTAACAAGAATAATACTGTCCAGCCTGTGGCACTGATGCGTCTGGGATTGTTTGTTCCCACCCTTAAATCCACTGCTCGCGGCAAATCCGGGGCTATGGCCTCCACTGATGCGACCAAAGAGCTGAAAAACCTCTCGCTGGTAAAAGCGGAAGGGTATGAGAAGATCACCATAACCGGTGCCAGACTGGATATGGATAACGATTTCAAAACCTGGGCAGGGATTATTCAATCTTTCTCCCGTTATCCGACCAAAGGCGACACGGTCACGCTACCTTTTATCGATTTCGTTAAGATGTGTGGTATTCCGTCAGCGAACTCCTCTGCAGCCCTGCGCAGGCGCCTGGATGCCTCATTACGGCGCATTGCAACCAATACGCTCTCTTTTGAAGGTAACGGCAAGGCTTATCATACTCACCTTGTACAATCTGCCTATTACGATCGGGAAAAAGATCTGGTTCGCATTCAGGCCGATCCGAAGCTGTTTGAGTTATATAACTTTGATCACAAGGTTCTGCTTCAGTTGCGGGCCATTTCGCGCCTGAAACGTAAAGAGTCTGCTCAGGCGCTCTATACCTATCTGGAAAGCCTTCCTGTTAATCCGGCCCCTATCTCGCTGGCGCGACTGCGTATGCGTCTTAACCTGGGATCGAAAACCACCACGCAGAACCATGTGGTGCGGCGTGCTATGGAGCAGCTGAAAGAGATAGGCTATCTCGACTATTCCGAGATTAAGCGTGGACGTTCCGTGTTTTTCATCATCCATAGCAGGACGCCCAAGCTGGATGGTATCGGAAATCTGGAGAGCATCGACGTGCTGGATGAGATCGAGTTTGACGACGAGTCGTGATGTTCACTGTAATCAGCAAAACATCTTTTCCCGCCGCTGTGCCGTATCAGCCGTGCAGCGCTACTCTGCTCCTTAATGTTCCCCATGCAGGCTGGCTGTTCACTGTAATCAGTAACGTTCACTGTAAACAGCAGGCTTCTTTAGCCAGGCTGGGAACAATCAGGCACGGTATGCACCAGACGTGGCATAAATTGATAGTAAGCACTAACATATCTTTTCAGGCAGCTTAATCCCGCTCTGTTTGCTGATTACAGTGAACGCCTGCTAACCCTCTGCCCTGCCCTGCTGTGACCACTGTATAGAGTACACAGTTGCTGTTCACTGTAATCAGCAGAGGGCCAGATAGCGTTACGACAGCTGAAAGCAATACCTTTTACGGCCCGCTCTATTGCCCAGGCCGCCTGCGGACCTGTCTGCTGATTATAGTGAACGCTGCCAGCGATAAGACGGGCCGTTACTGACTACAGTGAATGTGGCCAGGCTTTACTGCAGTGAGAGCGGGCATCCGCTACTGATTACAGTGAACGTGCTGCGTATAGACGATCCAGGCGCCGGTGATACTAAACGACCGCGTTCTGTGGCTCTCCTGATTACAGTGAACGTTACAGCCAGAGAGAGGCTAATTTGCCGGAGAATGCTGACTACAGTGAATGCTGCCGAAGAGGGTCTCCTCTGTTTTTAACAGCTGACTATTGACTACAGTGAACGTGCAGAGAGATACCGGCCAGAGCCTGCTTCACACAGCGTGTTTGCAGCAGCCTGCAGTGAATCTTTTACTGATTACAGTGAACGCTGCGCCCTCATTTACTGATTACAGTGAATCTTTGGACTTCCGACTTATATCTGAACGACTGCAACTTTACGTTTGCTGATTACAGTGAACGTTTAGCGGCTACTGATTACAGTGAATGCTGCGGGCAATACATTCTGCAGGCATAATTAAGCATTCCGGTTTACAGGATAAGTAATTGCCTTATGTGCAGGATTTAAGTATAAAGTCATAAATCCTACATGTGTGGAGCAGGTATGGCTAATGATGAGAAGCAGATTCTGAAGGTTGCTCAACGTTCAGAAAGAATGCTGATGAGTCTCACCGAGCAGATTCAGGCGCAAAAAGAAGAACTCAAAGAAAATACGTTTTATCAGGTCTATGCGAAAGCCGCGCTGGCTAAACTGCCAAAACTGACGCGCGCCAGCGTTGATTATGCGGTCAATGAGATGGAAGAAAATGGCTACGTGTTTGATAAACGCGCTGCCGGCAGCTCCACCAAATATGCGATGTCGATTGAAAACATTGTCGATATCTACCATCACCGGGGCGTACCTAAATATCGCGATCGCCACGCGGAAGCCTATACCCTCTTCGTTGGCAATCTGAAAGGTGGCGTCTCCAAAACGGTCTCAACCGTCTCGCTGGCACATGCGCTGCGGGCGCATCCACATCTGCTGTTTGAAGATTTACGTATTCTGGTCATCGATCTGGATCCGCAATCTTCGGCCACCATGTTTCTGAATCATGAACGTTCAGTGGGTCTGGTAGAAGCCACTGCTGCCCAGGCGATGCTGCAGAATGTCAGCGGCGAAGAGCTGAAAAGCGACTTTATTGTGCCCTCAATCATCCCGGGCGTGGATGTACTGCCCGCTTCAATTGATGATGCGTTTATCGCTTCACGCTGGGAGGAGCTTTGTCATGAACACCTGCCAGGGCAGAACGTGCACGCTGTGCTGTATGAAAACGTTGTGGCAAAGCTCAAAAAAGATTATGACTTCATTTTTATTGATAGCGGCCCGCATCTGGATGCGTTTCTCAAAAATGCGATTGCTGCTTCTGATTTGCTGATGACGCCCGTTCCGCCTGCGCAGGTCGATTTTCATTCGACGCTCAAATACCTTACCCGACTGCCTGAGCTGGTAGAGATTATTGAAGCCTCAGGGGCTGAATGCCGGCTGCAGGGCAATATCGGCTTTATGTCGAAACTCTCCAACAAAGCCGATCATAAGATGTGCCACAGCCTGGCTAAAGAGATTTTCGGTGGCGATATGCTGGACGCGGCGCTGCCGCGGCTTGACGGATTTGAGCGCTGCGGTGAGTCGTTTGATACGGTGATTTCAGCTAACCCTTCTACCTATGTGGGCAGCAGTGAGGCACTGAAAAACGCGCGATCGGCTGCAGAGGATTTTGCCAAAGCCGTATTTGACCGTATTGAATTTATTCGTTTGAACTGAGGTTAAGATGAGCGCAAAACGCATTACTATTGGCCGTACTTTCAGCCAGTCACCTCTGCAAAATGAACACACTGCTGCAGAACATACGCAAACGTTTGTGCTGAATACCGGCAAACGCGCGCTGTTCTCACTTCAGCACGTCTCTGCCCGCGATGTGGAAGCAAAGACTTTTGTCGTGCAGGAGACCAACGGTCGCGACCAGTCTGGCCTGACGCCAGAATCGCTGCGTGACATCATTCGTACGATCAAACTGCAGCAGTTTTTTCCCGCCATCGGGGTAAAGCGCGGTGAGCGCATTGAAGTACTTGATGGCTCCCGCCGTCGCGCTGCCGCGCTGTTCTGCAAAACGGGTCTGAGCATACTGGTGACTGATGAGGATATCTCTGCCGAAGAAGCACGTCGCCTGGCTCAGGATATTCAGACTGCGCGTGAGCATAATTTGCGTGAAGTAGGTCTGCGCCTGCTGGCTCTAAAGCAGAGTGGCCTGTCGCAAAAAGAGATTGCTGAGCAACAGGGACTGTCACAGGCTAAAGTGACACGCGCCTTACAGGCCGCGAGTGTGCCGGCTGAACTGATCATGCTGTTTCCTAACCATGCTGAACTCGCCTATCCGGACTATAAGCTGCTGCTGCAGGCATGTGAAAGGCTTCAGGAGAAGCAACAGAGCATAACCACGCTGGTAGAGACTATCAGCGCGGATATTGATGAGATTGCCTCTGAAGATGGCCTGGCTGAAGATGAAGTGAAGAATGCCATTTTGCGTCTGGTGCGCAATGGCAGTAACGCACTGCTTGAGGCTCCGGGAAAAGAGAAAGTCGTGACGACGTCGCTCTGGGACTTTGCTGACAAAGATCGCTTTGCCCGGAAAAAATCCAAAGGGCGCACCTTCAGTTATGAATTTAATCGCCAGCCTAAAGAGCTACAGGATGAGCTGGATAAGGTCATCAGCAGCACGCTTGCTAAATATCTGAAGCAGTAACCATACCGCCTGCGGGCGGTTTATTTGCTTTCGCCACCCCTTTTTCACGCCTAAGTGATTGTCAGTTATAGATTTGAGCTAAAAATTTCAGCCTGAAATCGCCACTGTTTCAGGCTGTTTTACGTAACAAAAGAGAGCCTTTATCCGGCAGGATGACGCATTCCGTTACAACCGCACCCGCACGGACCCTGCTCCGGCTTTACCAGTTATGATAAATTAGATGATAATAATTACTATTCAGTAACGAACGGAGTTCAAATGAAAGTTATTTGCGGCGTGGCGCTGAGCCTGGGTGTGGCTTTATCAGCGTCAGCCACCACCTATCCACTGACCATCACCGATCTGGATGGACAGCAACATACGTTTTCTAAAGAGCCTCGCCATATTATTTTACAGGATGGGCGTGATGTACTGACGCTGGCTCTGCTCGATCGTGATAATCCTTTTGAACGCGTTGTAGCCTGGAATAACCTGCCTAAAAAACAGGATACGCAAACCTGGGAAATGCTGAAAGCACGCTGGCCGCAGGCGGAAAAAATTGTTGATATGGGATTCAACGATCAGGGTCAGGTCAACCTTGAAAGCGTGCTGGCGCAGCAGCCGGATGTGATGATTGCACAGTTACGTGCAAAACCGGCGTTGATCCAGTCTGGTGTGGTCAGGACGCTTGAAAATCTGCACATCCCGGTTGTGTTTGTAGACTATGAACTGCACCCGGCGCAGAACACAGCTAAAAGTGTTTCTCTGCTTGGGCAGATCCTTAACCGCGAAGAGCAGGCCCGGGACTATACAACTTTCTATCAGCAAAAAATGTCCGCTATTACGAATAAAGTCAGCGGCATTGAAAAGAAACCCACGGTGTTTATCGAGCCTATTGCCGGCAACAGCGATAACTGCTGTTTTACGCACAGTCATAACGGCTGGGGCGGACTGGTCGAAGCGGTAGGAGGCAAAAATATCGGTTCTGCACTTTTACCAGGCAACTCAGGTTTTGTTTCGCTGGAAAAAATCATCGCGATGAAGCCTGATGTCTATATCATGACCGGTTCTAAACGGCCTAACAGCAACGTGTTACCGTTTGGCTATGGGGTTAAGCCTCAGGAGGTCACTGCAACCTTCCAGACCCTGACGCGCCGTACCGGCGTGGCACAGATTGAGCCGGTGAAGCAGAACCGGGCTTATGGTATCTATCACCATTTCTACAACCATCCGTGGAATATCATCGGCATGGAAATCCTGGCGAAAGATCTCTATCCGCAGCAGTTTGCCGCGCTGAATCCGGTTGCCGATTATCACCAGCTGGTTAAAACCTTCACGCATCTGCCAGATGACGCTATTACCCTGAGCTATCCTGACAATAACTGATTGAGCCGGGCGGCCTTAATGCGCCGCCGGCAACCTTCTTTGCCTGGCATCTTCCGCTGTGCAACTCATCTTATTCACTGTAATCAGTAAACCATACAGATGCTCCGCGTCTGCCAGCGAGAAATCTCTGAAAGCAGTGAACATCGTCACTATTAAC
The DNA here is from genome assembly GCF_003057675.2 of Pantoea sp. RIT413. NCBI lineage: Bacteria > Pseudomonadati > Pseudomonadota > Gammaproteobacteria > Enterobacterales > Erwiniaceae > Pantoea > Pantoea sp. RIT413. The sequence goes on from NZ_QBJB02000002.1 coordinate 259,640, forward strand.
ATTCTCATTAATCCACGTCGCGAGTAAGCTTATACTCTATAACAGGCCGGACGGGCTGACGGCAGATTCTATATGGGAGAGAGTAATGGCAGTTAAGATGATTGCAGTAGATATGGATGGCACCTTCCTTGATGATAACAAGCACTATAATCAGCAGCGTTTTGCCCGCCAGTACGCACTGCTCAAAGAGAAAGGGATCCGCTTTGTTGTTGCCAGCGGCAATCAGTATTATCAGCTGCAACACTATTTTCCTGATATCAAGGATGAGATCGCGTTTGTTGCTGAAAACGGCGCCTGGGTCTCAGACTGCAATGAGGAACTGTTTTGCGGAGAGCTGGCGCCTGAGCGGGTAGAGCAGATCCTGACTATCCTGGCGAAAGAGCCTGATATCAGCGTCGTGGTCTGCGGTCGTAACAGCGCCTATGTGCACACCTCTATGCCTGAACATGTAGTGAATAAACTCAGCAATCACTATCGCCGGCTGGAAAAGCGCGACGATTTGAGCAGCATCGACGACACCATTTTTAAATTCTCATTAAATCTGGAGCACGAAGGCGTTGAGGCGCTGATGTCGCGGTTGCATCATGAGCTGAGCGCAATTGAAAACATCATGCATCCGGTCTCCAGCGGATTCGGCTTTATTGACCTGATTATTCCTGGCTGTCATAAAGCGCACGGCATTGCCATGCTGCAGCAAAAATGGGGCATTGATGATTGTGAGGTGCTGGCGATTGGCGACAGCGCAAATGATATCGAGATGTTGCGACAGGCCTGCTACAGCTTTGCCATGGATAACGCTGCCCCGTCGGTTGCGGCAGTCGCCCGCTATCGTACGCAGAACAATAACGAAGAGGGCGCACTCAACGTTATTGCGCGCCTGCTGGCCCGGGAAACGCCGTTTAACTAAGTCTGACCTGACAGAGCCGCCCGCGGCGGCTCTGTTACTCCTCTGACTCAGCTTTAAGCCGGGCAGCGTGCAGATTAGCCTCCATACTATCCAGCGCGGCCTGGTTCTTAAGCCCCCACGTATACATCTCCTCCACCGGTCGGGCAAATGTCATTCCCAGCGGGGTGAGCCGGTAGTCGACTTTAGCGGGCGTAACGTCATATTCTCGTCGTTCAACCAGGCCGCGCTGTTCCAGCGCTTTTAGCGTCTGAAACAGCATTTTTTTTGATATGCCCTGCAGGCTGCGCTGCAGCTCGCCGGTTCTGGCACAGTGATCTGGCCAGTGATAAAGTGCATGCAGCACCATCGTGCTCCATTTGACAGAGAACAGCTCCAGCAGTCTGCGCGGAGGTGAATCCGCATAAAAGACCAGTTTACCCTCTTCCCAGGCTGGCATGCCTGACTCCTTATAAGGTCACCGTTTGGTGCCTACTGTTAATTCTTTTTAGCATTCACTATAGTCTGCCGCCTCTCAGCTTATTAAGCCATCTTTGCCGGAGGCACAATGAAAATCAATGCACTGGTTGCACATAATGCAACCGCACCCCTGACGTCCGATAGCGTCGCTCTGCGCCCGCTGCAAAAACAGGATGTCAAAATTGAGATCCTCTATTGCGGCGTCTGCCATTCTGATCTGCACATGGCGCGTAATGAATGGGGCGTCAGCCGCTATCCGCTGGTACCGGGACATGAGATTGTTGGCCGGGTAACGGAGGCGGGCAGTGAAGTCAGCAAATTCAGGCCAGGCGATCTGGTTGGCGTTGGCGTAATGGTGGATTCCTGCCGGACCTGCCATTTCTGTCAGCAGCATGAAGAGCAATATTGTGAAGCGGGTTTTACCGCGACCTATAACGGGACCGACAAGTACACCGGCGGCACCACCTGGGGAGGATACGCTGAGAGCGTAATTGTCGATGAGCACTTCGTGGTCGCCGTTCCGCAAAATCTGCCACCAGCCGGGGTAGCACCGCTTCTCTGCGCCGGGGTTACGGTCTGGTCGCCATTACGCCATTTCAATGTTAAAGCAGGCGACCGTGTGGGCGTGGTTGGACTGGGCGGACTTGGACACATGGCGGTTAAGCTGGCCAGCGCAATGGGGGCAGACGTCACTCTGTTTACCACTTCTGCCGCCAAGCGCGACGATGCACTGCGCCTGGGGGCCAGTCGGGTAGTGGTATCTCGCAATGAGGAGGAGATGGCAGCCTGCCAGACTTCGCTGGATATCATCATCAATTGCGTGGCAGCTCCGCACGACCTTAATCCCTATCTTGCCACGCTGAAAACCAATGGACGTATGGTGCTGGTAGGTATTCCTGATCGGCCACATATTTCGCCGGATATCACCCCAATGGTTTTCCGCAGGCTGAGCATCACTGGCTCTTCAATCGGCAGCGTACAGGAAACGCAGGAGATGCTCGATTTCTGCGGCCAGCATAATATTGTGGCGGATATCGAGACTATTACCGGGGATGAGATAGAACAGGCATTTGAGCATATGCTACGCGGCGATGTGCACTATCGCTTTGTCATCGATATGCAAGCGACTCAATGGTAAGTCTATGATTAACAGCGATTTCAGCCTGAAATCGCCAACAGAGGCTCTTCAGGTGACATGTTAAACGATGTAATCTGAAAAAAATAATCTCTTAAGCCGGGCTTTACTGGCAGTCTGAATAGTGCAGCATTTATTTCAGGCTGTCAGATTTATCCAGCTTATCTGTTTGATAAGTATAATTATTTTATCAATGAAAGGATGATGGTAAAAACAGCCGATGTGCGCCAGCGTAATTACATAAGCACGGTAACTTCAATCGATAAGGGGGAAGCGTCAAAATAATTCGCTGTCTGCGCCTTTTTCCCGATAAACTGCAGTTCCTGTTGATCAGATTTATCTTAGAATGAACTATTACACCCCCGATGATGATCATCTGAAAAAACGATCGAGACGTTTCGTCCGGCGCATGTTTTTTATGCGTCAGCTCGGTACTGTACTCTGTTTCTTTCCTATTCTTTCCGTGCTGCTCGATACGCAGCGCGAGCTGTTCTACAGTGCTTTACTGTTCATTAATGCCTTTGCCTGGCCGTGGCTTGCCTGCCAGCGTGCACTGCGCGCTGAAGATCCGACCAGCGCTGAACGTAACAACCTTACGCTCGATGCCGCTTTTGGCGGGATATGGGTGGCGCTGATGTCGCTCACTCCGGTGCCCTCGGTGATTATCATGGCCGTACTGGCCTCAGATCGCTATGCGGCGGGAGGCAGTACGCTTCTCATCTCCGCTATTAAAGCGTTTATAGTGGCTTTCCTGTCGGTGTGGATACTCGATGGTGCACGGATAGAGAGAGCCTTTACGACGCAGACGGTGTGGCTGACGCTGCCGCTCGCCAGCTGTTACATGCTGGCGCTGAGTATCGCTTCTTATAATCTGACCTGGCAGCTGCGCAAGCGTAATCGCGAACTGGAGCGCGTAGCTCTGATGGATCCGGGCCTGCAGATCCCTAACCGACGGCTATTTGAACGACGGCTGGAGAGTGAGTTTTTAAGTACGCGGCGTGGCGACAGTAACGGCTATCTGCTGCTGCTGGATCTGGACCATTTCAAGGCCGTCAATGACACCTGGGGGCATGAAGCCGGAGACTTTCTGCTGGCAGAAATTTCCGCTCTGCTGCGCAACTATGTCGGTATTCAGGATATACCCGCGCGTCTGGGAGGTGATGAGCTAAGCGTTATTGTTCACCATGCCAGTGATGAAACCGTGGTTGCTCTCGCCAGGCGACTGCGTGAAAAAATAGCGCAGGTTGCTTTGCCTGCCGCTCCTGATTTTCACTGCACGGTTAGCATCGGTATCGCTCCTGCGAGCAGCGCTGATTCTCTGCGCGACTGGCTGCGCCATGCGGATGAGGCCCTCTATCAGGTAAAGCGGGCAGGGCGTAACGACGTTCTGCTCTGGAGCTGAGTAACACAAGTCTGCGCCAGGCTAACGCAGCTGGCTGTCTTTACTGCCCCGGCGATTATAACCGCTACTGCTGGCTTCTTTCTTATCCAGTTCAGACTGACACTGGATACAGTAGCGTACGCCGGGCAGTGCCGCGCGACGTGCTTCGGGTATCGGTTCTCCACACTCATCACAGAAGCGTGCACTGTCACCCTGCTTAAGATGACTTCGCGCCCGGGCGATAGCATCATCAACCGTCGCATCAATCTGTTTCTGGACTGCGCCATCTTCCGACCAGCCACCTGCCATAAAGCCCCCTTATCGTTGATGAATATTAACTATAGTCAGCGGTGATGCACGCGTCGCACTTTGCGTGCGGTTGCAGTCATCCCTCATTGCTGCCTCCTCAGCCGAAATGCCTGCCATTTGCGCAGGCAACGATAAGATGCATCATCAATACAATTTTTCTTTAATAAATATAGAGTTAGGGCGTTTATTATTTTAAATGCGTTGTAATATGGATTTATATTTTAATAAAAGTGTACAAAGGGCTGAGCGTTGTACAAATATATCCAGTCATGTTGCTGGTTAATAAAAAAGCCAATTATAAATCAGCCAGAAAATATAGAACGCTTGTTTTGTTAATAAAGCGAAGCGGTAAAAAAAGGGTATCGATCAAGTTTTAATCGAAAATTCTTCTCCGAATGAAAAAATAACTCTCCTGACAGGTCGATTCTTTCGCGTAAGCGAAGCGTAAACGATGTCAGGAGAGTGTCATTTTCAGAATTAAATGAAGTGCAGAGATATCGGGCTCTGTATAAGTTTACTTACGACGGCTGATCTTCCCTCCTTTTCTGCCCGCTTCAATAGCCCGTTCAGGATCGTTTCTGAAGTTGCCACCGCTGACCTGGCCGCCCTTGCGGCCTGCCTCGGCAGCACGTTCTTTGTTAGCAGCAAAGTTACCTGCACCACCGCGGCGTGGTTTGGTTTTTTCAGCTTCTTCCGGGTTATTGCTGGAATCCTGCATTTTTTCCTCTCTGTTCATGCTGACTTGTGGCAAAAATAAATGTAGCGCTGTTTTTACCATGTTCAAGACAGAATTTATCCTGACTTTTTAATTTACGACGGGTCGTTTGTTTAAGTAAGAATCGATCTTAAGCGATTCTGTTATCTTAATCTTACGCAGGTGAATAGTTAGCATTTTACTTTGATAAAGGAAAGCGTTCTTTGCGTCCTGAAAAGGTTTAATGAAAAGTTGTGACAATTAGCCGGGCACAGCATTACGTCATGCAATAAAAGGGTGCAGGTATTCATTTGCGCTTCGTTTATTTTTTTCGTGACAGAGTATTGAGGACCGGAACATAAGCCGGGACTAAAAATAGACAGAAAATGATAGATGATAACAGGCGTGTTTATCGGGGCAGGGGAGGCCAGGCTGCTGGCCGGGTCAGCAGCCGGCTGTTCAGAGATCGATTGTCAGGCTGACGGTATGGCTGCGGGAGCAGCAGAGTGCAATACACTGGGAGGGCGCCGCTTTTTCTTTGTCAGACTGAACCGTATCGCGATGGTCCGGCTGGCCTTCAGTAACAGGTGTCAGACAGGCTCCGCACATACCCATTTCACATGACAGCGCAACCTCCACACCCTGTTCAGTCAGCACTGCTGCAATGGAACGGTCCGGCGGAACCAGCCAGCTTCTGCCCGATCGCGCCAGGGTTATAGTGAACGCTGCGCCTTGCTCAGTTACCTGCTGCGGTGCAGCTGCTTTAAATGCCTCTGTATGAATCATCTCAGGAGGCCAGCCGCAGGTTTCAGCCTGAAGCTGCAGATGGGACATTAAAGGCAGCGGACCACAGAGATAGATATGTGCGCCGGGCTGATAGCGAGCGATACTCTCAGGCTGATGAGTGCGGGCGCTGACACCCTCACTGCTGTACCAGATGTGACAAACGCCGTGCGCAAAATTCTGGTTCAGGAGTGCTGCAAACGCCTCATCGCCCCGCTCTCTGAGATAATAGTGCAGTTCAAACGCCTGGCCTGCTGCCTCCAGCGCCTGTGCCATCACAGAAAGCGGAGTAATGCCGATGCCTGCGGCCAGCAGGATAACCTTCCTGGCAGCGACCAGCGGAAAAAGATTACGTGGCGGAGAAATAGCAAGCTGCATGCCCGGGCGCAGCGTTTCATGTATGTAGCGCGACCCACCGCGCGACTCAGCCTCAAGCGCCACGCAAATTTCATAGCAGTCACGTCTGTTTTCCGCTCCGGTCAGTGAATATTGCCGGATCATTCCCGGCTGCAGATGCACATCAATGTGCGCACCTGCCTGCCATGCGGGCAGCAATTGCCCGTCTGTCGTCATCAGCCTGACGCTCAGGTTACGGCGGCCCTGACGCCAGATGCCGTCTGTCACCACATTAATCAGTTCGTTCATTGCCGCCCCTCACACCAGAAAAAATTCACCAAATCCCATACGTTTTAGCCCGCGCCGGTAGGCCACTGAACTGCGATCGGCCGGAATATGCGCCTCCAGCGTAAGATCCAGCGGCAGACGTTCAGGGCGCTGGGTCTCCACCATCAGCCGATCCTCCTCAAAAACGCGCAGGTTAAAGGCGTGCACCTCTTCCGGAGGAATGTGCAGATCAAAGTTGCGTGCGATAGGCGCAAACATGCGCGTCTGGCGGGCTGAAACCGGAGAGGCCGCATTCATGATTGTCAGGCGGGCGTCGCCAGGGAAGAAAATGGTCAGCGTGGCCGTAAAGGGCAGATGCATCTCAAAACGTCGCAGCCACTCAAAGCCGTCGGGCGCCTGCTGCGGGCTGCCGGCAGCAAAATTACTGACGGTACTCCAGTAGTCCACGCTAAAGCCGTAGTCGGTTTCAACCGGGTTATATGCCGGCACCAGCTGGTTAGCCGCATCGGCAAAGGTGTCCGTATGCACCCAGGCAAAATGCGCGACGTCCAGAAAGCCCTCTACCTGGCGGCCGGCAAAGCCTGCGACATCAAATCCAGGGCAGTTGATTTGCTGAAACCCGCTGTCATCCCAGTGCGGCATCGTCGGCAGTTTTGCCGGCTGTTCACTGTCGGGCGCCAGACAAACCCAGATCAGTCCAAAACGTTCCGTCACGGCATAAGAGGTAAGATGCAGTTTGGCAGGCACCGGCTGGTCCGGACTCGATGGAATACGGTTACACCGGCCATTTTCCCCAAAACGCAGGCCGTGATAGGGACAGATAATGCCCTCATCATCATGGAAACCCAGCGTCAGCGGTACGCCACGATGTGGACAGATATCACGTGCGGCCACAACGTCCCCCTTAATCCGATACAGCACCAGCTGTTCATCCAGCAGAGTCGCCTTCACCGGCGCGCTGCTGATATCGCCGCTGCGCGCAACAGGATGCCAGTGGCGCGCAAGGCGCAGCCAGTCTTCGGGATCAAAAGTGCAGTGGGCGGGCGGTGTCGGACCGGACATAGTTATCTCCTGATAATCAGTTCACACAGCGTGATAAACATAATGTTTGTCAGGACATTGTTATTACGCTTCTGTGTTACGATCCATCGCTAAGATTACAGTCTGCTGTTGCAAAAAAGTGTACAGGTGCACGATGAGCCCATTCTCCCGCTTCGCTCTCTATTTTACCGAAGTCGCCCGCAGCGGCAGCCTGCGCAAAGCGGCAGAAAAGCTGCACGTGTCGGCCTCTGCGATCAACCGGCAAATTTTGCAGGCAGAGGCCGCCTTTAACACGCCGCTGTTTGAGCGTCTGCCTGAGGGTCTGCGTATGACCACTGCCGGAGAGTTGCTCTACAGCGATCTCACGCGCTGGCAGCGCGAATTTCGCGTTACGCGTCAGCGGTTCGATGAGATACAGGGGCTAAAACGCGGCAATGTCACTCTGGGAATGGTGCAGTCTCTGACCCGGGGCCGGATAGCTGAACGAATAGCGGCAATGGCGCAGACGCACCTCTGGCTGAATCTGACGCTTACCGTTGATAACAGCCAGCGCATCAGCCAGCTTATCCGGCAATCTGAAATCGATTTTGGTCTGATCCTCGACCCGGATGGGCAGAGCGGCCTTAATGTACTGGCTTTTGCCGAACTGGAAATGGGCGTGGTGATGAACAACCGGCATCCGCTCAGCACCCGTGACGCTGTCTCGCTCAGTGAACTGAGTCACGAGCGGCATATTCTGCCGGGCGACTCACTGGTTGTTCATGAGCGCGTCGCTGCGCTCTATCACCGGCAGGGATTCCAGCCTGAAAATGTAATCGGCTGTAATGATATACGGCTTATCCATACGCTGGTGGCGCAGAACAGCGGTATCTGTGTGCTGAGCCTGCTGGATGTCATGACTGAGGTTGAACAGGGTGAGTTAAGCTTCGTACCGCTCAGGCACAGCGTTATGCGCCCCCTGACGCTGGCCTTATGCACCGCACCGTCGCGACAGCTTTCGCGCGCGGCGCAGATGCTGATTCAGCAGATGACAGAGGTGATTGACGCGATGAGTGTCACTCAGCGCTAAACCGGAGAGTAGCTGCCGGTGCCATCCGGCCAGGGTGTAAGAAGATCAAAGCCGTTATCCGTAACCGCAACGGTATGCTCCCACTGCGCGGAGAGGGAACGATCTTTGGTCACTACCGTCCAGCCATCACTCAATACGCTGGTTGCCGCTTTGCCGGCGTTGATCATGGGCTCAATAGTAAAGATCATGCCGGGTTCCAGCGCCAGGCCTTTACCGGCCGTACCATAATGAAGCACCTGTGGTTCATCATGATAGATCCGTCCGGTGCCATGACCGCAATACTCGCGCACAACCGAGAACCCTGCGCCTTCAGCTACCCGCTGGATGGCTGCACCGATATCGCCCAGCGTGGCGCCGGGTTTAACCACGTTGATACCCGCTACCATGGCATCATATGTGATATCCACCAGTCGTCTGGCACGAACTGAAGGCTGGCCCACAAAGTACATGCGACTGGTATCGCCATACCAGCCCTCTTTGATGACCGCGACATCAATATTAATGATATCGCCCTCTTTCAGTCGTTTCGGGCCGGGGATACCGTGGCAGACTACATGATTAACTGACGTGCAGACCGTGCGGGTATAGCCGTGATAGCCGATATTTGCCGGCGTGATGTTTAAAACATCAACGATATAATCGTGACAGAGACGATCCAGTTCGTCGGTGCTGATACCCGGCTTCACATGAGGTCCAATCATCGCCAGTACGGCAGCAGCGGCCTGGCCCGCGGCGCGCGCCTGTTCAATTTCAGCGGCATTATGGAGCGTAATATTCACGATGCTTTCTCCTGAGTCAGAAAGAGAGGATGATTTAAGAGTGCGGCCAGGTCGCTGCCCCCGTCGCGCTCTATGCGCATCAGCAGCCGGACCAGCGCCTGATGATCTTTGTCAGGATAGAGTTCCGCCAGCATGCCCATTTTCATCCAGTGCTCCGCCTGTGCGTTGACTGAACGGCTCAATGCTCCGCTGGCGATACGCAGATTTTCGTGCATCAGATCGGAAATTTTCACAATGCCCATCGCTGTGCCTTATATGTTGTGTATATGAAACATATACTACCCGCAATAAAGAAAGAAACAAGGTGCCTGCAGCGAATACAACAAAGCTGCAGCCGTTAAGGCAGCGATAAAACGCACATCAGGCCCGATAGTTGTTTACTCTTTATCCTGAAACGAGCCTCTCAGAGATGCAGTAAAAAATTTCAAGTGTCGGGTTAACGTTTTATTATTCATGGGGTTAGAGAGAGGGGAGGGCTCTGGTCCGATGTTACTGACGGATTGTTTCTGAATGGACATAAATTTTGTAGTATCTTTTTAGCGGTATGAAAAGCCCTTTCTCCAGATGTAAACTGACCCGGCGACCGCAAATATGAACAAAGCAGATGATAGTGAATGGGTAGACATAGTAATAGGCGAGGCGGTAATGGCCCTCTTCAGTGAGGAGTTACCCGTCTCTTATGATGCTTTGCTCAGCAAATTGCAGGAGATGCTGGCAGCAGAGAAGAGCGCCGCAAAAACCCGTTCACTGTTTTTTGCCATCCGGGAAATTCAGGGAGCAGAGCACCCGGCGATCAACGTGGCATCAAATGAACAGATTTTGCACTAAGCGTTGAGGCGTGCCAGGCCGTCATAGCTTATTGCTTTTTAGCTGTCAGGGCGCGTGCAGCGCTCGCGTAGATCTCTTTCATCCCATCCAGCGCCTCTTTTTCCTGCTGGCGCAGACGCGTCAGAATGTTATCCGTACTCAAAGGCTGCCCGGACTTACGCAAAAACGAGACGGCGCGTCCGATGACGGCATGAATAGCACTGTTGTTATCCAAAACGCTGAGTTTCACGCTCTATCCCTCTGCCTGTTTCTCTGATATTCATGGCTGCCACTACATACTCTGCACAGTTTGATTCCTGAGCAGAACACTTTATTTGCGCTCAGGGCAGCGCCCGATGCAGCTTCTCCCGCAGGGCTGCCACTCTTACGGTAAGGTCGTGTAACTCTTCATAGGGGGTATCCATCACCGATATCATATCGGCGGGCACGCCGGCGGCTTTGCCTTTAAGCTGCAGCCCTTCATGCGTCAGAAAAATGCGTACCCGGCGTTCGTCTCCTCCCGCATCACGTTTGCGTAAAATAAAACCGGCCGCTTCAAGTCTCTTCAGCAGCTGGCTGAGCGTGCCGGAGTCCAGCCGCACACGTGCGCCAACCTCCGATACTGTCACCTCATCTTTTTCCCACAGCGCCAGTAAAACCAGATACTGGGGATAGGTAAGCCCAAGCGGTTTTAGTCTGGACTGATAAAGCTTGGTCATCGCCAGCGATGCAGAGTAGAGCGCAAAACAGAGAAACTGGTCGACGGTGACCGGTGCATCAGAAAGCGCACCATCATGCTCACCGCTTTGATCATTTATATCAGTACACATTCACAATCCATTTTAGTGAGCTGGCCGGCAGGGAAAACGCACGCTGCGTCCGGGCAGCCACAAGTATTGAATCAAATTAAATTGATGTCAATGTAACCTGGCACAAACGCTGTCGCCGTCGCGGGTCTGGCAAACTGGCCTATGCTTACAGCCGGAGGCCGATATGTGTGGACGATTCGCGCAGTACAGCAGCAGAGATGACTATTTTATGGCGCTGGGTATTGCGCCGGACGAAATCCAGTACGATCCGTTGCCCATCGGGCGCTACAACGTTGCGCCTGGTACCCGGGTATTACTGCTCAGCGAACGCGAAGAGGCGCTGCAGCTGGATCCGGTCTACTGGGGATATGGACCAGAGTGGTGGCATAAGCAGCCTTTGATTAATGCCCGCAGCGAAACCGCGGCCAGCGGCCGGATGTTTAAGCCTCTCTGGGAACAGGGCCGGGCGATAGTGCCGGCTGATGGCTGGTTTGAGTGGAAAAAAGAGAAGGGGAGAAAACAGCCGTTCTTTATTTATCACCAGCGTAAAACGCCGCTGTTTTTTGCTGCCATCGGTAAGGCGCCGTTTAATCACGTTCAGGGGCATGAAGGCTTTGTCATCGTGACCGCCGCCAGCAATAAAGGCATGGTCGATATCCACGATCGCCGCCCGCTGGTTCTGACCGCAGAAGGCGTTCATGAATGGCTGAGCAGCAGCACCTCTGCGCGTCGCGCGCAGGAGATTGCTCATGAAGCTGCTGAGCCGGAAGAGGCATTCTGCTGGCATGCGGTGACCACGCGGGTAGGCAGCGTACGTCAGCAGGATGCTGAGCTGATTGAAGAGATCGTGCCGGAAAAGTAGTGGCTGATACATTTTATCTATTGAAATGAAAACCGGTGTCCGGTTGCAGCCAGCGGTATGCCATTCAATAATCGAAGCATGACAACTTATCGCGTTAGAGTCGGGTATCATAACCCGTCAGCCCTGACTTTCAGGCAACTTGATGAACTGCTGGAGCCGCAGCGTTTCTGGCGTACTGCTACTCACACCAGTCGCTTCCGGTACTATATGGAGTATGAGTATGAATCTGACGTACGTGACCTGTGCGCAGTCTGCGCGCTGGCTTACTCTCACGCCTGCCGCGTGCGGCGGTGTCCGCTGGTATTAGTTGAGGAAATGTCTGCCGCTGTGACGCAATAAGTTGTGCGTACCGATGTTCTCTGCGGCGCAACAGGCGCAGCGGCATTCAGAATTGGCTCAGTGAGCCAGGCCGTTTTTTTACCTACGCTTCTTTCTGTATTTATTCACAGAGGAAGCATAAATGACGAACGAACTCAGCAGGAAACCCGTTGCCGATCGTGCCGAGGCAGACGCATTTTTCCCCTCCGACTACTCGCGCGATCGGTTTACCTCTCCTCTATCCAATCTGGAGGGCGCAGACTATCCGGCGCCCGGCGACGGAAGCAAAAAAATTCTGGTCCTGTGTGCTGATGAACGCTATCTGCCGCTGGAGAACGATACGCTGTTTTCAACCGGCAATCATCCGGTGGAAACGCTGCTGCCGATGTATCACCTGCATCAGGCGGGCTTCGGTATCGACATTGCAACGCTCTCTGGTCAGATTGCAAAGTTTGAACACTGGGCCATGCCCGGAGAGGATGAAGCGGTAATACAATTCTATCAGCGCTACCAGTCAGCCTTCCGCTCTCCGCTCAGGCTGGCAGATGTGTTAGCGTCCCTCTCTCCTCATAGCGACTACGCGGCAGTGTTTATCCCGGGCGGGCATGGCGCGCTGATCGGCTTACCGGAGAGTAAAGAGGTGGCGACATTGCTTCGCTGGACGCTGGAAAACGACCGCTATCTGATCTCACTCTGTCACGGCCCGGCGGCGTTTCTTTCACTCGCCGGGTCCGACAATCCGCTGGCTGGCTATGAAATCTGTGCTTTCCCTGATGCCATTGATAAGCAGACGCCGGACATAGGCTATATGCCAGGCCATCTTACCTGGTACTTCGGTGAGAAGCTGCGCGCAATGGGTCTTCATATTATCAATGAAGATATCAAAGGTACGGTACATCGCGATCGCAATGTTATAACGGGCGACAGCCCTTATGCTGCAAATGCGTTAGGCAAACTTGCTGCAGAAACGTTGCTGAAAGCTTACGGTTAAGGCGTCTGATTTCCCACGCCCTGACAGGCATCTTTGTCAGGGCTGATATTTCTTCCTGATTAAAATTTAAATCGTAAACGTATTTCTCTGTTTCATTTTTTATAAAAAATAAGCTGTTTATCGGCGAGGTTAGCTAAAACTTTAGCACTTTATTATAATATAAGCTTTTCCGATATATAACGAGCCAGGGTGTTTTTGACATACCTGCTTTAACTTTTATCTTGTTGTTATTAAATGATTTATGTTTATTTGGCTTTGGCAGTTACGCAAGAATATATCGTCAATACACTTCCTGTAAAATAACCCTGAGCAATCTATAATTTTTCACTTCATCAGTGCCTGCAATAACCGGCAGGCCCGGATGCAGAGTGGCTATCTCATGGATGAGCAGATTGCACCGTTTAATAACAATAATTTTTATTCAGAATTGCTCACTTAAGGCTCACCCAGGAATATTGCATGAAAAAGATACTTAACACGATTAATTTGCCAGCGAAGTTTATTTTGCTGGGACTGTTTGCTCTCGGGCTGTTTATATTTCCAACCTGTCTGTTTATTCAAAGCGGGAACCAGGCCATTGATGCAAAAAAGCTTGAGCTTACCGGCATACCGGTTGAAAAGAAGATGCTGTCACTGATTAACCTGGTCCAGCGCCATCGGGCAGAAAGCGCTATTGCTATTGCGAGTGACGATCCAGCCCGAGCGTCACGCGTGGCGCTGGCAGAGGAGGCCGATGCGCTCTACAGCGGTGTAGTGACTGTACTGGGCGATAACGCGGAGGCTGCGCAACCGCTGGCGCGTTTGAATAAAGCTGACGGCGAGTGGAAAAAACTGCAGGCAGAGTTGGGCAATAAGCAGCTTTCGCTGGAAGCGAGCCTCAGCCAGCACGCCAGTCTGATTCAGACATTGTTAATAGCCAATCAGGACATCCTGGATTTTTACGGCTTGTCACTGGACAGCGACTTAAATACTTATCAGCTTATTGTCAGCATTTTCAACCGGTTGCCGCTATTAACAGAAACCCTCGGGCAGATCAGAGCAAGCGGCACATCGCTGATTGCGTCTGGCATGGGCGCATCAGAGGCAACGCTCAGCCAGATGGACTTCCGGCTGCAAAACGGCAACGTAGCGCTGGAGCAGTTCAGCAACAATATGGATAAAGTTTTTACTATTGAACCGGCGCTAAAAGCGCTGTTTGCCAGCGGAGAGACCACCGCCGTGCAGCAGGCGCAGGATGCACTGGCGCTGGCCAATACTGTTTTTGTATCCAAAACCAAAACCGTCACGCCGGCAGAATATGTCCGGGTATTCACTGAGGCGATCAATCAATTTGCCACACTGGGAACACAGAGCGCCGATCGGCTTTCGGTTATGCTTAGCCAGCAGATTGATGCACGCCGTCATGCGCAATATAGCCTGCTGGGCGTACTGTTCGCGGTGGCGTTACTGGCTGTCTGGGTTGCCGTTATGATATCCCGCTCGATTACGCGCCCGGTGGAAGAAGCCGTTAATGCTGCCCGTCGCGTGGCAGAGGGCGACCTGACGTGTCCGGTTAACATTACCGGCAGCAATGAAATGGGGCAGCTGCTGCAATCATTGCAGTATATGCAGCAGCATCTTGCCGGGCTGGTCTCAGATATCAAGGAGAGCGCGCTGACGATCGCTTCATCCTCTGAAGAGATCGCAAACGGCAATGGAAATCTCTCCGCCCGGACTGAAGAGCAGGCCGCATCGCTGGCAGAGACCGCCGCCAGCATGGAGCAGATGGCATCCATTATCAGTCAGAATGCTGAAAATACCCATCACGCCACGACCATGGCAGAAGCGGCAACGCAGGCTTCATCGCTCAGCGGAGAGGCGATGTCGTCAGTGATGGACACCATGGGGCGTATCCGGGGCAGCTCGGCCAAAATTGAAGAGATCACCAGCGTTATCGACAGTATCGCTTTCCAGACAAACATTCTGGCCCTCAATGCGGCAGTAGAGGCAGCCAGAGCAGGGGAATCGGGTAAAGGCTTTGCCGTGGTCGCAGCAGAAGTGCGCTCGCTGGCGCAGCGTTCCGCTTCTGCTGCCAAAGAGATTAAAGAGCTGATTGCGCACTCGGTCAGCCACGCCGAAGAGGGAATGGTGATGGCCAGAAATGCCGGTGACAAAGTGAAACAGAGCGTAGATGCTATTGGACAGACGGCGCAGCTTATCCGCGATATCTCTGCCTCCTCTCAGGAGCAGAGCAGCGGGATTTCGCAAATTAATATCGCAGTAAACCAGATGGATCAGGTGACACAGCAGAACGCAGCGCTGGTTGAAGAGTCAGCCTCTTCAGCAGGCGATCTCGCAGAACGCGCCTCGCGTCTGCGTCAGCTGGTGGCTGTTTTCCACACGGCGTAATCTTTGCGACGATGCGGGCGCGTCCCGCATCTGCTCGCGCAGTAAAAAAGCAGAGAATCGTTGCGAACCAACACGATTTGTCAAAAAACTTGTCTGCAGCGGATTACAATCCCACCCCGTTTCGCTTATTTACTGCGCTTCTGTATGATTCTGAAAAAAGGCGATTTTGTGCACTTTTGCTGGTTTTTACTGGAAACGTAGCTTTAATATTGACAGTAATTCAGCCAGATTATTTCAGACAGGATTATACGTAGCTGCCGCCGGCTGATAAAGTAGACAGGTACACTCACGTAAACTGGAGTATTTAATGCTAACCACAATCATTTACCGTAGCCACATCTCTGCGGATGTGCCCGTGAAAATTTTGCCGGGTATGGTTGAGAAGGCGAGTCTCCTGAATGAGTCACACCAGGTTACTGGTATTCTGCTCTTTAACGGTACACATTTCTTTCAGATCCTTGAGGGACCTGAAGAGGGTGTTATGACGATCTACAATCGCATCTGTGCTGACCGTCGTCATCACAATGTGGTTGAACTTATGCGTGACTACTCCCCTTATCGCCGTTTCGGTAATTCCGGGATGGAGCTGTTTGACCTGCGCGAACATGACCAGTCAACCGTACTTCAGGCGGTACTGGATCGCGGTACTTCACGCTTCCGGCTGACCTATGACGATCGGGGCCTGCAGTTCCTGCGCACGTTTGTTGAATCGCGGGAAAAAGAAAACTATTTCGAAGTGCTGCCTGCCGATCTGTGGGATTTTATTCCCGACATGACGGGATCGCTTCAGGAAGAGCACGGCATTCATTTCCGCCCGGTTGTGGATCCACTCGGCCGCGAGATCACCGCACTGGAGGCTATTTCCGATAGTCCGCAGAGCGCAGGTGAAGATGAAGATAAGTATATTGCTAATCTGAACGCCGTACGCATGGCGCTGATGAAGGCGGGCAAAGCCTGTCCGGATGGCATGACGCTCTATCTGACTATTCTGCCTATGACGCTGGTTGCGGTGCCTAACGCGGTTGACACTATCACGGACGCCATTAAAAACGCCGGACTGGTGCCGGAACAGATTATTCTGGGCGTCAGTGAAACGGAAGTTATCCCGGGCCTGAATGATTTTACCGAAGCGGTTAAGCAGCTAAAACAGGCAGGCATCAGCCTGTCGATTGATAACTTTGGTGACGGCTCTGCCGGGCTTTCACTGCTGACTCATGTGCAGCCCGATCGCGTGCGTATTGCTTCCGGAATTATTCGCGATGTTCATCGCAGTGGTCCAAAGCAGGCTGTGATTCAGGCTATTATCAAATGCTGTTCAGCGCTCGAAATCAACGTCATCGCTTCTGGTATTGAACAGCCGGAAGAGTGGATGTGGCTTGAGGCTGCAGGTGTTATCGACTTCCAGGGCTCGCTCTTTACCCCGCAGGGCACATCCGTGTCATGGCCGGAATATCGCGCGGCGATGTAACGCTTACTCTTTCACTATCAGTATCAGTCTGACCGACCGGCACATCAAAAGCCGGTCGGTTGTTTTTTGTCATACCCTTTCCGGCTCTGCTCTTTTTTCAACCAGAAAAGATCTTTTCTGACAGCACTGCTGCGATAAATATGTGAAATTTATAAGAAACGCTCAGGCTCGCTGCGGTTCAGGGTTACACACTAAAATTCTGTGGTAAACTTTGCGCCCCCGAACCTGCAGGCGGACACATCATGAAAAAAGAATTTGAAGAAAAGATGACGGAAATTTTGATCGGTGAGGCGGTTACTGACTTACTTGATGCTAATGCAGCCATTTCATGGACCGCTTTACTTGATCGTCTGCGCGCTGGTCTTGATAAAGAGACCGATGAGCATCGCATCCGTGCCGGATTGCGTGCTATCGACGAAGTCAGACGTGAAATGCAGGTTAGGGCGTCTGAAAAAGCGATCGGGACTGAATCTGATATACGGCCTGCACGCGGAAAAATGCATTAAAATTGATTTAAATCAAAGACTCTCTAAGGTCTGACGCTAAATTGTTTCCCGGGAACAATTTCTGTTAGACTGTATGCTTATCCACCTACGGACGGAGGTCATGTGAAAAATGACGCAGCCGCCGAAGATATCTACGCCGTTATTGGAACGGTTGTGGCGCGCCTTCTTAAGCCGGACCAGCATCTGACTCTGCATGAGATTACTACTGCACTGCATCACATGGGTGAGACAGCGACAGGGCAGGATGTTCGTGAGGCCTGCCGTAAAGCTGTCATTTTGCTTGCTCGTCAGATGCACTAACTAAAGCTCACGCAGTATTAACGATCAAACAACAGTCCAATCAGTGCCTGATAATGCTGCTCTTCTTCGGCGCTGGTTGCTGCTTCAAGACGACCAAGCAGTTTTGTGCATAACGCCTTACGGTTAAGGTTTTTGCCTGAGGTCAGAATTTCAACTACCAACTGTCCCAGCGTTTCCTGCTGGCTCAGAGTGGATGCTTTGTTGAAATAGTTAGCGATGTCACTAGCGGATGATGGATGCTGTACCATATTCTGACGCATAGTTAGCCTCGTTGTAATAAGTAAGTTGTACTGACAGAGGTAAAGTTATACAACTAACTTTTACTTGTACAGCTTTTTCTGCCACTAATTTATCGCCTGCGATCTTTTCATTCTTATTTTTCTTTTATATCAAATAGTTAAATGAAATTTTTTTGAGTGAAAATTTTACTTCTTCTTTGTACAGCTTCTGCATTGAGACGTGTACAACGTGGTTGCGCTGATATTCTGCTAACTCTCTTCATCGTCACCTGAGGTAAAACGTATCGGTTTAGCCGATAACGCTGCCTGCTCATGACGTTGTGCCTGGGCCTGCCACTCTGTCTGAGTCTGGTGAATTCGCTCAGGCTGTACAAAATTTTTCAGCCAGCTTCTGGCATCGGCAATTTGTGCCAGACGCTCATCGTTCTCTTCTCTCTCTGCCATGCGACCCAGCTCTGCGATCAGGGCCTGAACGCTGATATCCCGATCGCCCAGTGCCAGATTGAGTGTCGCTTCGCCAATAATGACGTGACCTACTACCTTTTCATGAAATAACACTTCCGCTCTCCTCATCATAGTTTTGTAATGATTTTAAAGTGTAATGAGCAGCAATACTTCTACAATACGCTGTAAACGATCAGCTGAGTCCCGATGCAAAAAGTATTTGATGATTCTGAGATACAGGTTTGTAACGTACTGATAGCGCGCAACATCATCTGTTCATGCAGTGTAAACCGGTTAAAGGCAGAATAATCTTAAAAAATTTGAACGTTATTCATCGCTGTCTGTTTCAGCTCTGGCGCTTTTTCAGACGTTGCATGCCACTTTTTATAGCCCGCTGATTGCTGATGATTACAGCCTGGTCATGGGGGACAAACCTGAACCCGGTTAACAAAAGCCACGCTTTAGGACAATTGCCCGCTCTATACTCAGGCCTGGGTCTGCATTTATTCTGATAACTGCAACCCTGGCTGGCGTGCTCTGCTTTTACTCTATACGTGTGTTAAGCATGGCACGCGCTTACCTTATTAGCTTTATATCAGCAGAGTAAATTTTGCGCATGCAGGAGGGTGAGAGGTTAATGCTCCGGATTATCAGGAGTGAGGGGAAGGGTACTGATGATCACTCTGCGCAGCAGATGGCTGTCAGGCTGGCTGCCCCAGCAAAAGGTGATCCAGTGTTCACAAAATGCGTGCCAGTCAGAAACCGGCACCAGCGGTTTGTCGCGACGTGTCCCGTCCCACACATAGACATAGTGATCGCGATCGCGCAGTGCCCAGGCAATCATACTCTCCCACATCACCTTTGCCGCATTGGTCTGAGCGCTATCGGTAACAATAATTGAACGCGTATGCAGGAAATAACAAAAAAAGCGACGAGCCAGGCCATGCACCGCCTGTTCATGCTGCGGCTGACGCGTGCGCCAGACCATAATCTGAATGCAGGCGCGTAACGGCGAGGTAAAATCCTCTGTTTCTTCCAGCCTTACTGCATAGACCGTTTCAGGTTTCGGTTCCTGGGTAACCAGCCGGTATTGTTTATCCTCCGGACAGACATAGAGCGCATAGCCAAAGGGAATAATAAAGCCTGGCAGCGTAAATACGCGCGTCTTACCTGTAAGAAAAGCACAGGTATCGTCCCGGTTTGGCACTTCACGGCTCAGAATCTGATTAAAGTGCGTATCAGGTAAGGTGATGGGCATGTGGTTATCCGCTGTCGTACGTTCCAAAAGACCTCCCTGAAAACCGGAGTGGATTTGATCATCAGTTTGAATGAGTAATAAGCTGGTACAGCAGGAAAAAGTGTAGCCGGAGATAAGATTATAAGCGTCTGTTCAGATACGCCGTAGCAGGGCGGAGGTGTCGTCCATGACAGTTTCTCCGGCCGGTAAACGCTTGCACGTAACCGATAAGGTTATCTTTATCGCCGTCTTCCAGCCGGAGCCGGATTACGTCCATAGGCGTCAGTTCTTTTCGTCGTTCAGGCTTGTCAGTGTCTGCAAATAGGGCACGTGCGGAACAACGTGCTCGGGTTTATCGAAACTTTTCAGCCAGCTTCTGGCCTCTGAGATCTCAATAAGACGGGCATCGCTGCCACCCGCATTTGCCATTGATTCGAGCTCATTAATCAGTGAACGAACGCTGATCTTTTTTTCGCTCAGTGCAAGGCTGAGTGCCGCTTCGCCGATAATGACATGACCTATCTCGTCATGTTGAATAGACAAACAAACCTCCTTTACGATTGCATGATAACCTCACCACTTACTGTAGGCGTAACGGCAGAATTTGCCGGATATATTTTGAAATTTCCCAAATCAGCTAGCAGAACTTTTTGATCGAACGCTTTTTAGCCAATGAAAATTCTGCGGGCTTTCGCCAGCGACCCTTCTGAAATTCTGCAAAAAAAAAGCCCGCGCAGGGCGGGCTAACAAAATGTTGAAGAGGATTTCTCTCGCTGAAAACGCATCCTGTGTGTTGTTTGCCAGAATAGGCTGGCTCATACACTATAGATGACAAACCATTTTAAATTGGGTTTTAGCTGTAAACCCGACGAAAATCTGCGTTGCTCATCGGACCAGCATAAAATAGGGCAATAAGCTAATCAGGCAGGCTATAAGCAGTTTACAGAAATGGATAACCGGGCCAGAGGTAAGCAGATAACAACAACCCGTGTAATTGACAAAAAAATGCCTCCGCGAGGAGGCAAGGTAGGAGTTACTCAGCTCAGTGCTTAGTTGGATTTCTCACTGAACACTTTAAGAATAGAGAAATTTGTCAGTTTTTCCGACTCGCTTGGTAAAAAATTATACATACAAAACTTATAGTTAGCATGATTACTGATTAACTATATGAATAATATGGTTTTAGTTTGTGATGAAATCGTTTTCTAAGAATTTACTTATATTTTCATTAACCTGCTCATATCACCCTTTCTAATCTTATTCTTCAGGTAGCGACTTTTCTGTGGGTGGATTTTTAACCAGACTCAGTACCGCACACCTTTTGCTTTCATATCTGAAGTGCGCCACCGACTGCAAACCAATACAAATA
Source organism: Pantoea sp. RIT413 (assembly GCF_003057675.2). Taxonomy (NCBI): domain Bacteria; kingdom Pseudomonadati; phylum Pseudomonadota; class Gammaproteobacteria; order Enterobacterales; family Erwiniaceae; genus Pantoea; species Pantoea sp. RIT413. The sequence goes on from NZ_QBJB02000002.1 coordinate 280,556, forward strand.
TGCGCCTTAAAAGAGGCGTGATTGTCACTTTTGACAAAAAGCACAGGGTGACGCGTGCTCCATTGAGAGTCATCCTAAAACTTACGTTTCGCTTGATGACTGGCGAGAGCTTGCCAGGCTTAGGAGTGTCATTTCCATCAGATAAGGAGAAATCATGTCACGGTTTGCAGATAAAGTTGTCGTTATTACTGGTGCAGGCTCAGGTATTGGCGCTGCGTCAGCACAACGTTTTGCTGCTGAAGGGGCATCAGTAGTACTGGTGGGAAGAACTGAAGAGAAGCTGCAGAAAGTCAAAGAGGCTTTACCTGCCGGAAAACATCTTGTTGTTCCCTGTGATGTTTCAGATGCCGGGCAGGTCAGGCAGCTTAGTGAAAAGGTGAACCAGCACTACGGGCGCGCGGATGTACTGGTCAACAATGCGGGCAGTATCGTTCAGGGCAAGATCCATGAAGTCTCTCCTGATGACTGGAAAAAGCTGATGGGCACCGATCTGGATGGCGTCTATTACTGCACGCACTACTTTATGCCAGCCCTGCTGAAAACCAAAGGTAACGTTGTCAACATCTCTTCCGTATCCGGACTTGGTGGCGACTGGGGAATGAGCGTATATAACGCGGCCAAAGGCGCTGTGACCAACTTCACGCGCGCACTGGCGATGGACTATGGCTCAGACGGCGTCAGAGTCAATGCTATCTGTCCGGGATTTACGTTTACTGATTTAACGGAAAACGCAAAACAGGATGAGGAGCTGCTGGCACGCTTTTACGACCGCATTCCGCTACGCCGTGCGGGAGAGGCTGATGACATTGCGGGCGCAATTGTCTTTATTGCCAGCGATGATGCGCGCTATATCACGGGCGCTAACCTGCCGGTTGATGGCGGTTTAACGGCATCGAACGGTCAGCCAAAACAGGCCTGATAGCAGCAAGAAAGCCCGCGCAACTGCGCGGGCTTATCTTTGACGTCACACAAACTATGAGCGTGGGATCTCAGACACTTCTTTGACATCAGCTTTATTAATCTGCTGTTTAACGCCGTTGGCATCGACATAACCCAGCAGTCCTGATTCCGCTTCTTTTGGCTTACCATCGCTGACAATAGTACGACCATCATTAGTATGAATCGCATAGGTGGTGCGGGTGCAGCCGGTAAGGGCGGACAGGGCAATAATCGCTGCTACTGGAAGTAAAATAACTTTCTTCATTGTACTCTCCTTGATAGATGGATCAGTTATTCAGTTCACTCATGTTCGTGATTTGATCACGATTGATCTGCTCAGTTTTGCCGGTTTGCGCGTTTTCATACGATACCAGCCCGGTATCGCTATCTACCTGTGGTTTACCACTGGTAATAATGGTGCGGCCATCAGTCGTTTTAATCGCCTGGTTAGACGAGCAGCCGGTTACGGCTAAAAGAGATGTCAGGACTGCGGCAGCAACAACCATTTTTTTCATCATATTTCCCTATTTTCTGGACACGTTATAAGAGGAGCATAGTCCATAATTTACGGAGGTGGTCTGACCTTGATGATTTTTTTGTGCAATTGATGCGGTGAACAGCAGGAGGTGTGTAGCCGTGCCGGAGCGCATATTCTGCTATCCGTCCGGTGATGCCTGAAAAACAGATAAACGCAGGCGCACCATCAGAAAAGAGACAGGTTTGTTAAGAAATTTTTGGCTAAAGAGAGGGCACGCCACGGAGGCGCACTTTATAGCCTGCAGGAAAACGAGTATGCAGCGAGCTGATACAGATAAAGTAAATGACTATTATCAGGCCGCTTCTGCACGCCCTAAAAGCAGATTGAAAAGATTCTCATAATGCATTTTCTCACCAGGGTCTGTGCAGTGATCCAGCCGCGCAAGTAAAGCGATACAGAGCGCTTTGCGATTAAGGATTTTATCAGAACATAAAATCTCTTTAACCATTTCACCCAGCAATTCAAATTCTGTGGACTGACGTATTCTGGCCTGCTCTTCAGCGCTGACTTTATCCATTACGGGAAGATAATGATTCTGGCACATAGTTCTCTCTTATTAATTTAACCGGCTGATGGATCGGCACTGAAGCACTATTAATTCATTTTCCTGGCCAGCAACCGAATAACTTTTTCGCACGCCTGCTGCATTTCAGGGCTGTCCGCTCGTAAGCCTGTACGGTATAACGCGCCGATGATCTCCTGCAAAGAAAGCGTTTCACCCGGTTTTAAAATCTGTGTAATTACGTCACCCAGTAAAGCGTACATCGCTTGCGCATCTTCTGAATCATCTTGCTGCACATAACCCCCATCCATTTTTGAAATTGCTTAATGTTTGTAATATGTCAGGGACGCCTGTTACTAAAAATCGTGACGACAGCACAGTAGCTTAATTAGGAAATGCGTATTTCCTAATAGCGCAGCAGCGTTAATCCAGCAGGCGCAGCGCCATCTTAATGGTTTCAGCGCCATTAGTCACATCCTGAATTTTTCCCAGTACGCGCATACCAAACGCAATACAGAGCAGTAAACCGGCAGTCGTATCGGCATCCAGATGACTTGCTATAGAACCATCAGCCTGGCCCTGCTGAATCAGCGACATCAGGAAAGCGCGGTTGCGCAGCACTGCCTGGCGTACCAGATGAGATAACTCTTCATCAAGCGTCTGCAGCTCCACGGTGCTGCCTACCACCAGACAGCCGCGCCGTCCCTCTATCTCGCTGGCGGAATCGAGATAGAACTGGAGTAGCTCAGCGACGCGTTCACGACCCGTAGAGAATGCGTTCAGACGTTCGCGCAGATCGGTATTGCGAATGGCAATGTAGCGCTCGAACACGCGCAGAAAAAGCGAGCGCTTGTCCTGAAAAGCTTTGTAGATACTCCCCGCAGTAAGCTGCATAGCATCACCAAGGTCGGCAATAGAGGCAGCGTGAAACCCTTTCTGGCGGAAAACGATCATCGCATTATCAAGCGCAACATCAATATCAAAATTGCGCGGCCTGCCGCGTTCGCGGGGAGCTGTGGCAGAGGATTTTACTGGTGGCATTTTCAGCCCTTATGAAGCGATTATTTCCAAATTATCCCGGTTGCGTCCGGGCCGGTCAACGCCGGAGATTTGCGCTAGAGTTAAGTGGTTAAATTACATCGTATTGCGATAAATATTTCAGCCTTTGTGACAGGGGGATCAGCATGAAAGATGTCTTTATTGTGGGTGGTGCAGGAAAGATTGGTCGTGAGCTGGGTCAGCAGCTGACCCGTGCCGGCGTGGCGGCACGGGCGTTGTGTCGTACCGCTGAGCAGGAAGCCAGCCTGCAGCAGCAGGGTATCCAGGCTGTCAGAGGCGACCTGGTTGCCCTTGATGAACAGCAACTCACCGAACTGATGCAGGGATGTGGAGTCGTGGTCTTCACCGCTGGTGCCGGCGGAAAAGGCGGAGAGGCGATGACAAATGCCGTTGATGGCGACGGGCTGGCTAAGTCAGTTGCAGCCGCACAGCGGGCCGGTATTGAACGCTTTATTCTGGTCTCCGCCTTTCCGGAAGCGGGGCGTGGCAGGCAGCTTTCTGACACTTTTGAAAACTATATGCGCGTAAAAAAACAGGCCGACGTGGTTCTCGCCGCCAGCGCGCTTGAATGGGTTATTCTGCGTCCCGGCACGTTAACAGATGAGCCGGCAACCGGCAAAATCAGCGCCGGACCGGCAATTGCCTATGGCACGATTGCCCGTGCCGATGTTGCAGCCACCCTGGCGGCGCTGGTCCATCAGCCTGCCGTATCCCGCGTCATTATTGAGCTGACGGCGGGAGAGACACCCGTTGCAGAGGCGATAGACGCGCTGGTTTCACGCTAACCGGTTCAGCCGCGAGGAGACGTTATGGCACATTTACCGGATGCGCATCTGCAGGCAATCTGGCAAAAGCTGACTCATGCGGTCAGCGCGCGCTCAACCTTTACCCTGATGCAGCTGGCCAGCGTGGCAGAGAATGCACAGCCTAAGATCAGAACCATAGTGCTGCGCGATTTCAGCCTCGCGCCAGCTTCCTTACTGTTTACCACTGACGTGCGCAGCGCCAAAGTGCAGGAGATGAGAGATAATCCGCAAGTTTCGCTGCTGGGCTGGGATGCGGAGAACAGCTTTCAGCTGCGTCTTGAGGGTAAGGCAGGCTGCGTGGATGAAGGCGAACTGCGCCGTACCGTCTGGCAGAAGCTGCGGCCCGCTGCGCAGCAGTTATTTTACTCGCCTGATTCACCCGGTGAGATCCTTGATGATCCGGATGCGCTGCGTAGCGGACACGCCTCCGCTCCGTTAGCTGACCCCCCGGAAAATTTTGCGCTGATACGCATCATGATAGAGCGTGTTGAGTCGCTTGATGTTAGTAGCGAACCTCATCAGCGCTGTGAGTTCTTACTGCAGGCGAACGGATGGACAGGACGGTGGCTGGTGCCTTAGCTCGCCTGACTCAAATATTTTCAGCTAAGTGAAAATGTGGATGTTGAGATTTATTCATCCTGATTAAACGGGGTGCAGATTAATCAAGCCTTAAAAAACATAAGGTTATGCGCCTTTCGGTTCACGCCTGCCTTCATTTCAATTTAGTTATGGGCTTAATGAAGCCGCTGCCCATCTGAACATGAAAAAGCTTCAGGTTCGGTGAAATTTAATCACTTTTTTTCAGCAGGGGAGTAAGGCATAAAAGAGTCAGCCCATTGAGGAAATGGTTATATCAAATCAGCATTCAGCGTCGGTTGTACAGGCAGACAGAGAAGCAGGTTTACATCAGAAATTGAGGTGAGAAATTACGATGAACAAAGAATTTACCTTTTCAATTAAAAGCCTTCGTTTTGACGAAAACTATAATCCTTCTGCAAACACGCGTATCACAACTAACTTCGCCAATCTGGCAAGAGGTGAAATGCGTGAGGAAAACCTGCGCAACGCACTGAAGATGATTGATAACCGCTTTAACTCGCTGGCGCACTGGGACAACCCGAAAGCTGACCGCTATGCCGTTGAGCTGGATATCATCTCTGTTGAGCTGAATATCGATCCGGCGGGAAATGAAAAGCCGTTTCCGGTCATCGAAGTCCTGAAGACAACCGTAGTTGATAAAACAAGCGGGCAGCGCTTTGAAGGCGTCGTCGGGAACAATTTCTCTTCCTGGGTGCGCGATTACGATTTCAGCGTTGTGTTATCTGAGCACAATAAAAACCAGGCCGGTTTCAGTACGCCGAAAAACTTCGGTGATCTGCACGGCAATATCTTCAAAGGCTTCGTCAGCTCAGATATCTATAAAGCCAGCTTCAGCAAGCGTCCGATTATCTGCCTGAGCGTCTCCAGTAAAAATACCTATTACCGTACCGGTAATCATCATCCGGTTCTGGGGATTGAATATCGGCAGGACGCGGATTCGCTGACCGATCACTACTTTGCCAAAATGGGCCTGCAGGCGCGCTATTTCATGCCGCAGGGCAGCGTTGCGCCGCTGGCTTTCTATTTTGCCGGCGATCTGCTGCGTGATTACAGCGATCTGGAGCTTATCAGCACCATCAGCACGATGGAGACGTTTCAGAAAATCTATCGTCCGGAGATCTACAACGCGAACTCAGCGGCCGGACAGGAGTATCAGCCGAGCCTGTCACACAAGGATTATTCACTGACACGCATCGTTTATGACCGTGAAGAGCGTACGCATCTGGCGGTTGAGCAGGGTAAATTCACCGAACAGCATTTTATCAAACCTTACCAGACTCGTCTGGAGCAATGGTCTGCTGAGTTTGCGCACTGATTAATGGAAAAAAGGTTATCTATAGTGAAAAAGTTATTACCGACATCGACGTCTGGCAGTTTACCGAAACCTTCATGGCTGGCGCAGCCGGAAACATTATGGTCCCCGTGGAAACCGGCGGGTGACGATCTGGCAGATGCCAAGCGCGATGCGCTACGTCTCTGCCTCGACGACCAGCTGCGGGCCGGTATTGATATCGTCAGCGATGGTGAGCAGACGCGTCAGCATTTTGTGACGACGTTTATTGAGCATCTCAACGGCGTGGATTTTGAAAAGCGCGAAACGGTGCGGATCCGCAACCGCTACGATGCGAGCGTACCGTCGGTGGTAGGTGAAGTTTCACGCACTAAACCTGTATTTGTTGATGATGCAAAATTCCTGCGTCAGCTGACCACTCAGCCGATCAAATGGGCGCTGCCTGGCCCGATGACCATGATCGACACGCTGTATGACGGTCACTATAAAAGTCGCGAAAAACTCGCCTGGGAGTTTGCCAAAATCCTCAATCAGGAAGCCAAAGAGCTGGAAGCCGCAGGCGTGGATATCATCCAGTTTGATGAGCCTGCCTTCAACGTCTTCTTTGATGAGGTTAATGACTGGGGTATTGCGGCGCTGGAGCGTGCCATTGAGGGATTACAGTGCGAAACCGCTGTACATATCTGCTATGGCTACGGCATTAAAGCCAATACTGACTGGAAGAAAACGCTGGGTTCTGAGTGGCGCCAGTATGAAGAAATTTTCCCGCGCCTGCAGCGCTCAAATATCGATATCGTCTCACTGGAGTGCCAGAACTCCCGCGTGCCGATGGAGCTGATTGAACTGATCCGCGGGAAAAAAGTGATGGTCGGTGCCATCGATGTGGCAACCAATACTGTCGAAACGCCGGAGCAGGTAGCGGAAACGCTGCGTAAAGCGCTGCAGTTTGTCGATGCGGATAAGCTCTATCCCTGCACCAACTGCGGTATGACGCCGCTGTCGCGTCAGGTTGCTCGCGGCAAGCTGGATGCGCTGAGCGCCGGTGCTGATATCGTGCGCCGCGAACTGCTGGGCCAGTAATACGCCTGAGGGTGTATCAGGGCTGACGTCTGACGTCGGCCCTTTTTTTTATCATTCTTAACCGCGCCGTACGCTTTTGCGGCTATCCCGGCCAGGCGGTTCATTAGACAAACAAATATATTTATACGCAGGCGCTGAAAATAACTGTGCGGCGGCGCAGCAATATGCCATTCGCGCGTTGCTTCCGGCGTAATGCATCCCTTACGCTAGCGGCAGGCCCGTTAAACACAGGATTCCGGCAATGGCGGATGGAAGCAATACGATTACCGATTTAAGCGCGCTTGCAGCGTGCTACGGCGCGGTGGCGAAACCGTCGCTGACCAAAGTCACCGATCATATTCACCCGGCGTATCGTCCCTTTATCGCCGCCTCACCCTTTGTCGCGCTGGCCACCAGCGGACCGGATGGGCTGGACGTTTCACCCAGAGGCGATCCGGCAGGTTTTGTGCATATTGAGGATGAGCGCACGCTCTTGCTGCCGGACAGACGCGGCAATAACCGTATCGATAGCCTGCGCAACATTTTGCATGATAATCGGGTAGCGCTGCTGTTTCTGATCCCGGGTATCGGGGAGACATTGCGCGTAAACGGAACCGCCACCATAAGCGTCGATCCCGCCTTACTTACCCGCTTCGCGATGAATAATCAGCTGCCAAAAACGGTGTTAACCATCACCGTTGAGAGCGTCTTTTTCCAGTGCAGCCGGGCCATCATTCGCTCCCGGCTCTGGGATCCGGCAACGCAAATTACGCGGGAGGCGCTGCCAAGCACCGGTTCCATACTGAACAGCATTTCGCAGGATATTGACGCCGGTGCCTACGATGCGGCACTCCCTGGTCGCCTGAAAGAGACACTCTATTAATCCGGCCTGATGCCGCACAGCAACCTGCACTCTACAGCCTGCCAGCAGGCTGTTTTCAGTTCCGCAGACTACCGGGTTCTCAGACGGTAAATATCAGCAAAGTAAAGATGGCCTTTACGGGCATACTGCGCCTGCAGGGTAGCTTTTTCGCTTTCGGTGAGTACATCTCCATTGAGCAGGTCATGAATAAAGGCTTCGCGAACGTAAACTTCCATGTACCAGTCGCCGGTATAGCAGTTCTTCCATGCGCCTTTATCGATATCTTTTACCCGGTAAGACGGGTTCACGTGAAAAAAGAAAAAGAAGTTACAGACGGCAAAAATGGCACAGCAGACGACATACTCAATTGTGCCGAAGGAGTCGGAGTAGAGTAAAAGTGCCATGGTCAGCACAAACAGGAAACACATCAGGCCATACAGGCCCGGGTACTGACGGATAAACGATACGTCGAAATAGGGTCGATCGTTGCGTTTTTCCGCGCGGTTGATGCTGTCCAGCTCCTGCTGCAGAAGCGCATTAAGTTGATTGCTCATGTTTTAAACCTTATCTGCCCATAATGATGGAGTTAACGTTTTACTGGCTGTTGTTAGCGTCACGCTGCTAAATCGCCATACCGGAAAAGTGGATGGGATCGGCCAGCATGGCGGCCAGAATTTTCAGGCCCTCTTCACACTGCTGCCGCGACTGAGAACCGCCCAGACAGATGCGCAGCGCGTCAGCAGGAAGATTACCAGTGCAAAACGCGGCACCGGAGACGGCGCTGATCCCTTTTTCACGCAGCTTTGCCGCAATGTCGGAGGCGTTGGCGTTGACCAGACCGGGCAGCGGCAGCCAGAGGTGATAGCCTGCGCTGTCAGCCTCAAACGGGTATCCGGTCAGGCAGGCCGCTGCAATCTGCTGGCGGATGCCCGCCTCCTGTCTGATAGCGATCAGCATGCGATCTGCCGTCCCGTCATTGATCCACTGCCGCGCCAGCGCATTAGTGAGCGGGCTGGACATCACCGTCAGCGCCCGCAGCACGCCGGAAAGCAGCTGCATCATCTGTCTGTCAGGGCCCTTCACAAACGCGATCCGCAATCCGGGGCCAAAGCACTTCGACAGGCCGGTAAGATACCAGGTCAGTTCCGGTATTAATCCGGCAAACGTTGGCACCGGTGCATCGCTGAGCGCCGCATAAGCGTCATCTTCAATGACCGTAATGTTATAGCGCTGACAGCACTCAGCCAGCGCCCGCCGGCGCGCTTCCGGGATCGTCATCGTGGTCGGATTTTGCAGCGTCGGGTTGATATAGAATGCGCCGATCTCGCCGCTGCGACACAGCGCCTCAAACGCCAGCGGATCGGGCCCCTGCGCGTCACAGAGCACCGGCTGCAGCCGCACACCCAGATGACTGGCAATCGCCTTCATGCCAGGGTAAATCAGGCTGCTGACACAGACCGCACCTTTCCTGCGCTTCAGCAGCGTCATGATGCCCATCAGAGCGCTGTGAATGCCCGGACAAACCAGCACGTCGGCCTCGCTCTCTACGTGAAGTTTGCGCCCGATCCAGCGCATCGCTGCTGCTTTATCCTCTGCCGTCCCGCCAAAATCCTGATAGCGCAGCAGACTCAGCATGTCGGTCTGGTTAAAAAGGTTGATGGCTCCTGCGCGCAGCGCTTCCTCAACGGCGGCACCGGCAGGCTCTGTCGGCGCATTCATGGTCATTTCATAAGTGCTGGCAGGCAGAGCTGAAGAGGCTGATGCCCGCGCACGAATAAAACTGCCGAGTCCGGGGCGTGAGTCAATTAATCCTCTGCGCCGCGCTTCCGCATAACCGCGCGTTACCGTGGTGTAATTCAGACCCAGCGTTTCAGCCAGTTCACGCAGCGGCGGCAGACGGTAGCGTGAAGGCAACTCGCCTGTACTGATGCCCTCTGCAATGAAATCCGCGATGCGCAGATAGGCCGGACGTTGCGTCTGCTGCTGAAGCAGGGCTGCCCAGCGCGTAAAAAGCGGCGTAATCATATTAAATCCTGTCTCAGGACGTTACGCAGACAGGTATATCACAGCCATAATCAAGGCGTAACTTGATTGCATGGTTGATTGCATCAGTTTTTCCATTTGACTCACTTTGCGTGTTATCTGTACAGCGACAGGACGGGGCAGATTGCCGTAAAAGGAGGCTCTCGCTGCCCGCCGCGGGGAATAACGCTTTACCGATTAAAGATTGCAGGCGGGTCAGCCGATAACGCTTCTGTGCTGCGTCAGTTTTTGTATCGGGTCAGAGAAACAGCGACGTTTTGCCAAATCAGGCAGGCGTAAAATGATTCTCTGACTATCATCGTTCTTTTACGCGCGTGCAGGATAGCAAGCCGGGCGATCGGGATATCTGCCACAATACGTTTTATGCTCTTTGAGTATCGTCAGAATAAACCAGGTCCAGCTATCATGAGCACAACGATCAAACCTATCTTATCCGCCGTTTGGTCCACCAACGCCCTGGGGATCTGCGTCACCAGCCAGGAGTGCCCTGCCGGCCTGATGCCTGCGCTCAAAGGCGTCACGCTACGGGAGTGGCTGAGCATCGCCCAGGCTGATGAGGATGCAAAAATTGCGCTGCTGCTGACTGCGGCCCTGGAGCGCGTACAGCCTTTTCATATTGAAGTGCCGATCAACTGCCTGGATGGCACCCTGCGCCATGTCATCGTGTCAGGATTGCCGGGCGAGCGGGCGGAAGCGCCACACCTGCAGTACAGCGGTTTCGTACTGGATGTCACCGGACAGCGTAAGGCGCTGGAGGAGGCGCTGCGCACGGCCGCTGAATATCGCCTGCTGATTGAAAACAGCACGGATCTTATCGCTCACTGCGATGCCGAAGGGCGGTATGTCTCAATTTCTCCCTCCTACAGCGAAATGATTGGCTGGTCAGCCGAAGAGATGCTGGGCCAGCGGGTGACGGACTTTCTGCACCCTGACGATCGCGCACCTGCAGCCGCGGTGCTGAGTGCTATTTTCGCCGGGGGGGAGCAGCCGGACGTGGTGGAGGTGCACAAACGTCATCGCAATGGCCACTATATTACGCTTGGCACAAAAGCCTGCGGCGTGACCGATCCCTCCACGGGAAAGAACATCGGTGCGGTACTGGTATCGCGCGATATCACCCGCGACAAAGAGAAAATGCTGCAGCTGGAGCAGCAGGCGATGCGTGACGCGCTGACCGGCCTGCCAAACCGCTCCTGGTTTTATAAGCAGGTTGACGCCCTGCTCGCACAGCAGCAGGAGCAGCGCCTTGTCACGGTGCTGTTTCTCGATCTGAACGGATTTAAAGCCGTTAACGATTCAATGGGCCATGCGGCAGGTGACACGCTGCTGTTACAGATAAGCGAGCGGCTGCAGAGCTGCCTGGCGCCGGATGAGTCGGTTGCCCGACTCGGCGGCGATGAGTTTGTGTTAGCAGCCCGATGCCGCGATCGCCGGGAGGCCTCTGCGCTTGCTGAACGTCTGATTGCCAGCTTCAATGCCCCTTTCAGCATCAGCAGCAGGACGATAAGCATCGGGGCCGCCATCGGCATAAGCCAGGCGCGACCTGCGACATTATCCGCTAAATTACTGATTCAGCAGGCTGACACCGCCATGTACCAGGCAAAAGCCCGCCGTGACGTCGCATACCAGTTTTTCTGCCTGCCCTCGCCTCTGTGACGGGCATCAGGCTGGCTAACAGAATTACATCGCGATTTCTCTCCCCCGATCTGGTGGCTGAAAGGGTTACGCGCACGATAAAGCAGATCGCAGCTTTCACTGGTTTACGCATTTGGCTAATCGGTGTGGCTGTGATTTTTCTGAGTGTCGGATTAATAATGTATGTTAATAAACGGTACTTTTATTCTTTTCATTCTTTTTAATAACTAATTGGTTAATGAATTTTTTAGCTCCGCCGAAATAAATCTATGTGAAAGGCTTTTATCTTAATTTATGATTTATGCGCTAACGAAGCGTAAGCCAGGCTGGACAATGCATTAGTAACGTGATGTTATTGTCTGCGCATTGATTAATTTTATCTGACATTTCCAAAATAAATACGCTCTGCCGATGCCTGAAAGCCGTGTTCTGTTTTCAGGTTTTGCTTTTTTCTCAGCTGAGGAAAATATCGTGTTTAAATTAAATCCTGTACTTCTGGCCCTTATTGCAGCACAAGGTATGATGTTTCCGGTTTTAAATGCATCGGCGGAGATAATAAATCCCTATACGCCTGAAAATAATGATTATAAAGCGGGTGCATTGTATTTGCGTGATGGTTCAGTGCGGACGCTGACCGGGCTGCCGCAGTTTACGCCGGGCGTGAGTGGCGTAACCCGCATAACGCTGGGTGAGCTGCAGCGCGCGGGCCGGATCGTTACCGATACGCTGACCGGGCAACCCCGTATTAACGTCGGGCAGCAAAATCTTAATATCGTTATTCCCGATCCCGGGAACAACAGTTATAAATCCTTCCATGTTTATGACAGCTTAGCCTTTACAGATTTACCAGAGATCAATACAGAGACACAGGCAGAGGACTTTTATGCTGTAAACGATCGGCAATATATAGATGCCCGCATCGCCTCAGTTACGCGCGGCACGCTTAATATTAATATCGGGCGACCTGACAAAATCGCAGGTTCGGACACAAACCGCTGGTCAATGGCGGCCAGGCAAAGCCAGCTTTTTACCACGGCACAGCGCGGCCATCTGAACTGGAACAGTAATAATCGTATTACTTTCACCGCCGTTGAGGCACCTCCCGCAAATAATCAGCTGACGCTGAGCAGAGATAGCGTGGTGAGATATACCGGGACTTTCAGCGTAAACACGCGGAATGGCGGAGTCACCACGTTCACGGTAGCCTCCCTTGCGGAATTAAGAAATTACAATGACTGGTTAATCAATCAGCTGCTGAATGACAATATTACGCAGGAAGAGTATGGCAACGCGTTTAATAAAGCGTTTTCGCTTAATGAAGGCCGCGTGGTTTATCGCACCGGTGCCGGCAACCGCCGCGATGAAGTCAGGCTGCCGGCGGGCGACCGGATAGTGCTAAGTGCGAATGGTCGTGACGCCAGCGTGAAAATTTCTGCAGGGCGTACGCTTGAGGTCATCAACGCCAGCACGGCGATGCAGGCCAGCAACGGCGCGACCGCAATCATTGATGGCAAGCTCGCCGTGACCGCCACCGGGATTGCTGAGAGCAGGGCGCTGGCACTTCTCTCGGGCAGCACCGGAATCAACAATGGCACGCTGAACGCCGGCTTCCTGAATAACGCCAGCGGTACGGGCGTCGACCGCAGCACGCTGGGCTATATCGGTAAGGCCGTCGCGGTAAAAAGCGGCAGCCGTTTTACCAATAATGGCGTGATTAATCTTGCCCCCGGCGACGCGCCTGAAGGCCAGGAAAGCAGCGCCATCTGGATTAGTCAGGGCAGTGCGATTAACCGCGGCAGCATCAACGTCGGCGTCACGGATGTGGTTAATAACAGTTCAGCGGCAGGGGTTACGTTAGGCGCTGCAGGGCACTTTATTAACACGGCGCAAGGCACCATCGCCATCGGGCGCTCGCCGCAAAACCGCAAAACGGACAGAACGCAGGATGTCGCGGTTACGCTGAGCGGCGGCGTCAGCGCTATTGAGCAACGCCACAACAGCAGCGCGATCAATAATGGCCGTATTGTCATCGGCTCCCGCGTGCAGAACGCCGTGGGTATGCGCGTGGAAAATGCACCCTCTGCGCTGACGCTGAATAACGGCGTTATCGATATCAACGGACGGGCACAGCCTCAGCCGCTGGAAAACATCGGCATGCTGGTGCTGAATGCCGGGCAGTACGGGCGGGTGGGCAACGCAGGAACAATCAATCTTAACGGTGATAACAGTACCGGCCTGCGCATCCTTGCCATGCAGAACCATCGCGCCAGCGCCTGGTCTACCGGCACCATCAATGTCAGGGGTCATGCTGACCTCCCTGGCGGCACGCAGAATACCGCCGTCTGGGTAACCGGCGAACAGGGCGCTCAGGCGCACGCCGCGCTGGGCGGACGGATCAATTTACAGGGCGATGCGGCTATCGGTGTGCGTGCAGACGGAAACGCCCGGGTGGAGGTGGCCGCCAGCGCGGTGCCGCGCGCCGGAGAGGGCCGTAATCAGATCAGCTTCTTCATCAGTGGTCCGGACGCACGTCTCCGGCTGCCCGCCAGCGGCCGCTACGCCACCTCCAGCCCCGACGGTACGCTATTTCGCTTCGCGGATGGCGCAGACTTCAGCGCCAGCGGTACCACGCTCTCGCTCAACGCACCGGGCGCCACCGGTATCGTGGGCAGCGGCAGGGGCAGCGATATTGTGACGCGTGATGCAACATTCAATGTAGGTGCTGGCGCCAGCGCCATGCGGATAGAAGGCGGTGCGCAGGGTACACTCAGTGCTGCCACCCGGCTGCGCCTGACGGGCAAAGGCGCCAGCGCCGCAACGGTTGACGGGTATAAATATGATCTGAGCGGCCGCAATATCAGCGCTGATTACCTGCCGGATAGCCGCACGCTGCTGACCAGCCATGCCGCTATCAGCGGGCTGGCGGATGCGCAGGTGGGACTGGCGGCAGTAAACCAGGCGCAGCTGGTGAATACCGGTCGCATCACTTCAGGAGGAGAAGGATCGGTGGGGATCCTCGCGCGCCTGGGGGCGAAAGTCATCAACCAGGGCGATATCAGCGTGACGCGCGGAGGAACCGGCTTATACGCCGGGGGATTCGCCACTCCCGGGGAGAACCTCCCGACCACAGAAATAACCACCCGCGGCGTGTTAAATGTGTATGGCGGATCGGGCAGCCAGCAGACAACGCTGGGCGCGATCGCCAGCGGCGAGCAGGCGGTGCTGAACCAGAACGGCATTATCAATCTGTACGGGGCTAATGTGGTTGGTGCCCGCGCCGAAAAGAACGCCATTATCAACAGCGGGGCAACAAGTCGCGTGGTGTTTCATCATGCTAACCAGGTCGGCTATCAGGCGACGGACACGGACAGTATTATTTTCAGCAGCGGAGGCAGCACAGACGTCAGTACAGCCGGCTCAACGCTTTACCAGGCCAGCAACGGAGGCGATGTCTATGCGCGTGAGCCCGGTACGGTAACGCTGAGCGGAGCTGATACGACCGGCGTCTCGGTCTCCGGCAGTACGTCCTACGCCTACCGCACTGACCGGTATAACGTGAACGGCAGAGGGGCTGCGGCGCTGCGCGTCTATGAACTGGGCGAGGGGATTGTCACCAGTCCCATTGCACTTAACGGCAACAATACCAGCGGCGTAATAGCGTCGGGCGATCGGGCAACCGTCTATGCCGCTTCTGACATTACCGGGCGCGGCCGGCAGATCACCGCTTTCGACGCGGGTTACTATTCAGCGATCTTCAATCAGTATCAGGGCGTGGTGAATTTAACCGGCCCTGAGAGTACGGGCGCGCGCGTGCACGACAACGCGTCATTTCTTAACTTTGGCAGCGTGCGTATCGCCTCGGGCACCGGCATCGATGCCAGCAGTGGTTATGGTTACTACTATCCGCGCGAGAGCAGTCGTCTGCAGGTAGATGACGGGATCGCCGCGCTGCGGGTCGGCAACAGTGGCGGTCTGGCGGTTCAGGGTGATGGTCAGGGCTACAGTACCATTACCGCCAGCGGACGCGCCGATGGCGTGCTGCTGGATAACGGGGCGCAGTTTTTCCAGGCCAGCGATATCACGCTGGGCGCTTATGGTCGTGGCAGCGTCATCAATAACCGTGCCGGAATTACCGCTATTTCACTGCAAAATGTGCGGCTGGAAACCGGGCGCGGAGCCGGTATCCGTTCAGCCGTCTCTTTTGACGGCGAAGGGAGTGCGCAGATTGTCACAGGCGAAGGCGGAACCGGCTATCTGTTTGCGAATGAAGATGGTTCAGCAACGCGTAACGATCTGTTTATCGGGCAGGGCTATTCCATCACGGTGCCCGGTAAGGGCACCGCCATACGTGCCAATACAACCGGAGATGTTGTCACCGCAGGAACGATTGCCATTGAGTCCGCTAACGGCGGATCCGCCGTAGTGACGCGCACCGCCAGGCGGGTGATTAACCAGGGCAGTATCACGTCACAAAGCCTGGTGGCACCCATCATCGATTTGCGCGGCGGTGCGTCGGTCTTTATCAATGAAGGCACCGTGACGGCACCCAATCCGCAGACTGTGGTGGTGGCGGGTGGAGCGGCCCGGGATGTTGTTGCCCTGCTGGACGGCAGGGTAACCGGCGATGTGCATACCGGTAACGGAGAGGATACGCTGATTGTCACCGGCGGCACGCTGAAGGGCAGTCTGACAATGGGCAGCGGCGTAAATAACCGCGCCACCGTACAGAACATCAGCCTGGAAAATACCCGGCACATCACCACGGCTGGTGGCGCAGGCAGTACTCTCAACCTCCATGACATTACGGCGCGTGGCGGATCTTTTACCAGTGACGATCCGGTAAAAGGCACCAATATCGGCGCCGGCTGGAGCACGCTGAATTTTTCCGGCACCCGCTGGACGCTGACGGACAACCTTCGGCTGGCGCACAGTACCATCAATATTGACGCGGATTCGACCCTGCTGGCGGGAGATGGTGTTCAGCCGCTGCTGCAGGGCGGTAGCGCCACCTCGCTGCAGGTGAATAACGCCGGTACGCTGGATTTGACCAATGGCAGCAGCCAGGCCGGTAACTCGCTGACGCTTAACGGCGATCTGGCTTCGGCAAACGGCACGCTGCGGCTTAACTCGGCGGCCACCCGCAGCGATATATTGCGCGTTAACGGTAACGTCAGCGGCACGACGCTGATTGATGATGTTCTGCGCGGCGCGCCGCAGCTGGATCGCAACGGTGACGGAATCATCGGGCCGGCGGAGGGGGTTTCGCTTGCGCAGGTGTCAGGCAGAGCCGCTCCGCAGAGTTTTGTTCTGAAGCAGGGGTATGTCGCTTCAGGCCCGTGGCAATACAGCCTGTATAGTTTTGCCCCAGGCAGCAGCGCCGCCAGCGAACGTCAGCTTAGCGGCAGCGTTAATGATTTCCGCGACTACCGTCTGGCTAACACGTTTGTCTGCGCAGACGGCGAGCTTTGTCAGCCGCAGCCAGGCAATGGCAAAACCGGCCTGCGCAGGGCGGTAACGCCGCAGCTCCCGTCATATATCTCAGCGCCGGTTGGCCTGGCACTCTATACGCTGGCGATCACGGACGATCTGCACAAGCGGCTGGGCGAGCTGCGCCAGCAGCACGATCCCGATGCAGCGGGCGGTGAGATGTTTGTTCGCTACCTGGGAGCCAACCTGCACTATCAGAGCAACCGCGGCCTGAGTCACTACGGCTATGACGCTGACCTTGACTACAGCGCGGCGCAGCTCGGCGGTAACGTCATCCGACTGGATGGCGCAGACGATAGCCTGCGCGGCGGTATCGCCTGGACGCGCGGCAACACGCGTATTCGTCCGCACGCGGTGGATGGCTACAGCTCAACCGCTTTCAACAGCGACAGCGTGGCGCTGTATGGCACCTGGCAGCATAGCAGCGGCCTCTATGTTGACAGCTCGCTGTCATGGAACCGCTATCGTGGCGAAACTGACATCATGCGGCAAAAAGCGGTGGCTTCGCCGGAAGGCAGCGGCTGGGCGGCTTCACTGGAGTCAGGCTACGCCATTGAGCTGACGCAGGGATG
Organism: Pantoea sp. RIT413; assembly: GCF_003057675.2. Lineage (NCBI taxonomy): Bacteria > Pseudomonadati > Pseudomonadota > Gammaproteobacteria > Enterobacterales > Erwiniaceae > Pantoea > Pantoea sp. RIT413. The sequence continues at coordinate 297,949 of NZ_QBJB02000002.1, forward strand.
GCGTATCGAACCCCAGGCGCAGCTGACCTGGCAGCGTCTCGATATGGACAGCCTGACCGATCGGGACCAGACGCGGGTTTCCTGGGATCGTTATGAGCAGACCGTTGGCCGGCTCGGGGCGCGGCTGGACCGCACGTGGCAGGATGAGAGCCTGCGGCAGTACACGCCTTATCTGCGCGCAAACTACTATCGCGGCTGGGGCGGGACGGCGAAAACCCGGGCCGGCTCTGCTGACGGCACGGAGAGTCAGCGTTTTGACAGCGGTAAGTTTGGTCAGATGTGGGATGTCGGCCTTGGCGGCACCGCGACGCTCACCCGGGATGTGTCACTTTATGCCGAAACCGATTATCGCAAAGAGGTTAACGGGAACGGCGCGCACGGCTGGCACTACAATGCCGGTGTTCGCTGGTCGTTTTAAGCGGCGGCCATTGCCGGCCTGAGCAGCGTTTCAGGCCGGCTGCGGCAGGTTTACCGCAGCCGCGCTGTTCAGCGACGGCTCAGGGCCAGACGGGCAGCAAAGGCCAGAAAAATGGCGCCGGTGGTACGATCCATCCAGCGAATGACCTTCTCTTTTCGCAGTATCGTTGCCAGCGGGCGCGTGGCGCTTATCAGTGCCATCGACCAGCTCGTCCCGATCACAATATGGATACCGACCAGAATAAAGGTCCAGAGTACCGGTGAGTGACCCTGCAGAATAAACTGCGGTAAAAAGGAGACATAGAAAATGCCAATCTTAGGGTTGAGTGCATTGCCGAGCACGCCTTTCAAAAACCAGTTTGAGCCTTTTTTAGCGGTATTATCCGCCAGCGCCAGCTGCTTTCTCGGACGCAGCAGCATGTTAATGCCCAGCCAGCTCAGGTAGAGCGCGCCACAATACTTCAGGATGTCGTAAGCCAGTTCTGACACTGCGATGAGCGCCCCCAGCCCGAACGCCACGGCGGCTCCCCAGACCAGACAGCCGGTGCTGATACCCAGCGCCGCGTGAACCGCCTGTTTTCGTCCCTCAACCGTTGCCGTTCTCAATACCAGCGCGGTATCCAGGCCCGGCGTCAGAGTCAGTAACAGCGCGGCAAAGCTGAATGCCAGCAGCGCATCCATTATGGTCATCATATCTCTCCTTCAGGCAACAGGTTGTTCTGGTCGCAGGCATCCATCTGAGGCAAACCTTTACTCAGGCTAATCCGGGCTGCTGAGCAACGGACGAGTGCAGCAGCAGCTTTTCGGCCGACGGGCGAACGGCTTATACAGCTTATAGCGTTTACGATAAACGCTCAATTATCGCCAAGGAGCAACACGCACCTGCTGCGTTACCCGACCCGGAAAAATAAATATCATCCTGGCAACGGCCGTCATAAAGAAATAAATATCAGATGCAGCGATCTGCTGTGAAAAAGTATAAATGCTGCCTGTGATAATAAAACCGGCGGGTGGTTTGAAGGCAGTATATATATATTTACGCGCGGTGACCCCTGCCGCTGGCTATAACGTGCGGCCGCTTCGCAGGAAGCGCTCGCGCTACCGTGAATCGCCCGGCAGGCCGTTGTATTCAGGAAGAAAGTGACCGTTTCGACATCACGCACGTATCACCGGACCGGACAGCCGGCTGCGGGTAAAAGCAGTCTGCCCGCATAATTAAAAAATCTCCTGAAAGAACGTTGCTTTATTTTTATTCTGAACTATCTGTTTATAGGGATATCCGGTTATTTTTTATTTCACGAGGACTAATGTATGAAACGTAAAATAATGGTCGCTGCTGCTCTGTTTCTGGGAACACTTGCCTCTGGCTCTGTTTTAGCTGCGCAGGAGATCACTAAAGAACAGGCCAGCCAGTATCAGGAAGTGGGCAAGATAAGCTCGATGAAAGAGCAGACTGCGCCTTCAGATGCCAAAGCCGATCTCTCCAAAAAGGCAGATGAACTGGGCGGTAAATACTACGTCATCACCTCTGCAAAAGAGGGTTCAAAGATGTCAGCTACCGCTACCGTCTATAAATAACAGCGGGTCTGGTGTATGCAAACGGCAGGCTATGGATGGCCTGCCTGAATGGCACCACGATCTCTCCCGTAATCATCGCTGATCACCTCCTGCACTCTGCCTTTCTCTGAATCGGTATAACCTAAACCACCGCTATTTCCGGGTTTTAACTCCCTATATCACTGAATATTATGATGTTTACATAAAGTTACATTTGCGATGGAATCTTTTAGAGAATTGCTAAAGCAAATGATTATCATTGTCTTTCTCATATGTTGCGGGCCTCTGCCTGCCTGCGCTGAACGGATAAATATAAAAACAGCGCATCACTGCTTAACCTAATACCAATGTTTAAGAGAGAGTTTATGGCTTTTTGTAGCAGGGAATCAGGGTTCAATAACCTCTTCAGCATCTCATTACTGGCACTGACCGTGCATTCCCTTCTCACTCCCGCCCGGGCGGCAGAGGAGGATGCGCAGGAGATGATCGTCAGCACTGATTCGGCCGATAACAGTGCGCTCAGTAACCAGAACTATGCGGTGCAGACCACCCGTGCGGGCACTAAGCTGATGCTGACACCGCGCGATGTACCGCAGTCTCTTAGCGTCGTGACACAGCAGCGCATGCAGGATCAGGATTTGCAGTCGGTTAATGATGTATTAACCAACGTTACCGGCATATCCACTAATCTTGTCGACAGTGAACGCTCTGAGTACTATTCGCGCGGCTTCAAAGTCAGCAATTTTACGTTTGATGGTATTCCGGCTTTAGTCAACGACGCATGGAATTATGGCGATGCGGCTTCCGACTCCGCTATTTATGACCGCATTGAGATCGTGCGCGGTGCAACCGGCCTGATGACCGGCGCAGGCAGCCCGGCGGCTTCAATCAACATGGTGCGCAAACATGCCGACAGCAAAATCGCCACCGGAACGCTGAGTGCCAGCTATGGCAGCTGGAATAAGCAGCGTTATGTGGCCGATCTCTCTTCTCCGCTGAACGGGGATGGCAGCCTGCGTGGCCGCATTGTAAGTGGCTACACTGACCAGCAGAGCTGGCTGGATCGCTATCAGAAGACCAAAAAGTTTATCTACGGCGTCATTGATGCCGATCTCTCTGAAAGCACCACCGTGTCACTGGGATATGACTACGAAGATAACAACACCGGCAACCCAACCTGGGGCGGTTTGCCGATGTTTTACAGTAACAATGCCACCACCCATTACGATCGCAGCCTGAATTCAGCAGCCAACTGGGCGCGGTATAATACCAACTCCCGTAAAGTCTTTGCCGATATTGAACATAACTTTGATAACGGCTGGAATGTTCATGTTAACGGCACGCACGCTGAAAACACATTCAGCGATAAGCTGCTCTATGTGATGGGCAATCCCGATCGGGAGAGCGGTGAGGGTACGACCGGCTATGGCAGTATGGATCGCGGCAAACGTAAACTGGACTCTGTCGATGGCTTCGCCAGCGGCCCGTTTGAGCTGGCTGGTCGTCAGCATCTGTTAATGGCGGGTGCCAGTTACAGCCGGCAGCACAATGCAACGTATAGCCAGGATGGTTTCAGCGATGCAGAAGCGCGTGAGATCACGGCAGCCGATATGGGTATTTTTGATAACCACTGGAGCGGTAATGTAGCGGAGCCGGCGTGGCAGGGCTGGTATCGCAACGCCAATGACACGGTGCGGCAGAAATCCGTTTACAGCGCAGCACGTCTGTCGCTGGCCGATCCGCTGTCACTGATTGTTGGCGCGCGCTATACCCAGTGGAGCACCACCGGCAGCAGCGGAGAGGTGACTAAAAATAACACTACGCCTTATGCAGGGCTGGTGTATGACATCAACGATACCTGGTCCGCCTATGGCAGTTACACTGCTATTTTCCTGCCGCAGACTTATCGCGATACCCGAGGCGGCTACCTGTCACCCGTAACCGGAAAAAGCTACGAAACCGGGCTGAAATCTGCCTGGAACGATGGCCTGCTCACCGCCACCGTGGCGATATTCCGTATCGAAGAGGATGATGTCGGTCAGGCGCTTGATGGTGTCTACCTGAATGGCAGCGAGCAGGCTTATGTCGCCGCTAAAGGTGCCGTGAGTAAAGGCGCCGAGTTTGAACTGAATGGTGCACTGACTGATAATCTGCAACTGACATTTGGTGCCACCCGCTATGTTGCGCGTGACAAAAGTGGCCGCTTTAACAGTTACCAGCCGCAGACCTCCTTTAAGCTATTCACCCGCTATCAGCTGGCCGCTATTCCTGACCTGACTATTGGCGGCGGCGTTAACTGGCAGAATCGGGTATTTAAGGATGTGACCAACGCCAGCGGTGAGAGCGTACGGGTGTATCAGGGCAGCTATCCGCTGGCATCGCTGTTTGCGCGCTATCAGGTGAATAAACAGGTTGCGGTACAGGCCAACCTCGATAATCTCTTTGATCGCCACTACTACAGCTATATGAACAGTTACGTCTATGGTGAGCCACGAAATATGAACGTCAGCGTTTCCTGGCAGTTCTGACAGATCGAATAGTCGATATTCACATTCAGGCATGCAACACGCTGACATGCCTGAATGCTTCCACTATTACCCGCCCGCTTCTCTTCTTTCTGCACGCTCAAACCGCTCATCTATACTGATTATTCCAGCAGGCATGCTGCTGGCAGTATAGATCCCAACACTCAGATAATGTGACCATGTAAATGTGCTTGTTAAATAGCGCGTTCCTGCCTTATATCCCGGCGGAGCGTAAGAGCAAATAGATCTCTCACTATCCGGAAAACCAATAATGAAAATAACGCGTTTTGTTTATTCTGCCCTGATTGGCGTGGTCGCCAGTTGCCGTTCAATGACGCCGATGGCGGCTCTTGCTGCGGCACGTCTTGCGAAGCGCAATACGTCAGGCGCTCTGCTGCTGCTGGATCGGCCGCTCTTTAAATATGGGGCGTTAGCGATGGGAGCAGGGGAGCTGTATGGCGACAAAATGAAATCAGCACCGGACCGCACTGTGTTTCCTGGCCTCTCGGCGCGCGTGGCCAGTGCCGGGATTGCCGGTGCCGCGCTGGCACCTCGTGGCGAAGAGAAGACCGGGGCCGCGGTGGCTATTTCTGCCGCGGTGCCACTGGCTTATGCCACGCTTGCAGCCCGCAAAAAGGCGATAACAAAAATCGGACAGACCCGAAGCGGCCTGATTGAAGATACGCTGGTTGTCGCTCTTGGAGCAGCCGTGGTCTTCTTTGCCACGCGTTCTGACCGTCACTAAACGCCTTCCCCAGCCTGACAGAACAGGAAGTTTGTGATGGGGGTGGGGCAGGTTATTTATCTTTTGCCCGTTCTGATTGGTGTTGCCTGAGTTAACAACCGGGTGTCATCCCTGACAGTTTCTCCGGCCGGTACGCGTCGGACGCGCCCGTTATGAGGTTGGCTTATCTTCGTCGTCTTCCGGCCGGGGCCGGGCAACGGTTAGTGATGTTTTCCGTCGTCGTCCGGGTCTGCTTTCATCTTTAAGTGCAGCCCAGCCTTGTCGCGCATATCAGTTTGAGAGAAACCATTGAGCCAGTGTCTGGCTTTTCTGATTTTCTCCGCCCTGACCGCGTTAGTAGCGTTACCAGCCATCAAATCCAGCTCCGCCGTCAGGGTTCGCTGGTTAATGTCCTGTCCCGCCATTGCAAGGTTGAGTGCTGCCTCTCCGATGACAGGTTTCTCCTGATCGTCGTCGTGATCAAACACTGAATACACCTCCTGATACGAGTCAATGACAACCTCACCGGTAACTGTAGTCCCAAAATGAATACGATGCCTGCCCGAAGAACGCATACGGTTTTGAGAACAGGGGTTAGCAGCCGCGCTCATTTTTTAGCGGTAACAATCCTTTTTCGGTAACAGTCAAAAAGTCTGACCACGCGACTGCTTAAGGCCGCAGGCCTGATAAGTACCTTTCACGTCGCTTAAAAGCCACATTGCTTAAGCGTCATTTACTCTGCGGTAGGTCTGAATCACAGTGAGAGGCTTACAGCGTCCGCTATGAGCGAAATGCGGACGTTTCAAATCCCCAAAATTAAATGGAAACTTTTTCTTAAATAGCTACAAATTAAATAAATATTAAATTCATCACCTTAAGACTATACAAATAGTTAATCGACATTATTTTCAATTTATAACCATTTTAACAAAGGGTCCTAAATTATATCTTCAGCTATGAGTAAAGCCGAAATGTGTCTTTTATGAATATCTTCGTTCCCACAATTACAATCATTAACATGGGGGTGGCGTGCCCATAAACCATTAGCTCTCCTAAGATAGAACTTTCCAGGGCTAAACCCCGCTTTGGTCATTTCTAAGCCGGGATGCATGACGACTAGTTCACAAATTTCAATTAGGTTATGTGCATGATTGATAATGCCCACACCTTTCTAATAGACAGTCTTATACCCCATCCCAGGGTGTTTAATGATTTCATCAATCTCTAAAGCTAAAAAACTGTTACCTTTGAGTAACTTTTCAATTTTGGGAAGTATCAATGGTGCATTTGAATTGGCAGAACCGAAAATAACAATACTAGGCACGTCAACAAATTTACCACCAGTAACTTTACCTCCAGCAGTTTCAATAGAATCAAATAAGTCGCTTATTTTTTCACCACGATAGAAAGCGGTGGATGGTGAGGCGATTTTTTCAAAACTCGTTTGATATTCAGGTAAATCCAAAGCTCGTTTAAATACAGGGACCATAAATTTCGGGCTACGCATTGACTCTATTTCTCTCCAAGGTAGCCCCAAAAGAGCGCTAAGTATTGGGTCTTTAGTTGCAGGAGGAAACATAGAATCCGTGTCTTTAAAACCATGCATGGCTGCATATTCGCGAAAAATAGACCGATCTGCTGTAACTTGAGCAACAAAGCATTCCTTTGGGATTGGTTTTCCTAAAGTTGGACCTAGCAACCATGCCTTTTGTACTTCAGTTCGAGGTAAATAACCATCAATAGTTAATGAAGCTAAATCTACAAGACCAACTTTTTTAGCTATCGACTTATCAATCACATAAAGATGCCCGTCTCCTATTTCATAATTGTAATGGGCAAACTTTTTCCGCTCCCAAATAAAGTTTTCCCCACAATCTTCACACATATCGATACCAGGTTTTTCGATGAATTTATGACTAGCGAACCATGTACTGACTGCTGGACTTGAACTGCAATCAACAAAAAAAGACCGCCAGCCATAATGCTGTAAAATGGCTTGTACATAACAATAGTCATTTACATGTTTGCCAATTACCCCTTCAATTACTTTGCTTGCGTATCGCATCCATTTTATTGTTTCGGATGGAACACAAACTTGTCGATCAAAAGAGGCAATAACAGAAGGGTTATTAGGTTCGCCGTAGTGGTCAAGTTGCCCTCTAAATAGAAACCCCTCTTCAAATTGAGCAAGAACAATCTTTAGTTCATTTAATGAATTTATTTTAAAATACTCCAATTCTTCCTCCCATAAGGCAAGTTTTAATGATTAAATTCATGGCATTTAAATTAAATAATTTAAAATGGAACTTCACCACTATTGATTGAGCCTTCCTGAGAGAATGTTGCTCTAGGCAGAGGAATATTACTTACAGTGTATAGGTTGAGGATGTCCTCTCTGTCCATAAACATTATTTGGCTTCTTTTACTCGCATCAAGTTTCCCTCCAAGCCAATTTCTTGCTTGTTTAGTGATCTCGCCACCTGCAACTATAAAAGCATGGTCAACAAGAACTTTCCTACTGGTTTCTGGGTCAAATATCTCATGGCCAAGCATCATTAAAACTTGGTTATGGATCTCGGATACATTAACGTTAGACGCCTTACTGACACCAGATGCATCAAGCTTCCCCTTTTTTGCTTGGATGCCAAAATAAAGAACGTGCTGAGTTGGGAGTGTGTATCTCATCCAAATGTCTTTACCATATTCTAAAGCTTTATCTTTATGGCCTGTAGCTGACACCCGATGAAATCCAAGTTGTCGGAACAGAGGAAGCAATACTTCCTCAATTAATTCATCTTCAGAGCAAGTTTCAAGGTATTCTATCAGTAAAGATCTACGTTTTATTTCTTGAGGAGAGAAGGGGCGATGTGGATTATGTGTTATCGAAATTGTTTTCGTTCCGTTATGACGAACATATAATAAATTATCATCATCATAAAATGCTTCATATCCTTCACGAATTAAGGGCTTATTTAATTCATTAAGTGCATTTTTCCTTTCAGGGTCTTCATCGCTAGCATCTTCTTTCAGCATCAATGTTCTAAGAACTTGAACAAATCTTTCAGGTAGTGCGTAAGCCTTTGGTTGTGGCTCTTGAAGGAGTTCTTCTAATCGTTCTACCGTCCATGACCATCGGGATGAGCCATCATGAACGAAATTCAAATCGCACTCTTGGAAAAACTCAGTTATATATAAGCTGGATCTATAGGTAAAAACCTGATTATCTCCAATAATACACTCCGCAATCGCTCTAAGGTTTCTAGCTCTAAATTTCATATGCACGTTTCTCCTCAATACACTCAAGATAGCGTATGTTTTTGCAGCTGAAAATAGCTTTATTTATGATTAATTGAAAACTTTAACTACGTCCGCTTTTGGCACAAAGCGGACGTTGACGGGTACAACGACATAACAACCAGCACGGAGGTGTATTAATCAACGGAAAACAGGTCTGTTTATTGTGTCAGCCCTACTTTTACGAAAGGGTTACCATGACTGCGCGGTTTTTTGATTAACTTGCCCAGATATAATTCTCTGACTTCTGGTGATGCAATTCGTCCAACAAACTCTGAACGGTTGGTTTCAGGAGGGATGATCAGTTCTCGGGTAAAGTATTGCTGAGAGCCAGCCTTGATCCAGCCATGGATCTCGTAAACTTCCATCACCAAACCACCATAAGTGGCGTAAGCAAATTTCAGGTTCTCATCTTTTGGTACTTTTGCCCAGATGCCACGTGTAGCTTCATATAATGCAAGTGCACTCATGCCAGATTTGTAAGTACTGTTTAGCAAAAAAGCGAGCCCTGCATGTTCAGGTGCGACTTCCGTCTCTTGTTTAAGAAGGAGATAGTTGAGCTCATCCAGCGTGATTCGCCCCATAAGGGAGCTGCTTCCTCTTACTTTGTTAGTCAGCTCCCCTACACCCAAGAGATCAATACAGGTTGCTTCAACAAGCTTCGCGGTTGCCTCGTCCATGCCATGGCGAAGTATGTCGATACCCAGGTTTCCTGTTTTTAACAGATGATGAATTCGTTCTGATTTCGGAGAGCCGTCACTCGACTTCATATGATCAAAACAGCGTTCTGACTTGCCTTTACCTATATAAAACGGCCTCTTAGAGGCATCTTCAGTGTCATAAAATGCGTAAACATAGAATTTAGCCATCCCTAATGCTTTCGAATAGTTTGAAAAATCTTTCACAGTCTTGCTTCCTTATGACAAAAATCCTTAACTTTACTATCGGCACTTTATTTCAAAACTTAAAAGCAGAACCCTCTGCTGGCAGGTCAACCTGGCGATCGCTGAAAGAAATTTCCAGTGCCAGCCCGGGATGCTCTTTTGCCAGCGCGGCTAATAGCGGTGCCACACAAAAATGTCCGAACAAAACCGGCACAGAGGCTCTTAGTTTACCGCTTGCCTGCAGCTTGCCGCCTTCCAGCATCTCCTCTGCCATTCTGATTTCATCCAGCGCCCGACGGCAGAATTCATAATAGAGCGCGCCTTCATCCGTCAGGGTCTGACGACGGGTGGTGCGGCTGAAAAGCGTAACGCCCAGCCTGCCTTCCAGCCGGCCGATGGTTTTTGCTACGGCCGAACGCGTGAGGTGCAAGTTTTCGGCGGCCTGAGAAAAACTTGCTGACTCAGCAGCAGCCACAAAAACCGGAATGCCGCTCATTTCACTTTTCATATTGTCGCACAGTACGGCCAGGCAACAGGCACCAGGCACCAGGCACCAGGCTCAAGCCGACTTATCAGGGCTCAGTGGTGACTACCAGCAAACTGCTGCGCGGCGCTGCTGATACTGATCGGTTTCTTTTCCTCAACGGTTTGGTGTAACTTCGTCGCTGGGATACTCGATAAAACCGCATGAAAATAGCAGGATGATAATGATTAAGCTGACGGGTCGTTTGGTGTGTAAAAGTGCAGAAGAAGCGGATCTTGTTCGCCAGTACCTTCCTGAACACAAGCAACTAACCAGGAAAGAAACCGGATGCGTATCATTTGAGGTTACTGAAACAGCAGACCCCCTGGTCTGGACCGTCGAAGAGCTTTTTACAAACCAGGCTACTTTTGACGCCCATCAGAAAAGAACCAGGGCTTCGGTCTGGGGAAGAGAAACCAGCGCGATCGCCAGAGAGTATGAAATCTCAGAGAGTGAGTAACTTTACCGAAACCGAATCACGATACGTTTATAAAAGGCCGCTACCCAGCGGCTTTCTTACATCTGCAGATAGAGCCGCATCAAACATAACATCGCTGTTGCGAATCAAAGAGCTCTCAAAGTATAACAACGCATCAGGTTCAGAATTCTTACGCGGTCAACAGGTAAAAACCAATGATTTCTAAGGCTAATGCTGAGCATTATGTATGGGGTGATAAGTGCGATGGCTGGTATCTGGTAAACCGGCAAGACATGCTGATTATTCACGAAAAGATGCCGCCGGAAACATGTGAAAAGCGACACTACCATTCGGTATCCAGACAGTTTTTTTTCGTTCTGGATGGTGTGTTGACCATGGAGCTGGAAGGAAAAGCGCATCGAATTGTCGCTCAGCAGGGCATCGAGATCCCCCCTGGGTCAAAGCATCAGGCCAGAAATGACACGGATTCCGCAATCGAATTTATCGTCATTTCACATCCAACACCGCGCGGAGATCGAACAGACCTTACCTGACTGTGTCTTAAAAAACGTTTCTGGTTGCGCTACTCAAAACGCCCCGGAGCCTTTTAAAGGCGTAAAGGGCATTTCCGGCACCTTTGCCATCCGATGAAAAACAGCCTGAAGATTCCGATGGAGTACATGGCTATGCACTGTCAACGGCTCGCCATTGATGAGTGCATTCAGGTTTAGTCATCTCCGCTTTGAGTGAGAAGCGGACATTAGGACAATAAATAAGAAGTTCTGTATGGAAATTATTTTAATGCGTCATGGAAAGCCCGCTTTTACAGCTTCTGCGAAAGTAACGAGCCGTGAAATGTGCAACTGGATTGCAGAATATGACCGTTCTGATACAGGAGAAGATACACCGCCCGATTCCAGCAAATCATTAGCGGTCAGCGCATCGCGAATCATAAGTAGCCCTCTTCCCAGAGCACTTTCTTCCCTGAAAGCATTAGGGCTTGAACCGGAGGTTATTGATGAGGTGTTCAGGGAAGCAGATCTGCCGGTATTTCACCTGCCCGGTTTCAGGTTATCTCCAGCCGTGTGGGCTGCTTTTTTTCGCGTTATGTGGCTAAGCGGCCTGTCCCGTAATGTGGAGCGTGTGGGAAAAGCTAAGCAACGTGCTGCTCAGGCTGCGAATAGCCTCGTCGGGTTGGCAAAAGCATCCGACGGGCCTGTGCTTCTTATGGGACATGGGGTGATGAATCGGCTAATTGCAGGGGAACTGAGGTCTTTGGGTTTTAAAGAATATTGTAGTCAGGGTAATGGTTACTGGAACGCGAGCATCTACAGACTTCAGTAATTAAAGATATCGGGTTGGGGGCACGTCCGGAGTCTCCAGACATTGAAAATTAGTAGTTTCGCTTTCGGCACAAAGCGGACAGCCAAAGCCTTAACCTAACCTAAATAGAATTTCATATTATCAATGATCTGTTTTGCCAGGATAGCGTGGTCCATTTCCCAGCGTGCCGGGCTGAATAATTCTGCTGACCACACGCCATCAAAACCGGTGGCTTTTACCGCATTGCTCCATGCCTGAATATCAATATCCCCCTCGCCGGGCATATAAGCGCGCAGCACCGTTTCGTTCCATTCTTCACCAGGGCGGGGCTTACGGCCATCACAAAAGTGCACGCCGTAGATAAGGGCAGGATCGAGCTGTTGAATATCTTCCGGCGTAGTATGCCCGGTCGCAAAGAGGTGCCAGAAGTCGATGACTAAACCGATATTAGGTGCATTTATACGCTGAATCACCTCCAGTACCTGATTGAGCGTGTTGAATCGCGTATGCGCGATAACCTCAATCTGATAGCGCACCCCATATTGCTGGCCAATAGTGGCAATCTCAGCAATATTTTCGGTAATAATATCGAGAATTTGCCTCTCTGGCAGATGATCAATGCCGTGCTGCGCCAGAATCTGAATGGTCGGGCAGGCCAAATCCGCCGCAATCTGCGTCAGTCGCCTGGCTTCAGCCAGCATTTGCTGCTTTTCTGCGCCCTGATAGCGTTCAATATTTATCAGGGCATTAAGACACAAGGTCTGTAATCCATGACCCCGCACCAGCGTGTTAAGTTGTGCAGTACTGCCGCCGTGTTCGAGATAACGCAGCAATTTATCATGCAAAAACTCCAGACCATCATAGCCCGCTTCCGCAGCTATACGTGCTTCAGTAACCACATTGCAGTAATGGGTTGAAATACCGTGAAGAGCTTTGAGCATAATTTCCTCTGAATCAGAATTTGATATAGCGGGAATCAACAGGAGATAGAAAGCCTGCATACGGTCACGCAATATTACCGGATGCGTCTTAAACTGTATGAGAAAAAGAAAACCGGAAGCATCTTAGAACAGATCAGGGGCAGGGTGATCGTGCCGCACACAAAGTATCCATGTAACTTATCTTTTTATCTGCCCGGTTATCCAGAATTTTTTATAACGGGCAGGCGGAATGCCGACAAGATTATGAAAGATTCGGTGGAAATTGTTTACGTTATCGTAGCCTACAGCACTTGCTACATCTATGACTCCCAGGTCAGTGCTTAATAATAAGTTTTGTGCCTCGCCGATACGGCGGCGGGTCTGATACTGTTTTGGGGAATAACCCGAATAGGCTTTGAAGACATGCGCCAGATAGAACTGATTCATATTCATCGCTGCAGTAATCAAACTCAGGGAGATATCTTCTTTATAATGGTTGTCGATATAGTCCTTCACGCGCTGCCCTAATAATACGCTGGCGCTTTCCTGTTGCGGTTTGCTTTCTATCCAGATATTCCGGCACAATAATAACAGCACGCTGAGTAAGCTATCGCCAATTTCTGTGCTGTACAGACGCTTATTACTGACATGCGACCACATCTGTTCAAACAACTGGCAAATTTCATGATAATAATTGCCGGCTGGCATGACCGCGGTTTGCGAGCGAGGCGTAAGGACGTTCAGTGGCAAACCATCGACCTTCAGTTGCTCAACGCCACAGCTGAATATCAGCAGGTCATCTGAGGCTTCCGGGCATTCATCATGAAGCACGCTGGCATTGAACAGTAATATATCGCCAGATTTAACGACATAGCTACGGCCGTCGATATTATAAATACCCTTGCCTGAGCGGATAAACATCAATTCAAAGCGTTCATCATGTTTGTGCATTACGCGAGGAATCGCTTCCTCTTTGCCTTCAGCTTTGCATATGAAGCTCAGGCGCGGTCGCAGGCCACTGTCGAAGCCGCGTGCGGAAGGATGCTCGTTAAGACTGAAGGTGATCATAATGTCTCCTGTCGTGATGGCGCTATTCTGACACGACTTTACGCGCTGGTAATCATCAACTTTGCTTTTTCTTCCTGACTAACCCACTGATATATAATGCCAGAATGAAATTCCTTTATCCTTAACTCTCTTTAATTGTTATGACCGCTCTGGTCACGCAAGGAGACATGATTGTCATCACGTTCTTTAAAAAGCAGCCTGATGCACTCATTCAGATTAAGACAGTAACAAGCTAACTCTGTTAAGAGGGGTATTTTCATTAAACGGTCAATAATCATCAAAATTGCTATTTTATTTCTTACAAGTAAGCCACCACAGTGCTGGTAAAAATTGACTTTTCAAACTCTCTTCAATCTTGTTATGTCAACGTTCATATTTGACGGCGTGATGATTATCACTGCTTTTCACGAATGTAATTAAAAATATTTGATCGCCAGCACGCTGGTAAATAGTACGGAGAGACGTGTCTGGCTTTTGATTTTCACTTTGATATAACGTTGTCGTAACGTTTGAGGGTCACAGCAGCCTCTTCACGCTGAAATTAAAATCATACTTACACAGCCAGTAAGTTAACTGCTCTTTTTAACGTTTTAAAACAACATAGCTTTATTCTGACTATAAACGGCTTGCAACGGTATTACCTTACAACCAGATGGAAAAACTATGTATAACAAAACTCACCTGCAAAATCCTAAGCGCATGCGTTTGATTACGCTTGTATCAACCATTGGCGGCTTATGTTTCGGTTATGACACCGGCGTTATCTCCGGCGCATTAATATTCATGAAATATGATATGAATCTGACACCGGCTCAGGAAGGATTTATCACTTCATTTCTGCTGTTTGGTGCCGCGCTGGGCTCGCTATTTGGTGGATATTTATCAGATAAGCAAGGACGTCGTAAAAATTTGCTTTGGGTGGCAGCTGTTTTTATGTTCGGCGCGTTAGGCACGGCGTTTGCGTGGGATGTGCCATCAATGATTGTTGCGCGTTTTATCCTGGGCTTAGCGGTGGGCTGCGCTTCTGTAACCGTACCCATTTATATTTCCGAACTGGCACGAGCCGATCAGCGCGAGCGGTTAGTCACCGTCAATGAGCTAATGATTGTTACCGGCCAGTTCCTCGCGTATTCCGTTAATGCAACGCTTGTGAATGTCTATCCCGAGTTGCAGCACAACTGGCGCATTATGCTGGCTATTCCGGCACTGCCTGGCGCGCTATTGTGGATCGGTATGCTTATGATGCCGGAATCACCGCGTTTCTTTATTCGTCGCGGTGAAACTGAAAAGGCCATAAGCGTATTGAAAACGCTTCGCCTGCCGGAAGAAGTTGACCGCGAAGTGAAAGATATCCAGCAAATCATCAAAGCCGATCAGATGAAATTAAACCTGTTTGACGAACTGAAAAAACGCTGGGTGATTCAACTGGTGTTAACGGGCTTAATGATCGTACTCGCAACGCGCGTTACCGGGGTCAATACCATCATGTACTACGCGCCAACGGTATTGAAAGCCACGGGCCTGGGCGATGCGGCAGCTGTCACTGGCGCAGTAGCCAATGGCATTATCTCTGTACTGGCTACCCTCCTTGGCATGGCGTTAATTGGCAAACACTCACGCCGGAAAATGTTTTTTACCGGACAGGCCGGCGTCACGCTGAGCCTGCTACTGATTAGTTTAGCGTTTAAGTTCCTGTTTCACACTGAAGTTGTGGATGGTGCAGAAATTCTGCATGCGAATTTTGCCAGCGCACCCTATGTGATCCCTGGCTTGATGCTGGTTTTTCTGGTGTTCATGCAGGGCTGGATAGCACCGGTGTTCTGGCTGATGCTGGCAGAAATCTATCCTCTCAGAATGCGCGGTATCGGTATGGGCTTTGCGGTATTCGGTTTGTGGATATTCGATTTCATAATCCAGTCTATTTTCCCTTTCCTGCTGAACCATTACGGAGGCGGCCTGACCTTTGGCTTCTTCGGGGCAACTAACATCATTATGTTGATTCTGCTGGTGAAATATCTGCCGGAAACACGCGGTCTGACATTAGAACAAATCGAAAAGAAATTTCGTTTCTAACGCTTTAGTAACTGAGGGTAAATAAATGACTGTCAAAATTGGCCTGATTGGTCTGGGCATGATTGGCCAGGATCACCTGAAACGTTTTCAAAATACAATTACTGGCGCGCAGGTTACTGCTGTTTGCGATATAAACCATACGACAGCCGATGTGGCGGCCAGAGAATTTAACGCTACGGCGTTTTATGATGCTGAAGAGATGATTAATTCGGAGCTGGTCGATGCAGTGTTTATTTGCTCAATAGGTCCGGTTCATAAAACGCAAATCCTTGCGGCATTTAATGCCGGCAAGCCGGTATTTTGTGAAAAGCCATTAACACCAACTGCTGATGAATCAGCAGAGATTATTGATGCTGAAGTCAGAACCGGTAAGCGTCTGCTTCAGCTTGGCTTTATGCGCCGTTTCGATCCAGGTTATCAGGCGCTGAAAAAGACAATTGATGACGGGAAACCCGGCGATATCCTGCTGATCCATTGCGCGCACAGAAATCCCTCTGTGCCGGAAAGCTATAAGCTGGAAATGGCGGTGAATGATTCCGCCACGCACGAAATCGATATCATCCGCTATTTGCTTAATGAGAATATTATTTCGGTGCGCGTGGACAAACCCCGTAAGAAAACCCGGCGTGCGCTGCCGCATTTACAGGATCCGTTAATCATAATTTTCGAGACCGAATCTGGTGTGCGCATCGATGATGAGCTGTTTGTAAATTGCCATTACGGCTATGACATTCGCTGCGAAGTGATTGGCGAAAACGCGATTGTCGCGCTGACTGAACAGCAGCTGATTAGTACGCGTTCGCTGAACGGCAACGCACAGCATATTGCACAATCCTGTATGGAACGTTTCGCCACGGCATACGATCGGGAGGTGCAGCATTTTGTTGATAACGTGCGTAACGGGCGCGAGATGAGCGGCCCCTCCTCATGGGATGGTTACGTAGTGGCGCTGGTTTGTGATGCCGGTTTAGCCTCGCTGAAAGATGGCGAAAAACACGATGTCATTATTCCACCGCAGCCCGCGCTCTACCGTTGATTAATGCACTCTTGCGCCATCAGTGAGGAATAAATCATGTTGAATTTAACGGAAGACGCGCTGCATTTGCAGTGCCGGGCAACGCATAAAAATGAGGCAATACATATTGCCGCCAGTGCTCTGGAAAAAGCGGGTTATGTCAAACCCGGCTTTGAACAGGCAATGCTCTCGCGGGAAATGAGTGTTTCAACCTACATTGGAGCAGGTATTGCGCTTCCCCATTGCGCAAGGGAAAACCTCGATCTGGTCATTCAATCTGGCTTTCAGGTATTTCAATTTCCCGATGGCGTTAGCTGGGGTAAAGGGAAAATTGTTTTTATTGTTGTCGCTGTAGCTGCAACGAAAAATGAACATATTCAGATTCTGGCGGATATTGCAGATTTACTGGGTGATGAAGTCAAAACCACCCTATTAGCGAACGCCAGAACTAAATCCGGGTTTATCGATCAGTTTGAAAGAGCGTAACTCACGCGAAATATTGGGGATAATAGAATGGAACTTGCATTGTGTACTGATGTTCTGGCGGATTTACCTTTTCCGGCAATGCTGGACAAAGTTAAAAGTTATGGGATCAGTGGGGTTGAAATGACCGCAGGCGGCTGGTCACCCTGTCCACATGTTCAAACCGAAGCGTTATTAAATTCGCCCGAAAAGCTTGAGCAATTCAAACAGGAACTGGCTGAGCGGGAGATGCGTATTGTCGCGCTGAACTGTTCTGGCAACCCGTTAGCGCCTGGTGAACTGGGTGAGACCCATACCAAAAGCAGCTACCGGGCGGTTGAGTTAGCAGGCAAGCTGGGTGTTAAAAAAATTGTGATGATGAGCGGTTTGCCAGGCGGCGGGCCAGAAGATCGCGTGCCAAACTGGATAACATCAACGGTTTCATGGCCGGATTACATGCCGGGTGTAATCGATTATCAATGGAACGATGTCGCGATCCCATGGTGGAAAAAGTTTGTGCAGCACGCAAAGCACCATGGCGTAGAGCAAATTGCTATCGAAGAGTTTCCCAGCCAGCTGGTTTATAACCCATCCACCTTACTGCGTCTGCGTCACGCCGTAGATGACATGATTGGCATCAACCTGGATCCCTCTCATCTGATAGCTATGGGCGCTGACCCCATAGCAGCAGCGCGTAAGCTGGAAGGCGCGGTTTTTCATGTTCATGGTAAAGATGCGCGAATCGAGCGGGGTCTCGCCGACATTGATGGACTGATGGAGTACCAGCCCGTTACCGATACTAAAACCCGTACCTGGAACTATGTCGCCGTAGGTTGCGGGCAGGATCTGAAATGGTGGAAAGAGTTTTTTTCAGTATTGCGTATGACTGGTTATAACGGTGATGTGTCACTTGAAATGGAAGATCTGACGATGAGTGTTGAAGCTGGTCTGCAGACGTCTATTGATGCCTTACTCGGCACCCTGAGTCGCTAGAAGCGCAGTGCCTGTCAGTAAAGGCAGGCACGTCACCGGACGCCGCAAAGTGATTCTGTTCAGAAGGAATAGCCTCCTGTAAGGTTTCGCTCAGCGCAGGCAGACTCATGGAAGTTCAAAAATTAACCAGGGTGGTAACCTCACAGGGGCGCGTCAGCGCGGATTCGACAAAACCGGTGGCGTTTAACTCTTCATTAGAATGTTCAGCCGCACAGGAAGCGCTCGCTCAATCTGTTTACGATGATAAGGAGAAAGCTTGCGCCATTCTTTTGCCTCTTTTAGCGTGCGGCCACATCCTTTACACCAGCCTTTCGACTGTTCAAAGATGCAAACGTCGGTGCAGGGAGATTTAATGGCCATACCGGTTCCTCAAAAGTTTCTTGCCTGTCTTCAGTACACTTTCATAAGTAAGCAGTGGAAAGAGAGCCAGGTCGTTTATAAATAGAGTGGTTAAACATATTGTATGTTTATGGCACCGTTTCCCGGTTGGTTAACCAGTGCGTGAACTTTCCATGTGGAATGAATAAGCGCTGGCGTCAGAACGCTCTCCGGAGAGCCTGTTGCAATAACTTTGCCCTGCTGCAGAACGACCAGATGCTGACAATACCTGGCGGCCAGATTCAGATCGTGCAGCGCAATAACCACCGTTACAGGCAACGCAGTAATAAGCCGCATTAATTCGAGCTGAAACTGAATATCCAGATGATTTACCGGCTCATCAAGCAGGAGGATATCGGGCTTTTGCGCCAGCGCGCGTGCAATCTGACAGCGCTGTCGTTCACCGCCTGATAAGCGCTGCCACGGCCGGCTGACCAGACTGTTTAACTGCATCTGTGTAAGCGCTTCCTGCACCGCATGATTATCCGCATCCCGCCATCGACTGAATGCGCTGCGATGTGGCGTACGCCCCAGACGCACAATATCAATGACGCTCAGTTCGTTATCAGCTTCTGCATGCTGTGGCACAAAGGCCAGCTTCCGTGCAAGGTGGCGGCGTGGAAACTGGCAGAGCGACGTACCGGCGATTTGAATACGATTGCCGGAAGCGGGAAACAAACCCGCCAGCGACCTGATCAGCGTTGATTTACCGGAGCCGTTCGGCCCAAGCAGCCCAACAGTCTGCGCAGGTCCGGCGCTAAAACAGATGTCTGACAGGATAGTGTTGTTTTGCAATTCAACATCAAGATGAGTGACCACAATATTCATATCGACTTCCCCCGGTTGCTGTAGAGAATAACGGCAAAAACAGGTGCACCGACCAGAGCAGTCACCACGCCGACAGGTAAGACCTGATGCGTTATCAACGTTCTGGATAGGAGATCGGCGAGGATCATAAAATGACTGCCAGCAATAAACGTTACGGGAATGCTAACCAGATGCCGGTGGCCCACCAGCATCCGCGTTATATGAGGAATGACCAGGCCGATAAATCCGACAGCGCCAATCGAACTGACGATAACGGCCGTGACCAGAGCGGTAACCAGCAGTAGCATTATGCGGACAAAAAGCACACGCGTGCCCAGTGTGGCCGATATCTCAACGCCAAAAGTAAACGTATCCAGCGATCGTGCATGGCCAATAACCAGCATTAAACCGGCAAGTGAAACAAGAGAACAGAGTATGGCATCAGGCCAGCGCACGCCGCTGAGGCTACCCAGTAGCCAGAACATCACACCGCGCGACTGCTCGGCATTCGCGGCGGTACTGACAATATAAGAGGTCAGTGCATTAAACAGCTGAGTGCCCGCCACGCCAGCGAGGATGATTCTTCCGGTGTGATTCTGTATGCCGCCAGATAACAGCAAAATCAGCCCAAACGCCAGGCATGCACCGGTAAACGCGCCGGCGCCGACAGTGACAATCCCGCCGCCAACGCCTAACAGCATAATACAGACGGCACCGGTTGAAGCACCGGCTGAAATCCCCAGCAGATAAGGTTCAGCAAGCGGATTACGCAAAACGGACTGTAGCACCAGCCCGCACAGCGCCAGTCCGCCACCGCTGCTGGCCGCCATTAACGCTCTGCTCATTCGATACTGCCAGACGATGCCCGCCTCAACCGGCGGGAGGTCATAATGTGACAGGCCCAGCCCGTTGGCGATCGCCTGAGCGGTAACGGTAAAAGAAACGGGCATGTCGCCTGTTGAAGCGGCTACCACCATCGTCACAGGCAGGCTGAGCAAGCCTGCCAGAATGACTATCGCTGTCTGCGCTGGCGAAGAGATCTTATTTGCCATGTTTGTTTCTGTATGCGGACAGTTGTTTGCCAATTAGCTCTACTGCATCCACGTTGCGCAGTGAGGGATTGAGCGACATTGCCGGTACGACGATGATGTGGCCTTGCCTGACCGCATTGATTTCGCGCGTGACAGGGTCATTCTGGAGAAAGGCCTTTTTTACCGTGGCGTCATCAGCGGGATAAAGCCGTCTGTCCATGCTGGCGATAACGATCACGTCGGGCTGAGAGTGAGCAATATGCTCCCACGTCACCGCAGGCCACTCCTCTGAAGAGTGAATGATATTCTGCAGGCCAAGGGTCTTGCTTATCCAGCCCGGCGCGCCGTCATTACCCGCCACCCACGGATCGCCTTTCAGCCGGCTGCTGGAAAACCAGAAAACGACGTTAAGCGGAGGTCCTGTCTGCGCGTCTGCCTGCTGCTGCGCGTGAGCGATCCGATCCGCCAGATTCTTTTTGAGCGCCTCTCCGCGATCGGCGACATCGAAAATTTGTGACAGTTGAGTGATCTCATTCATGACGGAGTTCAGCGTATAAGGCGTAGTACGCGCGCCGTCGCCGTTCGACATCTCTGTGACGGTTTTGCCCGTGCAGTCAGCAGGGGATATCCATGTTCTGATGCCCAGTTGCTCAAATTGTTCACGCGTGGCCACTTCACCCTGTGGACCGACATGCCAGCTGTACTGCGCCAGTACCAGCTCTGGCTTTTGCGCCACAACCGTTTCAAACCCGGGCGAATTATCAGCAAGGCGCTTCAGGTCTGCGGCCCTGCTTTCAAGCTCGGGCGGAAGCTTGCCGAACCAGACCGAGGTGCCGGCAATCGTTTTTTCCAGGCCCAGCGCCAGCAGAAGTTCAGTTTCGTGTTGTCCAATCGTAACGACGCGAGCGGGCGGCTGCCTGAATGTTTCAGAAACGCCGCAGTTCTCAACGGTCAGTGGCCAGGTGCTGGCGAATGCGGTTGTGCACGAGAAAGCCATGAACGCCGGAGCGAGCATTTTAAAAGGAAATTTCATCATCATCTGCCAAGGTAACGTTATAACATAACATTATCAGATTTTTATCTGGCTTTTGTCAATCACCGGCGAGCTTTGTAGCCTGCTGCAGTATCTGTTTTCCCGGCAGGTAGCGCGTGTAAAAAACGCTCTGAAATACCTGGCGTTAACTCAATACGCATTTGAGTCAATGACAAGCGCGAAGGTTATGTTATAACATAACAATAAATAAATCTGTCGTCCGGCTTGTTTGTCAGCTCGCTGGCGACCACGAACTCAGCAGTTCATTTCAGGAGAGCATGTCATGTCTGATTGCACGCCACACGCTGGCCAGTTTAAAAAGTTACCTGTTACCGTTCTGTCCGGATTTCTGGGCGCAGGGAAAACGACGTTACTGAATCACATTCTGAATAATCGCGAAGGCCGTCGCGTGGCCGTTATCGTCAATGACATGTCAGAGGTCAATATTGACGCAGCGCTGCTCAGAGAGGGCGGCGCAGAACTGTCGCGCACAGATGAAAAGCTGGTAGAGATGAGTAACGGCTGTATCTGCTGCACGCTGCGCGAAGATCTGCTGCTGGAAGTTAACCGGCTGGCGCAGGAAGGGCGCTTCGATAATCTGGTGATTGAATCCACCGGTATTTCTGAACCGCTGCCGGTGGCGGAAACCTTCACATTCGCCGATGACAGCGGCCAGAGCCTCTCCGAAGTTGCCTTGCTTGACACCATGGTAACGGTTGTTGATGGCTACAATTTCCTTCGCGACTATGAGTCTGATGAAAGCATCCAGGCTCGCGGCGAGTCGCTGGGTGAGGAAGATGAGCGCACGGTCGTGGATCTGCTTGTCGACCAGATCGAATTTTGCGATGTGTTGATCCTGAACAAGATAGATTTGATCAGCGAAGCAGATAAAACGCGTCTGATGGCGATTCTGCACTCTCTTAATCCCCGAGCCAAAATCGTTAACGCCGAATTTGGCAGGGTCGCACTGGATAACGTACTAAATACCGGATTATTTGATTTTGACGCGGCGGCTCAGGCGCCGGGCTGGCTCAGGGAGCTACGGGGCGAACACACGCCTGAAACAGAAGAGTATGGCATTCATAACTTCGTCTTTCGCGCCCGTCGTCCGTTTCATCCGGACCGTTTCCTGAACGTGATTGAAAACGATATGAAAGGCATTGTGCGATCGAAAGGCTTTTTCTGGCTTGCCAGCCGGCCCGGATATGCCGGCTCCTGGTCTCAGGCGGGAGGCGTGAGTCGTCAGGGGCTGGCAGGCATGTGGTGGGCCAACGTGCCGCAACAGCACTGGCCGGAAGATAGAGAGTCACGTGATTACATCATACAAAACTGGGCTGAGGATACCGGTGATGCGCGACAGGAGCTGGTCTTCATTGGCATCGGTATGGATGAACCTCAGCTTCGGCTGAAACTGAACAGCGCGCTGTTAACCGACGAAGAGATGCAGGCCGGGTCTGACAGCTGGGCAACGCTTCACGATCCTTTCCAGCCCTGGTTCAACTGATAACAGAAAGCTGGCTCAGGGCCAGCTCTTCTGATTTGCTGCTGCCCTAAGGGGATATGGTTTTTGGTCTGTAATTTGATCGCGATTGAGTGCTACTGGTTTGATCCAGTGCGAAGGATGGTCAGGAAAATTTGCGCCTGTCAGACAAGTTTTGACTATTTTGAATAACAACGTGTTTGCCTCAGGCGCTGCGTCAGAAACTCAGCATCTTAACGAATCGGGTCAGGAAGTAATTAAATGTAATGTGTGATCAGGTAGACGGAAACTCCATTTGTAATCGATTACTTTATACATATTCAAAAATGTAATCGATTACTTTAAAGTGTGAGGAGAGTATGACTACTACAGCAACAGGCAGGGAGGAGGCAATGGCACAACAGCGTTTACTGATCCCTCGCCTCTCATTGATGATGTTCATGCAGTTTTTTATCTGGGGAAGCTGGTCCGTTACGCTCGGGCTGGTGATGGCGCAGCATAATATGTCGTTGTTGATTGGTGATGCTTTTTCAGCAGGGCCGATAGCCTCGATCCTGTCTCCTTTTGTGCTGGGCATGCTCGTAGACCGGTTCTTTCCTTCGCAAAAAGTCATGGCGGTAATGAATCTTGCCGGCGCAATGATCCTGTGGTTTATCCCGTCTGCGTTGGTGGCCGGGAACGGTGCGCTGCTCATCGCCCTGTTATTTGGTTATACGCTGTGCTTTATGCCCACCCTGGCGCTTGCCAATAACATTGCCTTTCACAGCCTGGCCCGCAGCGACAAAAGTTTTCCGGTGGTGCGCGTGTTCGGGACGATTGGCTGGATTGTGGCCGGCATTTTTATTGGGTTTGCCGGCATTTCTGCCAGCACGTCGATCTTCACCGTTGCGTCGGTCTGCTCTGTGGCACTCGCGATCTATAGCCTGACGCTACCCCATACCCCGGCACCCGCCAAAGGGTTACCGCTAAAGGTCCGCGATCTGTTCTGCGCGGATGCGTTTGCACTGCTTAAAATCCGGCACTTTTTTGTGTTCGCGCTGTGCGCCACCCTGATCTCTATTCCACTGGGCACATACTATGCCTATACCGCCTCATGGCTGGCAGACGCCGGCGTGTCAAATGTCAGCACCGCGATGTCCTTCGGTCAGATGTCTGAAATTTTCTTCATGCTGGTGATCCCATTACTGTTCCGCCGCCTCGGCGTGAAATACATGCTGCTGGTCGGGATGCTGGCATGGTTCGTGCGCTATGCGCTGTTTGCGATGGGTATGAACGATGAGGGCCGCGCGCTGATCTACCTGGGCATTCTGCTGCACGGTGTCTGCTACGACTTCTTTTTCGTGGTGGGGTTCATCTACACCGACAGGATCGCTGGCGAAAAGGTCAAGGGGCAGGCGCAGAGCATGGTAGTGATGTTCACCTACGGCATTGGCATGCTGCTGGGCTCACAGATTTCTGGCGCACTTTACAACAACCTGGTTGCCGGCCAGGGCACGGCAGAAAACTGGGCAACGTTCTGGTGGGTCCCGGCTATTGCAGCAGCGGCGATCGCCATTCTTTTCCTCTTCTCCTTTAAATACCGGGATGAAGCGGTTTGATTAACCGGAGGTGTACGTGAAAACGTTAAAAGGACCTGGCATTTTTCTTTCGCAGTTTATCGGACAACAGGCCCCGTTTAATTCGCTGGAGGGGCTGGCGAAATGGGCTGCAGACCTGGGATATCGGGCATTGCAGATCCCCTGTAATCATCCGGCCATTTTTGACCTTGAGCGTGCTGCAGCCAGCCAGTCCTATTGCGATGAGGTCACGACATTACTGGCAGGATACGGTCTGGAAATCAGCGAGCTTTCAACGCATCTGGAAGGACAGCTGATTGCGGTTCATCCTGCGCATGATGCGGCATTTGATGGCTTTGCACCGGAACACGTACGCGGAGATAACGCAAAGCGCACGGCCTGGGCTATTGAGACGATAAAAAAGGCTGCGGCGGCTTCGGCAAAGCTGGGGCTGCGCGCGCATGCAACCTTTTCCGGTTCGCTGGCGTGGCCCTATGTCTATCCCTGGCCGCCGCACAATCCGGCTCTGCTGGAAGAGGCGTTCGCCGAACTGGCGCGCCGCTGGCTGCCGGTTCTGGAAGAGTTTGATCGTCACGGCGTTGATCTCTGTTACGAGCTTCATCCGGGTGAAGACCTGCACGATGGCGTGACGTTTGACCGTTTTCTGGCGGCGGTGAATTATCATCCACGCTGCAACATCCTGTTCGATCCCAGCCATCTGTTGCTGCAGCATATCGACTATCTGCAGTTCATTGATATTTATCATCAGCGCATCAAAGCGTTTCACGTGAAAGACGCCGAGTATCTGCCTAACGGTCGCAGCGGCGTGTACGGCGGCTATCAGCGCTGGATCGATCGTGCCGGGCGTTTCCGCTCACCGGGCGACGGTCAGGTTGATTTCAAAGGGATCTTCAGCAAGCTGGCGCAGTACGACTACGACGGCTGGGCGGTGCTCGAGTGGGAGTGCTGCCTGAAAGAGAGCGACACCGGCGCACTTGAGGGAGCCGAATTTATTCAGCGCCACATTATTCCGGTTGCCGATCGCGCATTTGACGACTTCGCCGCACGACAACAGGATACCGCCGGGGTACGCGCCCAGCTGGGTCTGAAATAAGAGGGGATTTAAGTGATTAACACAGGGATTATCGGCACTGGTTTTATCGGACCGGCGCATATTGAGGCGTTACGCCGTCTCGGCAACATTAACGTGGTGGCCATCTGTGATACCAGCCAGAGCGCGGCCGAGGCGCGTGCAGCAGAGCTGAACGTGCCGCACGCCTACAGCGACGTCGCGGCGTTTTTACAGCATGAAGGGCTGCACGCTGTGCATAACTGCACGCCAAATCATCTCCATGCAGCAATAAACCGGCAAATCATCAGCGCCGGCAAACATGTTTTCTCTGAAAAGCCCCTGTGCATGACCATGGATGAAGCGCGTGAGCTGGTTGAGCTGGCTGAAAAGGCGGGCGTGGTAAACGGGGTCAGCTTTGTCTATCGCCAGTTTGCCATGGTACAGCAGGCAGCCAGTATGGTGCGCTACCAGCAGCTGGGGCGTTTGTTTTCGGCTCAGGGTAGCTACCTGCAGGACTGGATGCTGGAAGAGACCGACTATAACTGGCGCGTGGATGCAGAAAAGGGCGGCGCCTCGCGGGCCGTAGCGGATATCGGTTCGCACTGGTGCGATACCATTCAGTTTGTCACCGGACGTAAAATCGTGGAGGTGATGGCCGATTTATCGATAGTCTGGCCCACGCGCAAAGCCAGCCTGGCTGCCGCCGGCACTTTTGGCACGCAGAACGAGGAGGCACAATATGAGTCCCGCGAGGTCACCACAGAAGACATGGGCTTTGTGCTGTTCCGCTTTGATGACGGCAGTAAAGGGAGCTTTAGCGTCTCGCAGGTTTCAGCCGGTCGCAAAAATCGCCTCAGCCTGGAAGTGAATGGCAGCCAGGCGTCGCTGGCCTGGGATCAGGAAACACCCCAGCAGCTGTGGCTGGGATACCGGCATAAGGCTAACCAGCTTTTGTCAGACGATCCTGCCCTGATGAATCCTGACGTGGCCCGCCGCGCACGTTTTCCCGGGGGACACATCGAAGGCTGGCCGGATGCGTTCCGCGCCATGATGCAGCAGTTTTATCAGGCAGTGGAGCAGGGAAGAGCGCCTGCTCCGCAGGATACCACCTATGCCACCTTTCGCGATGGTGCTCAGGTGATGGCGATCGTTGAAGCCATCGTGCAGAGTCACAGGGAACAACGCTGGGTCAGCGTTAATTGCTGATACACAACCCGGTCCGTCCTGCACAGACCGGGTTAACTTATTGTTCGCGCGGTTTTATGGTAGCCTGTGTGCTATATGTTTCGGTCCGGATCCTTCCATGTCCATTCAAAAAATCGCCCGTCTGGCGGGTGTTTCCGTTGCAACGGTGTCACGCGTATTAAACAACAGCGATACGGTTAAAGACGCCAACCGCGAAAAAGTGCTTCAGGCCATCAAAGCGAGTAATTATCAGCCTAACCTGCTGGCACGCCAGTTGCGCACCGCGCGCAGCTCAATGATTCTGGTTATGGTGTCCGACATTTCGAATCCGTTTTGTGCCGAGGTGGTCAAAGGCATCGAAGAAGAGGCAGAGAAGAACGGTTACCGCATTCTTCTGTGCAATTCCGGTTCGGACATTGAGCGCTCCCGTTCCAGCCTGCAGCTGCTGTCGGGGAAAATGGTTGACGGTATCATTACCATGGACGCTTTTAGCAAGCTGCCGGAGCTGAGCCATCTGATTGCTGATACGCCCTGGGTTCAGTGCGCAGAGTATGCTGATGCCGGTGACATATCCTGCGTCGGCATTAACGACAGCGAGGCATCACAGCAGGTGGTGGGTTATCTGGCGGATCAGGGTCGCAGACGTATAGCCCTGATAAATCACGATCTCAGCTATAAATATGCGCGCCTGCGCCAGCAGGGATATCTGTCTCAACTGGACGAGCACAATCTGGACTGGCAGGGCATCAGCTATGCCAGTGAACTGAGTTTCAGTGCAGGCAGGCAGGCAATGATGACTCTGCTTGCCGCTGATGAGATCCCTGATGCGGTATTTGCGGTATCAGACACGCTGGCAGCGGGTGCAATGGCGGCAATACAGGCCTCTGGTTATAGCGTGCCCGGTGACATAGCGGTAGCCGGGTTTGACGGCACTGAGCTGGCGGAGATGATCTCGCCGCCGCTGACCACGCTGGCACAGCCCTCGAGGGATATTGGCCGTGAAGCTTTCAGGCTGATTCAGCAGAAGATAGACCAGCCTGACTCCGCGGCGCAACGCGTCATTCTGCAGGGCCACCTGATTAAGCGAGCCAGCGCATAAACAATCTCAATGCGGCTGTTTTTGCAGTGCGGCCCGGAGGTTACGCAGTGACGTGCTGATAATGCTCCACGCGTCTTTTGGTTTGTCATGCTCAATGATAAACCACTTTACGCCGCTGTTTTTGGCTGCAGGCAGAATGGCTGACCAGTCCAGTAATCCCTCACCCAAGGGCGCAAAGTTCATTTCATCGTCCCGGATGCCGATTGAGGCATTGTCTTTAGCGTGAATGGCATAAACCCGTCCCGGATAGGCGTTGAGAAAACGAAGCGGATCCTGACCACCGCGCGATACCCAGGCTGCGTCCATCTCAAGTTTGAGATTATCCGGTGAAGAGTGATTCAGGATAATTTCCAGTGCCGTTACACCCCCATATTTTTTCATTTCAAAGTTATGATTGTGGTAAGCAAGTTGCAGGCGATCATGGCGCAGTTTTGCTCCCATCGCATCCAGACGTCTGGCAAAGTCGATCCAGCCCTGAGAACTGTCAGGACGATCCTGCGGCTCAATCCATGGGACAACGATAGTGCTATTGCCAACTGATTTATTAAAGGCGACCGTTTCGGCGTAATTTGTTTCCAGTGCTGAAAGCTGCACGTGCGCTGAGGTAACGGTAAGATCGTTCTTTTTCAGCAGGGAGCTTAACTGTTTAGCGCTGAGGTCGTGCGTTCCGACTATTTCTACGTGCTTAAACCCGGCATCATGCGCCATGGCAAATTGTTTTTCTGCCGGACCGGCATTGCGCAGGGTATACATCTGCAGAGCGATACTGTCATCCACATTCACTGCCAAAGCAGCAGTGGAAGTCATTGCTGTTGAAGCCAGAAGGCAGGTGCTAAAGACTAAGTGACGAAGCATAATTTTTCCCGTTTCCAAAAAGTAATCGATTACAAAATTAACGCAAAAAGTAATCGATTACTTTTGGAATGCTCAACGGATACAAAAATTTGTGACTGAACTCATATCTTAAAGCAGGGTGGTTCTGGAAATTTGCGGCAGCGTGATTTTCCGGTATTTAAAATTGCGCGTCATCACATCATTTTTATCCAGATTTTTCGGAGAATGGCAGGCCTTCCATCCATGTTCCTGAATCCACAGAATCTGAACAGGCCTTTCGGGGCCTGGTTATCTGGCAGAGCATTGCGTCTGCCTGCTCAGAAATAGTTCGATAGTGTGCCGCTGTACACCTGTATAACAGGCTCTATTTTACCTTCAGGCACTCTTTCGCCGCTAATCCTGTTAGCTTCAGGATGATAACCCGCTCAGTGAAACTTTTAATGCTTCAAGAAAAAGAGTTACGCGGCAGGGAAGATAGCGTTTAGTTGGCAATAGTGCCCAAATTGCCAGCATGTGTGGCTCTGCATCTTTCAGCGGTATTTCGATAAGCTCGCCTTTCGCCAGCTCCTGCTCAACATCAACTTTTGTCAGCTGAGCAATTCCGGCCCCTGCTTTACACATTGATCGTACACCCTCAACGCTATTACAGGTGAATCGTGGGTCAAAAACATAATTTATGGTTGCGGTATTCTGTATAAACGTCCATTGCGCCACCATTGCCGTTTTGAGACACCAGTGATCAGAAAGGTCTGCCAGAATTACAGGCTGGCCATATTGCGAAATATATTCTGGTGATGCACAAAGGATACGCGGGTTATTACTGAGTTTATGTGCAATCAGATTGGAATCTTTGAGTGGTGCCACTCTTATCGCTACGTCATAACCTTGCCCTACAATATCAACCACGTCATCGCTAAGGTTGAGATCGATTTTCAATTTTGGATTTTTTTTCATCAATTCCGGAAGCAGGGGCAGAATGTTGCGCCGGCCAATACCTGACGGAGCCGACATCTTTAGCAAGCCTGATGCCCCGGCAATTTCATTATTGAACATGACCCGGGCGCTTTGTTCCGCCTCGGTGATAGTTCTGGCGTAGGGAAGAAACTCTTCACCTTCACTGGTTAGCGACACAGCACGGGTTGTGCGCTGAAACAGCCGTACGCCCAGATCCTTTTCAAGCTGAGCAAGGTGCCGGGAAACGGTCATTGCGCTCATGCCCAGTCTTCGCGCAGCCCGGCTCAGGTTACAGGTTTCAGCAAGAACGATGAATAATTCAATATGCTTTACATTCATTATATCTGATTCCGTTATACAGTGATGCTTTAAGTCGCGTTTATATTCTCCTTCAGTCTCTATTATAATGGCATTCATTATAATTAACTGAGAGTATTTTCCATGCCACATACTTCACTGTTCGATACTGCTTCTATTGGAAATGTCATATTTAAAAACCGGATTATGGTCGCTCCCATGACGCGTATTTCCGCTTCGGAAAGCGGTGTGCCGGGAGAAAAGATGCTGAATTACTACACCCGGTTTGCGCGTGGTGGATTTGGCGCCCTGATTACTGAGGGTATCTATATCGATACGGCATGGTCGCAGACCTATGCGTTTCAGCCGGGCATAGTTAATGATGAGCAGATATCAGGCTGGAAACAGATTGTCAGGCATTCTCATAACGCCGGTGCGCGCATTATTGCTCAGCTGATCCATGCTGGCGCGCTGTCTCAGCACAATATTTATCGCCCTGGTACCGCGGCGCCTTCAGCCATAAAACCTAAAGGTCAGCAGCTGGAGTTCTATCATGGTTCTGGTGAGTACGGCATACCTGAGGCACTGGGTGAACAGCAGATTCAGGCAATTATCACCAGTTTTGCTGATAGCGCCGGGCGGGCCGTGAGCAAGGCCGGATTCGATGGAGTGGAGATTCATGCGGCTAATGGTTATCTGCTTGACCAGTTCCTGACAGATTATACCAATGCGCGCAGCGATGAATGGGGTGGGACACTCGAAAATCGTCTGGCTATTACGCTAAGCGTTATCCGCGCGGTGCGCAAAGAAATCGGTACGGATAGCGTGCTGGGCGTCAGAATTTCGCAGGGAAAAGTAAATGATTTTCATCATAAATGGAAAGAGGGTGAGAGCGGAGCCAGAACAATTTTTACTCTGCTTGCCGCAGCCGGCGTCGATTACATTCATATAACTGAATACAAATCGTGGTTGCCTGCGTTTGAAGATGGTCAGAGAAGTCTTGTTGAAATTGCGCGGGAAGCGGCTCCGGATACTGTGATTATCGCTAATGGCGGCCTTGATGATGGTAAGCTGGCAGAACAACTGCTCGGTATGGGCGCTGATTTAGTTGCTATCGGTAAGGCTGCGCTGGCTAATCCTGACTGGCCTCACAAAGTTGAGAGCAATTTACCGCTTGAGAGTCTGCCTGAGGATATTCTTTCGCCAGTTGCGGACATAAAGGAAAAAGAACAGATCTGATATTCAATCTGCGCAGGTGATATCAGAAGATAAATAGTGGATGACGGAACAAAGAAAACTATTTTTTTTGAGATGCATGGCATCTTTAAGCGTCCGTGAGCAGGTTGCCCCTGCTGAATGAGTAAACGTTCTGTCTGAAAAATCCGGGTCTTATTACCAGGGAGGCCCGGACTGATATAAAACCTGCCTGTTCAGTTGATTAATATAAAATATCTTCATTGTATTTTTTAACACGAGCTGGTTTTTTTGCGGCTCGCTTTAAATGATCTTATCGTGACCTGTCTCCAATAGATTGCGCGGAATTCAGCGCGGTAAAACCCCCTCTCTTTATCACTGTCTATACTGATTAATGCACTTCTGATTTCCCTGCATGGCTGCGTATGGTTAATAGCCAGACGTCAGCCACCTCATCGATATTCTGGAGAATAATATGCATAAGAATAAAACGTTGAAAACAGTACTGGTTCTGTCAGCAGTTGTCGCCATGTTCAGCACAGCTGGCGTATATGCTCAGACGCCAGCCAGCACCGTGCAGGATGGTGCTGCAGGCCAGAGCGCAGCGGGCGGCAAACTGAGCGCCAGCGATGAAAAAGCGCTGAAGGATATGGCGCAGGCTAATATCAATGAAGTCGCTGCCGGCAAAATTGCGCTGACGAAAGCGGAAAGCAGCGAAGTGAAGGCCTATGCACAAAAAATGGTAGACGATCACAGCGCTGCGCTGACCAAAGTTCAGACGGTCGCCGGGCAAAAAGGCGTAACGCTGCCGACTGAACCGGATGCGAAGCACAAAACGATGGCCGCTCAGCTGGAAAAACAGAGCGGTGCCGCATTTGACAAGATGTATATGACTAACGCCGGCACGAAAGATCACAAGATGGTGCTGTCGACCCTGCAGAGTGACGCCAAAATGATTAAGGATCCCGATGTCAAAGCACTGGCTGACGCACACACGCCGGTTGTTGAAGAGCATCTGAAGTCTGCCGAACAGATGTCACAAGCCGGTAAATAACTATCTTGCGCGCTCCCGCAACCTGCGTTGATGGCGTTGCGGAAAAAAGCGCAGCCGGTAATACCCTATAAGCGAGATTGCTGAAAAAGGGACAAACCGGGCTATCACCCGGTTTTATCGTTGGTATAATCGCTGCACGCGGCATATCTACTGGCGGGTATGGCTGACGGACCAGATGAGATAAAACAATTAACGTCCTGTTCACACATCCTGTTCGCGCAACGTTTTACCAACATTGCCACCCGGATGAACGTTCAGCAGCCGCTTCTGATCGAAGCCGTTACGCAGCATAATGTTGCCGCACAGCGCATCAAACACCGCCAGCACCAGCACAATAGAGGTAGTGGCTAACATATTAAGCGGGTCGATTTCACGCTGGATATGTGTTTTAACCACCAGCGTGGCGGCGCGGGCAATGGCTGAGTCCGGGTTCTCCGTCACGCTAATAATCGTCACGCCTTTGGTTTTAAGCGTCGGTAGCAGGCGCGTCAGTTCTTCAGAGTTGCCGCCTCGCGATATCAGGATCATCAGGTCGTTGCTGCGCATGAAGCCCAGATCGCCATGGGCCGCATCGGTAGCGCTGAGATACACTGCCGGCTGCTCGACGCATGCCAGCATGTGGGCGATTTTTCGGGCGGCGATGCCCGAGGTGCCAACGCCCGTCACGGCAATTTTTCCCTTGCAGCCGGTGATCAGCATCAGCAGCTGCTGCCAGGTCGCGGCATTGAGATGACGCTGCAGCGCCAGTAACTCCTGACTGTAGGTCTGCCAGCCCTGACACGCCAGGGCAAATTCTTCACCCGCATTCATTGCGTTTCCCCCTGCATCAGATGCCGGTATTTCATACTGTCATGATACATCTCATGGAAGACGCGGTACTTACGATCGTAATACTCTTTGATTTTGTTTGTCTGTGGCGTGATGGTCTTACCAATGCGGCTCATGGCAGCCATCGCTTCTGGCAACGATTCATAAGCGCCCGCCGCGACGGTGCCCATCATTGCGCTGCCAAGCAGCATCGCTTCACTCTCTTCCGGCAACAGCATCGCGCAGCCCGTCGCATTGGAATGCTCCTGCACAAAGATTGGGTTTTTGATGCCGCCACCACACGCCATCATAGTATCAATGCAGTAACCATTCTGGTTCATGGTTTCAATAATGTGGCGAGTGCCGAGCGCCAGCGCCTGAATGGTGGCGAGGTAATGCAGCGCCATGTCTTCCGGCGTACGTGATAATTTCAGGCCCGTCAGCGTGCCAGTCAGCGTCGGGTTGGCGCGCGGTGAGCGATTGCCGTGAAAATAGGGCAGCATATGAATGTCTTTAGTCAGAAACGCAATATTCTCTGATTCGCCCGCCATGCTGCGCAGAATGCCGTTGAGAACCTCATAGATGTTTTTACCGCTGTCTTTACCCTGTTTAAGCAGATCCTGATAGCAGGGATGCGACTGAATCACATGATCAATCAACGCGCCGGTAGTGGATTGTCCGCCTTCATTCAACCAGCAATCCGGCAGAATTGCTGAATAATACGGCCCCCAGATGCCGCCAATATAGCGCGCGCTACGCGACATCGCCATATGCGCCGTAGATGTGCCGCCAATGAGTGCGATGCGGTTGTCAAAATCCGCTGATTCGCCGGATACACCACTGGCGCCAAGAATGCCAAGACTGCCTGCGTGAGCATCAATAATCGAGACGCTGACTGCGGTACCCGCTATCAGTCCCATCTCTGCGGCAGCGCGCTGTGTCAGCCCATGCCCCAGCGGCTCACCCATAGCTTTCACTTCGCTGCCGATTTTTGATGCGTTGTTTTCCAGCAAATCGTCCAGACCGATCTGACGAAAATAGCCGGGATCCCAGCGGTCTTCGTGACCGATATATGTCCATTTGCAGACGGTGGAACATAACGAGCGCGTGGGGTCCTGCGTGGCGCGCCAGGTAAGAAAATCAGGCAGGTCGAACAGATGTCCGACGTTGCTCCAGGTGGTCGGCATGTGCTGTTTTAGCCAGAGCAGTTTGGGTGTCTGCATCTCCGGAGAGATAATCCCGCCGACAAACTCCAGTACGCGATGGCCGGTGGCATTGATGCGTTCTGCCTGAGTGATGGCGCGATGATCCATCCATACAATAATATTTTGTTCACTGCGTCCTGATGGGCTGACAGTCAGGGGATTGCCCTCTTTATCCAGCACCACCAGCGAGCAGGTCGCGTCAAAACCGATGCCTTTCACCTGAATCGGGTTAATATCCGCCTGACTGACTACGTCTCTTACCGCGTTACAAACGGCCTGCCAGATCTCGTCGGAAGATTGCTCAACAAAATCGGCTTTCGGGCGGTATAATGTGATCTCACGGCTGGCCTGACCGAGCATACGACCACTCATATCGAAAACCCCTGCGCGGGCGCTGCCGGTTCCTACGTCTACGCCGATAAAATAACTCGCCATGTTCTTTCCTTTTTTTAGAAAGCTTTCGCTTATGATTTTCTGTTTTGCAGAGCGATAAACAGGATCAGAACGCATCCCCACAGCGCCATGGTCAGGTAACTGCTGACGCCCATCAGATTCAGGCCGCTCTCCAGCATTTGCAGAACGATTAGCGCCAGCACCAGCCCGAGGACCCGGCCAAAACCGCCGTCAGGGTTAATTCCGCCGAGCACAGAGGCCAGAATGGTCACCAGTAAATAGGCATCGCCGTAACCCGCTTTCGCCGAGTTAAATTTGGACATCATCAGCAGTGCTGCACCCCATCCGAGCAGCGCCGAAAGCACGTACACTGCGATGGTGACTTTGTGCGTATTAACACCGCTAAAGCGCGTAGCCTGTTCATTGGAGCCCATCAGATACAGGCTGCGACCCAGCGTGGTATGTTCCAGCAGGACCCACAGCAGCAGTGCTACCAGCAGGAATAACAGCAGCGCAACCGGAATGCCCATCAGGCTACCGTTACTGAGATACTGAATGGCCGCTGGAAAACCGGAAAGCACTGTGCCGTTGGTCAGCAGAATATTCAGCCCGGCGATAAGTGTCATAGTACCGAGCGTCGCCAGAATCGGCGAAACGCCGATATATGCGATCAGCGCACCATTGAGCACGCCAATGACTACCGCTACGGCCAGTCCGGCGAGCATCGCCAGTGCGAAATAGTGCGGCTGGTCAGGGTGGGCCACCAGAATGGCCGCCATCACCAGCGAACAGGCATTGGCACCGGCGATGATCGAAAGGTTGATACCGCCGGTAAGCATGGTAATGCCCATCCCCAGCGCCAGCATGCCCAGAATCGGTAACTGTGAAGCGATTGACTGGAAATTGCCGACGCTGTAGAAGCTGCCGCCCAGCGTGAACGAAAACAGTACGGCAACGGCTACGATAATCAGTAACTGCAAACGAATGATGCGGTCGCCGGGGAAGAGTCGGTTTATGGTTGTCATGTCACATTCCCTTTGCCAGTTTGCGTTTTTCATTCCACGCGGTGCTGCTGATGCTGACCAGAATGATTACGCCGCTGAATACCTGATGCCAGTAAGCTGAAATGCTGAGTAAGGTCAAACCATTCTGCAGGAAGGCCAGCAGCATCACGCCCAGAATGGTGCCGGTCAGCGAACCACGCCCGCCGGTCATGCTGGTACCGCCTAAAACTACAGCGGCAAGGACCGTCAGCTCATAACCGAGCAGGGAGTTAGGCGCGACTGACTGAGTGATTTGCGCCTGCACCACGGCAGCAATTCCCGCCAGCAAACCCATAAAACCGTAGACGTAGAAATGCAGCCGCAAAATATTCAGACCAAGACGCGAAGCAGCATCACGATTGCTGCCCATAGCGTAAATCTGGCGACCCACGCGGGTCCGGTTCATCAGTACCCCGGTGGCGATGATCACCCCCAGCAGGCTGAGAAGCGGCAGAGTGAGGCCATAGTCGTAGCCGTCGGCGGCGGTGAAGGAGAACCAGTTAATGCCGTTCATAAACCAGTCGGGGAAACCGTACAGCCAGGTGCCGTTAGTGAGATACACCAGCAAACCGTAGAACAGGTTCAGTGTGGCGATGGTGATGATGATGGCCGGCACGCGCAGCCAGTAAACCAGAAAACCGTTGACCAGCCCAAGTAGCAAACCGGTACCCATCGACAGAGCAAATGCCAGTGGGAAGCTGCCACCGTGATGGATGATGTAACTCGCCATAACGTATTGGCCGATGGAGGTTACGGCCGGGAAGGAGATGTCGATACCTCCGGCGATCAGCACCACAAACAGACCGCAGGCCAGAATGCCGAGAATGGCGTAGCTGGTGGCGACGTCCGTCAGGTTACCCAGCGTCATAAATTTGCTGGTGCGGACGCTCAGACCAATCACCAACAGCAGAACCAGTAATCCCAGCCAGAATTCGTGCTGTGAAAACAGTTTTGAGAGCGATTTATTACCCATTAATCACCTCCGCAATCTGCGCTTCGCTGCTCTGATGCGGCGCAAATTCCGCTACCAGTTTACCTTTGCGCATTACCAGCACGCGATGGCTGTTGTAATACGCTTCCGGGATCTCATCGCAAATCATCAGCACCGCCATGCCGGACTCCGCCAGATCGCGTGCGATGCGGTAAATTCCCTCTTTGTTGGCAATATCCACACCGACCGTCGGCGAATCGAGGATCAGGATACGTGGCTGCGTCGCCACCCATTTGGCGATGGCGATACGCTGTGCATTACCGCCGGAAAGCGTCTTCACGGGTAAACTGCTGTCCGAAACTTTAATGTTCAGATCGCGGATCAGCTCTTTTACTACCAGGGCGGCTTTGTGATGATCCATCAATCCTGCGCGGGTATGCAGCTTGTCGAAAATGGATACCAGCGTGTTATCGTAAATGGATTGCTCCATTATCAGCCCCTGCGTCAAACGGTCTTCTGACACATAGGCAATACCGTGCCGGATAGCATCGCGGTTAGAGTGGAATTTCACCGTATTACCGTTGATGCGGATCTCGCCGCTGTCTGGTTGACTCATGCCAAACAGACTCAGGCAGAGTTCCGTACGCCCTGAACCGAGCAGACCAACAATCGATGCGATCTCGCCCTGGCGCAGCGACAGCGAGATATCATGATACTGACCCTTGCGGCTCAGATGGCTGATCTCCAGTAACGGCGTAACTTCGGCAGGTGCCCGGTGCGGCAGGTGGCTGTAGGTAAAGCGCTGACCGGTCATCAGGAACGCCAGCTCGTTGCTGTCGAGTTCGCTCGCCGGCCAGGTGCCGACCATTTTGCCGTCGCGCATCACGCTGATACGGTCAGCCACTTCCATTACTTCATCCAGACGGTGGCTGACAAACACCACGCAGATACCGGCGGCTTTCAGCTCACTTACTACCCGCAGCAGGCCATTGACCTCGGTTCGGGTCAGTGATGCCGTGGGTTCATCCATGATCACCAGCGTGGCATCAGCGGCGATGGCGCGGCATATTGCCACTAACTGACGGTCGGCGATCGAAAGTTTTTCTACTTTACGATCCGGATCCAGAGAAACGCCGACGCGTTGCATCGCCGCTACAGCCTTTTTGCGCATTGACTCACGATGTACCCAAAAATCACCGCCCGGGAGATAACGGTTAATGGCAATATTTTCGGCTACCGATAAATTTGGAAAGAGGGACAGATCCTGATAAATAACCTGAATACCGTACCAGGAAGAGAGCTGCGGCGTCAGGGTATGAAATAGTTTTCCGTCCAGCGTAATCGTCGCACCTTTTTCCGGCTGGTAGACGCCGGAAATAACTTTAATTATCGTGCTTTTGCCACAGCCATTCTGACCGGCCAGACAATGCACTTCGCCTTTATTGAGCGTCAGGCTGACATTATCCAGTGCTAATACGCCGGGGAATTTTTTACTGATCTTCTCAAGACTGATAAAGGCTTCAGCAGGGGCAGGGGGCGCGTTGAGCATATCCATCACAGGTCCTTAAGCATACCGGTTATATTCGGGCTGGGGCTTTGGCTGCACTTACTCCTGCGGATCACTGACGGATGTGATCGCAGGAATTCATGCACACCCAATCCGGGTTATACAGGATATAGGTTTTCAATCTCTCAGTAGAAATTCAGATACAGCACAGCATACAACGCCGTATCTGTTTCTATTTGCCTGGTGTAGCGCGGGAGATAATATATCTCCGGAAAATAAAATAATTAAAATGGCCCATCAGAAGCCAAGTGATTTCGCATTCTCTGGTGTGACTTCAAGAATTTTATTAAAGCGGATCACTTTTTTGTCCATATCTACATCGGCTTTGCCCAATTTTTCAATACTCAGCTCTTTAGTCACCTCTTTACCCTGAAGCAGCTGATCGGCAACTGTCACCAGGGCGTAACCGGCATCTTTCGGATCCCACAGCAGAACTTTCTTAATATCACCGCGCATCAGGTAAGGAGCCGCCTGGCCTGGCATAGCGATACCGACAACTGCAATTTTGTTTTTTGCACGTTTCTGCTGAACAGCCTGACCGGCACCGATAGGACCGAGCGAGCCGAAACCGATAATCCCCTTCAGGTCAGGGTAGGTTTTCATTAAATCCAGCGTGGTGGAGTATGACTTATCAATATTTTCGGCCACCGGCAGACGTGAAGTCACTTCATGCATGTCCGGATACTTCTCTTTCTGATATTTAATCGCAGCATCCGCCCACGCATTGTGCAATGGCACGGTCAGAGAGCCGACATAAATGGCGTAACCCCCTTTGCCACCCATATCTTTTGCCAGCTCATCCATGTTGGCCTGAGCATATTTCTGGCTGTCGATGGTTTCGACATCCCACTGGCCAATTTGCTGATCCGGCGATTCATGCGTTAATACCACGATGCCCTGATCGCGGGCTTTTTTCAGCACCGGTTCCAGCACTTTAGCGTCATTGGGTACCACAATGATTGCGTTAACTTTTTTAGCGATCAAATCTTCAATAACTTTGACCTGCTGGGCCGGATCCGGGGTAGACGCACCGACCTGGTATGCGTTGACATCCAGTTTCTGCGCGGCTTCTTTTACGCCGACCTCCATACGGGTAAACCAGGGAATGCCCGTAACTTTGGCAACGACGGCGATATCGTAAGGTTTGGCGGCAAATGAAGGTGTTGTAAATAACATGCATGCTGAAACCACACATGCACTGACTAATGCGAGGTTAAATTTCATTTCGGTACCTTTCTTATGAGGTTCTGATAAAGGGGACAGGCGACAGCTTTCACATCCACGTTCTGAGATTAACGTAAGGGGGTATCGCTTTTCGCTCGCCCTTGAGCGAAATGTGAGCAATGCCCACATTTGTTAAATTTAATGGTTTTTTATGTAAAAAATAAGTTATAAAAATCCGTTTTGAGTCGGGTTGCTATTCTACGGGGCCGAAAACCTGCATTTTATTAACATAAATTAGTCAATATATTAACAATAAATTAACTTAACGGACCATCGGCGGTGTTTTTATCATCATTCTGGTAGCGGCTATGCTTTTTATTTGAACAGAGTGTGAACAGGGTCACGAAGGCAGCGGGCAGACCCCGGTTTCGCCTTGCGGCAAACCGGGAAGCGACGTAAACCGTCCGGTTGTGGCGCTAAGCGGACTGACATCGGGCTGATGTCCGCTATGGGCGAGAAGCGGACATCATGACGGTGTGAGGTGTGTATTAAGGTATTTACTTTTTCATACAGTGATTATCACCTGACATATCATCTCATCGATCAGTATCAATCCTGGACAAGGTAGTGGTGCGTCATATGTTTATCGCGTTAGTCTGACCGCCTGGAAGGACCATAAGCAAGAAGCGTTGTATGGAAATTATTTTAATGCGTCATGGAAAGCCCGCTTTTACAGGCTCTGCGAAAGTAACGAGCCGTGAAATGTCCAACTGGATTGCAGATTATGATCGTTCTGATACAGGAGAAGATATACCGCCTGAGTCCAGTGAATCATTGGCGTTCAGCGCATCGCAAATCCTCAGTAGCCCTCTTCCCAGAGCACTTTCTTCCCTGAAAGCATTAGACCTTGAACCGGATGTCATTGATGAGGTTTTCAGGGAAGCAGATCTGCCGGTATTTCCTATGCCCGGTTTCAGGCTATCACCGACCGTATGGGCTGTTTTTTTCCGCGTCATGTGGTTATGCGACATATCCCGTGACGTAGAGCGCGTCGGAACAGCAAAGAAACGTGCTATTCAGGCTGCGGGTATCCTTGCAGCGTTTGCAAAAAGATCTGACGGTCCCGTGCTGCTTATGGGACATGGAGTAATGAATCGGCTAATTGCAAGGGAACTGAGGTCATTGGGTTTTAAAGAATATCGTTGTCAGGGTAGTGGTTACTGGAACGCAAGTAGCTACAGGCTTCAGTAAGTAAATATGGAAAGGGCATATCTGGCCTATTCAGACATTGGAAATGAGTCGTTTCGTTTCCGGCACACAACAAACAGATACAACCGCTACGGTTCGTTTTGATTGAAAATTATACTATCAGTCGTTGTGCTGCTTGTCTGGGGACATGTATGCTTTCTGCCCCTTCTGAATGTTAAGAAACACATATGCTCTCTACGTCAGGATCATCTTCCTGATGCCTTAGCACGCGCTATACCTGCATATGCACGCTCACAATCCGCAACCACAAAGATAACCTGCATCGTCATTTTTACGGCCGGACCGGTGAGAGCTGCTCTACCCAACGCCGGGCCGTGACCGCGTAGTTCTGACATAGAAATCAGCTCAACGGTTTTTCTGTTCTCCGGAGCACGTCGTCCAGGGTGTCTAAGCATACAGGAATAGAATCTTTTCTGACTGCAACAGCAGTACCCGGGTCCGGACAGTAGTATGTTCAATTAAGCCATTCAGATATGTTTGCTCACAGCGAACATTCAGGTTTTCTATAATTGATATTGGTTTACGATGCAGTCGCGCACAGCAGGTAATTGTATGATAAAAAAAGCAGATCACGTCGGATTTTCAGTCAGAAGCATTGAAGAGTCATTATTTTTCTGGACTGATATTCTTGGCGCAAAGTTATTACGCGAAGGAAAAATGTCTGGGCCTATCATTGATGAAGTGACAGGCGCAAGGGGCGCTGATGTGCGAATGGCGTTGCTTGAACTGGCTGGCATCAAAATTGAATTACTGCAATACGATAACATCAAACAGCCAGAAGAACCTTCAGTACCTTATATCCCTGGCTATGCTCACCTTGCATTTATAGTTGAGGATATTGATACGCTCTTGAGTAAAGCATCTGAGTATGGCTGGAAGACACCAGGTAAACCTCAGACAATCTTATCAGGCCCCATGCAGGGAACCAGAGTAATCTATTTACAAAGCCCCGATGGACAGACACTAGAGTTGATGGAGCAGGGTCAATAAAGTCCACATCGTGTCACCGCGTACTGGTATGACGCACATGCAGGCGGTCGCCGGGCCAGGCATCATTCTGCAGCGCGACGGCCGGAGCTGCTGAACAGGGCTGGACTATTCAAGGTCAATCACACGCAGTCCTGACCAGCACCGCTCTCCGGCACCGGTTATCAGCACGACGGGCGCCTCACTGAAGCTGCTCAGCAGGGTGCATACCCGGCTCATTAAATCCGTAATCTTTTCAGAACCCACGCAGACGAACTCGTCCGTCGGCAGGGCATACGTGAACCCCCGCCTGCAGACGACGCTTCGTGAAAAACCGTTCTCAAGCATGGCAAACATCAGCTCAATGTGCGCTTTTTCGGTCTGCTCCTTTAGCTCAATCCGGACTGTATAACTGGCCATAGCGATACCTGACAGATGTATAATTTAAGATAACTTAAATTATAGGTGTTTCTGAACAAATAACGGGCAATTGAGATATGTCCTAAGCAAATGTGCTTACTGTTCTGAGCCCCCGTCCCGATCAACTCCGGGAGAACTCAGCCCGCTGCGTACCTTAACGTCCGCAAAGAGCGAGAAGCAGACATTCGGCCCTATCCTTTTTATCGCACTCTCCATAACCGCTTATTCTCGATTGAATTCTTTGATTTATTGTCTTTCAGGCAGACTTTACAAATTTAAACCTGTTTTAAACCGAATATTTATGTAACCTGTCGTACTCATGTACTAGTCAGGTGGTTTAAAGTGAATTTTTCGTCAATTGAGGAAGTCAGGAATCGTATTGATCAGATTGACAGCGAACTGGTTAAAATGATTGCGCAACGCAGTCATTGTGTTAAAGCTGCAGCTGCTTTCAAAAGTGACCATTCAGCCGTGCGTGCTCCAGACCGCGTTCAGCAGGTCATCGATAAGGTAAGTAAACAGGCGAATGAAGAAGGACTTCCCACAGTAATTATCGAAAAGGTCTACCGGGCTATGATCGGCGCGTTCATCGATTATGAACTCGATCAACACGACCAATTGCGACAGGAGAAAGGCTGACATCATGCGTCAACATTCCATTGAGCTTCTACCCATAACTGTTGCGGGTGTTGAGGCTGTAAACGCTAACAGCGATATCTCATTCGGGCGGCATACTCACGACCAGTTCGGTATTGGTTTGATGGACAGCGGCGGGCAAAAATCCTTGAGTGGGCGCGGATATGTCGAGTCGAATGCGGGAGATGTCATCACTGTTAACCCGGGAGAAGTTCATGATGGGGCGCCTCTCGATGGCTCGCGAGCCTGGCGGATGCTTTATTTTGACACTGAGCTAATTAATCGATGCTTTATCGATATTTCCGAAGGTAAATTTGCCAGCGGCGAATTTGCGCTGCCTGTATCAACGAATGCCGGCATAGCAAAAATTTTTAATCAATTACATCAGGCAATTATCAGTGGTAATGGTGATATAAAAAAGCTGGCTGCGGATGAGGCATTGTTAATTCTGACTAACGCATTGGCCCAAATGCCCCGGTCTCAGATGAAAATGCCCATAAAAGGCGTGCTGTACGCGAAGGAAAAAATGGATGACGCACCGGGGAGTGCCATATCTCTTACTGAGCTGGCGTCAATTGCCGGACTCGGGCAGTTTACGTTTTTACGCGCTTTTGCGCGTTACTGTGGAATGACCCCGCATGCCTATCTTTTGCAGCGACGCCTGTCACTGGTTCGAAAGCTTATCAGGGGCGGCATGAACCTTGTTGATGCCGCCATTGCGGGCGGGTTTGCGGATCAAAGCCACATGACCCGTCTGTTTGTTCGCAGTTATGGCTATACGCCGGGCCTCTACGCGCAACAAAATCCGAAAATTTAGCCGCCTCTGCGTTGCAATTTTATTCAAGACAGAAAAAGCCTCTTAATCAAATACTGCAGCAATTAGTTCAGCTGCCGGTGAGGGGTAAAATTTTGATGCTTTATAATGATTTTCTAATGACATCTCTGCTGATTGTTATATCACCCGGTACTGGTGCCATCATTACGCTTTCTGCCGGCCTCAGGCAGGGAAAGCGTAGCG
This sequence comes from Pantoea sp. RIT413, assembly GCF_003057675.2. Lineage (NCBI taxonomy): Bacteria > Pseudomonadati > Pseudomonadota > Gammaproteobacteria > Enterobacterales > Erwiniaceae > Pantoea > Pantoea sp. RIT413. The sequence goes on from NZ_QBJB02000002.1 coordinate 341,538, forward strand.
CAATAGTGGCTGCTGCCGGATGCACTCTCGGTGTGTTGCCTCATATGCTGGCTGCAATTACAGGCCTTGCTACCCTGCTACATGCCAGTCCGATACTATTTTCCATTGTGAAGTATACCGGCGTGGCTTACCTGCTCTTTATGGCGTGGCAAACGCTACGGGATAAGACACTTTTATCTGCAGAGTCTTCCAGGCCGGATTTATCTCATAGAGCCCTGATAATCCAGACGGTAGTTGCCAATATTCTCAATCCCAAACTTTCGCTATTTTTCTTAGCATTCCTTCCGCAGTTTATCGCTACCGGGGATGCACATCCCACACAGAGCATGTTGATTCTCTCAGCTATTTTTGCGGCCATGACTTTTGCTGTATTTGCTCTGTATGGCGCTTTTGCTTCGTCTGTTAGTCATTATGTATTAGGAAATCACAGAGTGGTGATCGGCATTCGTTTGGGCGTAGCACTGGCCTTTGGTGCAGTTGGGGTTCGACTGGCGATGGCGGTGCAATAGTAAAGACTCGTGTTAAATAACACCTGAAAGAAGAAGTATTGAACGTCCGCTTTTGGCACAAAGCGGGCCGATACTGGAGCAACGTCCGCTTTGAGCGAAAAACGGTCGCACTTTAGTCTTGTCTGGACGGAATTGTAACCGGCACTTTTATTACCCATTGTATCCATCCCTTTACGCTCTAACCCATTATGATAAATCTGTTTCTAAACCTGGAATGTTTCTCGTTTATCACGGGAAAAGATAATAAGGATCTTCCTCATGGCAATAAGTATACAAACCCCTCTTATACATTCACTGCCCTTAAGCCAGCATTGTGGATGCCTTGTCTGGCTTAAAATGGAATCTTCCCAGCCGACGGGATCGTTCAAGCTCAGAAGTGCAGAGAACATTTGTCGCCATTATGCGGAAAGGGGCGCAACAGCTTTCATCAGTTCATCGGGCGGCAATGCAGGCATAGCGGTGGCACATTGCGGCCGCAAACTGGGGCTGCCGGTCACTGTGGTTGTGCCGGAAACCACGTCTGACAGGGCAAAACAGCTTATTGAACAGGAGGGTGCAAGAGTTGTTGTGCACGGAAAAGTATGGAGTGAGGCGAACGACTACGCCCTGTCACTGGCGACGGATGACATTATCTGTGTACATCCCTTTGATCATCCACTTTTGTGGGAAGGTATCAGCACAATCGTGGATGAGGTCATCAGCGAAGGGGTAACGCCTGATGCGGTAATTCTTTCTGTTGGCGGCGGGAGCATGCTGTCCGGTATCGCTCAGGGACTGGTGAAACATCAGCTTGGTCATATTCCGGTTTACGCCGCAGAAACCCAGGGTACGGCCTCTCTTCGCGCCTCGCTTAATGCCGGCAGGCTGGTACGTCTTGATAAGGTCAGCGGCATAGCCACGACGCTGGCCGCAAGCCAGGTGTGCGAAAATGTTTTCAATGTGGCCAGCCGTATGGACGTCAGAAGTATGCTGGTTTCAGACCAGGAAGCGCTGAATGCCTGCCGGTGCTTTCTCGATGACCATCGGGTGCTCACTGAGCCTGCATGCGGTGTATCACTCTCACTTTTGTACGACAAAAAAGTCTTATTCAAGCCGGCTGATAATGTACTGGTCATCGTATGCGGCGGGGCCTCTGTCACGCTGGAAGGGATCGCGAGCTGACAGAAGAGCGTATTTATCCTGCCAAAGTTTATGAGCAAAAGGATGGGCGAACTGCCCGGTTAATTAACTTGTTTTAAAGTGAGTTATGCCCTCTTTGGCACAAACAGACTGGCGCGTGGGTCAGGTCCGCTATGAGCGAGCAGCGGACATTTCACTTATGACAGCTGAGTGGTTCTAATACGTTGAACATAACTGACCTATTGCGCTCTTGAAGTCAGGCCAGTGAAGTGTTCCCTCACCATATCCGTTAACTCGAAAATACAATCGAGATGTGTACTATCTGCCACAACCCGACTGCTTACATTCGGATTGCCGCAGTTCCTGAAAAATTCTTCCATACGGCTTACATCAAACAGTTCATCATGCTCAGCAAGCATGATTGTTACTGGAATAGAGATTTCTTTAAGTTGCCTTTCAGGATTACGAGGGGTAAGGGCGTTAGCCATATTAACGCTGTATGTCTGAACAAAGTCAGGCCTTGCATTAATAACCTCACAGGGGAAATTAAGCCTTACTCCTGCACGACGTCCACATAGAAAACCTGCACTCATAGCATTGATTATGAAGCTCAAACGGTTTATCGATGTAAAGGGAGAGGAAAACTCGCGGTTCAGAGCAGGAGGTGAAAAAGGACCTAATGCTGGGGCTAGCAAGATCAGGCTTTCAACAACCCTCGATAGAGAGTATCGGGTAAAGTAATTTATCAGCATACCGCCTCCACTGGAGTGCCCAAGCAAGTGAATTCTGGCATCAGGAAAAGAGGTTCGGACATAATCAATGACGACATCCACATCACGCCAGATTTGAACAGGACTGGAAGCTTCTCCCCGGACACCTACCGAACGACCGTGCCCACGGATATCGACGAGACAAACACAGACGGGCAGATCGTAACTCAACTGTCGTGCAAGAATGTCGTAGCCAGCGTCAGAGTTGACCCCGCCACCATGGTAGACAATAAGAACCTCATCAAGGGCTGCCATTGGCCTGTATACCCGGATATATAAATCATTGATCCGGCTTTCGGTGATGTTATCAGAAGGGAGTAATGAAGCGTTAAATTGCTCATAGCGTTCGACAAAACGGGTGAAGTCAATCACGTCCTGAATTCCTTATTCAATCGGATTCACTACCTGTGAATTTGTGTCATGAAGCATGCACGATTTACTGTATGTATGAGAGTCTTTTTTATATAAAAGTGCCTGATGCACCGCCTGAAAAGCCCTCAGCGCGGTTCTGCAGCCCGAAGGCTGTTTTCGGTATTTTTCCTGTCCGAAATACTGACAAATGCCCCTGATAATTCCTGTATATCTGTATGGTTATGCAGTGAAAGCTATTCTCCACGGCTTAGTGCATGCAGATGCCGGAAACGTCCACTTCTGGCACAAAGCGGACAGTATTTCCTGCCTCACGTATCGTGTTCCGATCAGCCAGAAATATCAGTTTCATTTTCCGGTACGCCAGCTCTGACACGGGTTGCCACCAGACTGGCCGCGAGTATAAAGACGAGGCATAACAGCGCCTGCACCCGAAGGGCAATATGGTTATCAATCAGAACGCCCATGATGACCGGAGAGGCACCACTGGCAAGCACGGTACCCGCCTCAACAGCCGAGCGCACCTTTGCCAGTTGCGCGGGGCCAAACAGCTGTACCCATAGCGCAGTCGCCAGTGTGGACGCAATGGCTGACGATATACCGGTCATGATGAGATAAAACGGCGTGACCCACACGCTGTTACTGAGCCACAGCGCCAGCATGCCAGCGCCCTGCGGCAGCAGAAACCACGGTAACAGACGGCGTGGCGTCAGCCGGTCTATCAGCGGACCAAATGATAACAGGGAAACCGCCTGCGTTATCGCGTAAGCAATAAACCACCCTGCAACCCACGACAGCGCCCATCCTTTCTCCTCTGCCAGACGCGCCTGATGGAAAAAGAACCCTGTGGTGATGAAAGGTGACGCCAGCACTGCGGGCAGAGCAAAAAGCAGATTCCGGTTCTTCCATACTGACGCTTCGCGAACCTTCTCTGCGCCCCGCTTTCTGAACGTCCGCAGCGGCTTTTCGGCAGCGCGCGGAAGGCAGCTGACAGCCAGCGCAACGCCGGCCACCAGAACCGCAGCGTTTATCAGCCAGGCAGTGCGCCATCCCGTCAGAGCGTTAATCTGCACGGCAGCCAACGGAAACAGCGCCTGTGCGAGCGACAGGCCCAGTGCGATAGCACCCAGTGCCTTGCCAGCATCAAGCGGAAACTGGCGCGCAGTCGCCGTCAGGGCGGTATGCACCATCAGGCCTTGTCCGCCGAGGCGAAGCAGGTAAAAGCCTGCACAGAGCGTCCATGCCGCCTGCGCACCGGAGACGAGCAGGCACGCCGTTATCAGCAGCAGGGTAACGGTCAGGGTGAATCGACGGGTAGTGGTGTAGTCAATCAGCCGGCCCGCCCATGTCAGGGTGACGGCACTCATCACGGTGCCCGCGGCATAAAGGCCGCCCAGTCCGCCGTCGCTGAGCCCGAATGCCTGACGCAGGTCCTGCCCGTAAAGCGATACGAAGTAAGTCTGTCCAAAACTCGACATGGCCATCAGTATCGCGCCAAAGGCGAGATGACTGCCGTGCTGATACATAAAGCGAAACAGCTGACGCATGGTATTCCCTGAGCACGGCTGACAAAGGCGCCGCACAAATGAACTGCTCCGGGACTTGTGTTCCGGAGGCTCGTTATGAAAAGGGTCTGCGATTGCAGGCCCGTAACGTTTACCGCAGCATCAGCAGCGGATAACGGCTTTCAGCCAGCATCGCCGTGGTGTGACTGCCGATAAAGAAGCGGCGCAGCCGGGAGTGTCCCCAGGCTCCCATCACGATCAGGTCCGTTCCGTTCTCCTGCGCGTAACGGCACAGCCCGCGCGAGACGGATTCATCCTGTATCAGCCGTGACTCTGCATCAATGCCGGCTGCCTGCAGGATGTGCTGCGCATCATGGAGTGAAGCATCGTCGCCGTTCACCATCACAACATGGCAGGCCAGGCCGCGAAGCAGCGGGCTCACGGTCAGCCGGGTCAGGTTTCGGCGGCTGGCCTCGCTGCCATCCCAGGCAAAAAGTACCCGGGATGGCGCAATAAACGTTTCCGGCACAACCAGCACGGGCGCTTTCTGCAGGCGGATGACGCTTTCCAGCTGGCTGCCCACCGTATGTTCTGCGCCCCGTCGTCCGAGCACCATCAGCCTGACGTCATCCAGCCCGGCAAGGATTTCGTCCAGTGCGCCGTGCATCTGCAGCTGGCGTACCTCCGGGCGTCCCGCCCGGGCCAGCCGTTCAGCACAGCCAGCCAGAATAGTTTTCCCCTGCGCCATAAGCAGGCGGCTGCGCTCACCCTCCACGCGCACAAGCGCTTCGGTCAGCAGCTCTTTGCTGTCGATGCCAATGCTGCCGCTCAGGTCAGAGACGGCCGGATGACCGTCTTTTTCCAGCACGTGCAGCAGGGCCAGCGGCGCGGAAAGGCCGGCGGCGGCCCACGCCGCGTAGTCACAGACTGGCCCGGTTGACGGCGAACCATCCACGCAGGCCACAACGGTATTGTTCATAGCTGTAACTCCTGTCAGTTAGTGACCGCCCATCAGTTTTTCCGCTTCTTCCGGCTTGTCATGCACGCCGAAGCGGTCAACGAGGGTACGGGTGGCGTCGTTCATGCCCGGTATTTCTACCTCAGCGCCTTCGCGGCGGAACTTAATTACCGCCCTGTCCAGTGCGCTAACGGCGGTGATGTCCCAGAAGTGGGCGTGCGTGACGTCAATGACCACGCGCTCTGCCGCTTCCCTGAAGTCAAAGTGGCTCATAAAGCGATCGGCGGAGGCAAAAAATACCTGGCCGGTCACGGTATAGATCCGTGTCTCACCCTCCCGTGACGATCTGACCGTCATAAAGCGCGCTACCTTAGTGGCAAAGTTCAGCGAAGCAATCAGCACCCCGGTCAGCACGCCGAAGGCCAGGTTGTCGGTGGCCACCACCACGACCACGGTTGCCAGCATGACCACGCTGGTCGAGAGCGGATGGCGGCGCAGGTCGGTGATGGATCGCCAGGAGAAGGTGCCGATGGAGACCATGATCATCACCGCGACCAGCGCCGCCATCGGGATCTGCGACACCTGATCGCGGAGGAAAATAATCAGACAGAGCAGCACCAGCCCGGCCGTCAGGGTGGAGAGACGCCCGCGCCCGCCGGATTTTACGTTAATCACCGACTGACCAATCATGGCGCAGCCCGCCATGCCGCCGATAAACGCCGTGCAGACGTTGGCGATGCCCTGCGCCTTGCACTCGCGGTTTTTATCGCTCGGGGTGTCGGTCATGTCGTCCACGATAGTGGCGGTCATCATCGACTCCAGCAGTCCCACCACGGCAAGGCCGGCGGAGTAAGGCAGGATAATCAGCAGCGTATCCAGGTTCAGCGGAATGTCCGGAATGAGGAACACCGGCAGGCTGTCGGGCAGCTTGCCCATGTCGCCCACGGTGCGCACGTCCAGATGCAGCCACATGGAGATGGCGGTCAGCACCACGATGCAGACCAGCGGGGAGGGAATAGTTTTATTGAGGTACGGAAAGAGGTAGATGATTGCCAGGCCTGCGGCGGTGAGCGCATACACGTGCCAGGTCACGTTGGTCAGCTCCGGCAACTGTGCCATAAAAATCAGAATGGCCAGCGCGTTGACGAAGCCCGTCACGACCGAGCGCGACACGTAGCGCATCAGGCTGCCAAGCTTCAGGTAGCCGGCGACCAGCTGCAGCAGGCCGGTTAGCACTGATGCCGCCAGCAGATACTGCAGGCCGTGATCTTTCACCAGCGTTATCATCAGCAGCGCCATGGCGCCGGTAGCCGATGAAATCATGGCGGGACGTCCGCCAAAGATGGCCATAACCACGGGAATACAGAAGGCCGAGTAGAGGCCGACCTGCGGGTCGACTCCGGCAATGATGGAAAACGCGATCGCTTCAGGAATGAGCGCGAGCGCGACGACAATACCGGCGAGCACGTCACCACGGACGTTGCCCAGCCAGTCCTTACGCGTCGAGGACAGCAGCATAGTAATTTCTCAGATTTTAGATACAGTCAGCCCGTGAGGGCAAAAAATTCAGGGACGAAAAAGCACATCCGCAGACGGGATGTTTTTGAGTGCGCGACTGAAACTACTCAGTGCGACAGGGAAGGGTGACGACTCAGGGTGGCGTAAGACGCATAATTTTTGAGTTCTCCTTTACGGCAAAAGGATGCCTTCAGGACTGCAATAAGCCAGCGAAACCCGGGGCGGGGCGCTGACGGCGAAGCCTGCCCCTCTCAGGACAGGCACTAAACTATAAACAAAAACGGTGAGAGGTCAACGTTTCAGCAAGCGGAACAGGGCTGCGAACAGCGGTACCAGCGTGTATATTAACCATGTCTGCGCATGTCACCGCAGAAACATACATGGAATCAGCCTGGTATTTATATATGAATTTATGCATATGTGTTGACGGCATTTGCGCGTAAAGTCACACTGGCTTTTTACGCCAGCTACCCGGAGTTATCATGCCTCAGCTTTTTCCTCTTCAGCTTTTCAAGGGGCTGTCTGACGAAACGCGTTTAAAGCTTGTCCTGCTTCTGCGTGAAAAAGGTGAACTCTGTGTATGCGAGCTGACGCTGATACTGAAAGAGAGCCAGCCCAAAGTATCCCGGCATCTTGCGCTACTCAGAGACAGCGGCCTGCTTATCGACAGGCGTGACGGCAAATGGATCCATTACCGGCTGTCCCCTCACATGCCCGCCTGGGCTGCAGCCGTGATTGAACAGGCTTATCTGTGTCAGCAGGATGACATCCAGCATCTTAGCCGGCAGGCTGAGCGGGACAACGCTACGACCAATGGCAAACCTGTCTGCATTTAAAAATTTACCTATACATATATGCTTTTCCATATTTAACGTTTCTGGTTGCGCTGTGCTTATTCTGTGAGGTGCAGTAGTGAAGGAGGGACTATGTTTCTGGCAGGTGCAATTTTTGTTCTGACGCTGGTGCTGGTTATCTGGCAGCCGAAAGGACTCAGTATTGGCTGGAGTGCTGTTATCGGGGCTGCGCTGGCGCTGCTGACGGGCGTGGTGCATATCGGGGATATTCCGGCGGTCTGGCAGATTGTCTGGAACGCCACGGCCACGTTTATCGCGGTTATCATCATCAGCCTGCTGCTGGATGCATCCGGCTTTTTTGAGTGGGCGGCACTGCATGTTTCCCGCTGGGGAGGCGGCAGAGGCAGGCTGCTGTTCACGTATATTGTTCTGCTGGGCGCGGCGGTGGCGGCGCTGTTCGCCAATGACGGCGCGGCGCTTATCCTCACGCCGATTGTCATCGCCATGCTGCTGGCGCTGGGCTTCAGCCCAGGTGCCACGCTGGCATTTGTGATGGCGGCTGGGTTTATCGCGGACACGTCCAGCCTGCCGCTCATCGTATCGAACCTGGTCAACATCGTAACGGCGGATTTCTTTACGCTGGGCTTTAGCGAATATGCGTCCGTTATGGTGCCGGTGAATATGGCTTCCGTAGTGGCTACGCTGGTAATGCTGCACCTGTTTTTCCGCAAAGATATTCCGGCAGGTTATGACCTGACAAAGCTAAAAATGCCCCGTGACGCTATCCGTGACAGGCGGACCTTCAAAACCGGCTGGCTGGTGCTGATTCTGCTGCTGGCCGGTTTTTTTGCGCTGGAGCCGCTTGGCGTACCGGTCAGCCTGGTTGCGGCAGCGGCGGCCTTCATTCTCTGGCTGGTTGCACGCCAAGGACACGTTATCGATACCCGTAAGGTGCTGAAAGGTGCACCCTGGCAAATCGTTATCTTCTCGCTGGGCATGTATCTGGTGGTATATGGTCTGCGTAATGCCGGCCTGACGGATGATCTCTCAGCCATTCTGAACCGCTTTGCAGAGCACGGCGTCTGGGGGGCAACGCTGGGTACGGGCTTTCTGACGGCATTTCTGTCATCGGTCATGAATAACATGCCCACCGTGCTGGTCGGGGCGCTCTCTATTGACGGCAGTACCGCTCAGGGCACGGTAAAAGAGGCAATGATTTACGCGAACATCATTGGCTGCGACCTCGGCCCGAAAATTACCCCGATTGGCAGCCTGGCAACCCTGCTGTGGCTGCACGTTCTGGCGCAAAAAAATATCACTGTTAGCTGGGGCTATTACTTTCGTGTTGGCATCGTGATGACCCTGCCGGTGCTTTTTGTGACGCTGGCCGCGCTGGCCCTGCGCCTGTCTGTTTAAACGTGATCCGGGCTGCGTGCATGCAGCGCCTGTATGGAGTATGACTGATGACTGACATTACTATTTACCACAACCCGGCCTGCGGCACGTCCCGTAACACCCTGGCGCTTATCCGCAATAGTGGCGTGGAGCCAGCAGTGATTTTATATCTGGAGACGCCGCCGACACGCGCTGAGCTGCAGACGCTGATTGCAGATATGGGAATCAGCGTGCGCGCACTGCTGCGCAAAAATACGGATCCGTTTGAGCAGCTGGGTCTGGCAGAGGATCGGTTCAGCGATGACGAACTGCTGGATGCTATGCTGGCTCACCCCATTCTCATTAACCGTCCGGTGGTGGTAACGCCGCTCGGTACAGCGCTCTGTCGTCCGTCTGAAGCCGTTCTGGATATTCTGCCTGATCCACAGAAAGGGGCATTGATGAAAGAAGATGGTGAACAGATTATCGATGAGCACGGAAACCGTATCGGCCACTGACACCCTGGCATTCCGCCAACAGAGCGGGAGAGGCAAAAACAGCTGGCCTTAAACGACGGCGGGAAGGGGTCAGTCTGTGCCTTCATCTTGCTTCCGACCAGAGCACCCGCACGCGCAGTTCTGCAACGGTCGGAGACGTGTTCGGAGCGTTATCAGCGTCAGAAGTTGGTTTTATCAATAACGGCGACGTTATGCTTTCGGATTAATTTCCGTCATCAGCCATTGCTCAAAAGCATGCAGCGCCGTTTCATTTATGCCTGTTGAAGCCGGTTTTATTAAATGAAACTTTTTGCTGAGTGAAGCAGACTCAGGCCAGGGAGCAATAAGCTCGCCGTTAGTTAACTCTTTTTCGACATATATCCGCGGCACCAGTGCAACGCCCTGTACTGACAGCGCTGCGGCGATAGACATTTCGTGCAGATCATAGCGGACTCCCTGCGCCGGGTTATCAAGTTCAATTCCGGTTTCCTGCGCATAGTACTGCCATGCCTGCGGATTCTGAAGACGGTGAATGCGAGGCAGCTCATTAAGCGGCACGCTCTCTTTTTTGTTCTTCAGAAGTGCCGGATGGCATACAGGCAGCAGCGTTTCCTGAAAAAGAAACTGCATATGCATACCTGCCCATGCCGGATGATCGAAATGTATTACCGCGTCAAAACCACTGCCAGCGAGAATAAAAGGATCTGTTCTGGCGGCGATGTTCACACTAATTTCCGGATACAGGGTATAAAAGCTTTTCAGACGCGGGATTAGCCAGCGGCATGAAAACGTTGGCAGGGCAGCAATCTCCAGAGTCTTACCGCCTTCTGGCACACCTATGACCGATTGCGTATCTCTTTCCAGCCGGTCAAGCGATTCGCGTATTTGATCTGCATAGCGGGCGCCAACTGAATTGAGCGTAACGCGACTTCCGCTGCGATCAAACAATCTGCAGTTTAACATGGACTCAAGGCGGGCTATTTGTCGACTGATTGCGCCTTCGGTAAGTGATAACTCCTGCGCTGCCCGCGCAAAATTTCCATGCCTTGCTGCGGCTTCAAAGGCAAGCATGGCTCGACTACTGGGAATTTTTCTTAGCATTAATACGGCCTGATTATTGATACAAAATTCTTTACAGTGACAAAATATCATTAATCAGTGAATTAATTTCGATTTAAATCGGGAAAACAGTTGCTTAGCATGATGAAAACACATCAGGCAAGCGGGCGCCTGCCAGCACTATTATGAGGTATGTATGCACGGTGATAGTTTCCCGACCTGTCAGGTTGGCGGTTATCAGGTTATTGCGCTGAGCGATGGCACTATGGCGGCCACGCTTGATCTTCTTTCAGGTATTGACGTCGCAAAGGCTGCAAGTATCCAGTGCGCTGCCGGGATTGAGAGACAGGGTGATATCCATATTAACGGTTATCTCATCCGTGGATATGGACACACTATTCTGGTAGATGCGGGCGCTGGCGGGCAAAACAACGTGGGTGGGAGGCTTAAGGAGAAGCTGACGATGCTCGGCATTCTGCCTGATGACGTAGACAGGATATTACTGACGCACGGTCATCCCGATCATATCGGCGGTCTGCTGCATGAAAACGGAGAGCCGGTATATAAAAAAGCTGATCTCTATATTCATCCCCTTGAAATTGCGCACTGGCAGGATAATGAAAAACTACAGAGAGCCAGTGAGCGCGGCAAACATAATTTTGCACTGTTCCGAAAAGTCCTGGCCGCCTATGCCGGGAAGATACGCCTGCTTGATGAAAATGAAGTTGTGCAGGGCATTCGCCCTGTATGGCTGCCAGGCCATACCCCAGGACACACCGGATTTCATATTCATTCCGATAAAAAAGCGGTGTTAATATGGGGAGATGTCGTTCATTTTCCCTATATTCAGTCAGCAGTTCCCGCTGTTTCAATCATGTTTGATGTCAATCCTCTACAGGCTGAAGAGACAAGGAAAAAAGCGCTGCAACAGGCCGTGGATGACAAACTGATTATTGCCGGTATGCATCTGAACCAGACAGGATTCTGCTGTTTCCAGCGGTCTGGAGATGGGTATCTGCTTTGCAGGTTACATCAGGAATAAAAGTATAGGTTTGTACGGAGGCGCTCATAAAAGAAGCAGAAGTTATCAATAATGGGTGCAATGCGAAACTCCGAAATAGCAGATTATTACAGTCGATACTTTCTATGCTGATTTTATTATCATTAAAATCATAAAGTTAAATATTGTTTTTGCGTAACTTTACATTAAATGAGATTTATTTACCTTAGCCAGGGTTTGTTGTTATATAAGCACTTCAAATGATTAACAGGACGTATTAGTCATGTATGACGTTGCAATTGTAGGGTTGGGGGCGACAGGAACATGCTTACTCAGCCAGCTACAGGATGAAATTTATAACATCAGAACGGCTCAACCGCGAATTGCCGTTTTCAATCCCCCAGCCAGCTTTGCAAAAGGAAAAGCCTTTGGTGATGCTGATGCCATGCATAAGGTCAATACCCCGCCGGGATTGATGTCGGTGACATCAACTGAACCGGAACTGTTTGGTCACTGGTTACATACCACTTTTAACTCCCGTGAACGCTGGCCATCGCGCCTCAGATACTCAGATTTTATCCGCCAGACTTACCGTGACGTTAAGCAGGCCGGGATACTGAAAATTGATGAATTCCACCACAGCGTGGTGAGCATCAGGAAGCAGGGAGAATTGTTCTCCCTGTGCGATGACAACGGTAACACACTCTTCGCTCGTAACGTTGTGATGTGCCTGGGGGCATTATCTGAAAGCGCCTTTCCGGCGTTCGCTGGAAAGCCAGGTTTTATTTCGCATTATACGCAGTTTGATCAGTCTTCTTCTGCGCCGCTAATCATCGCCGGTAGCGGTCTCACGGCTGTTGATGCGTTTCGCTATGCGTTCGGCAAAAGTCAGGTAAAAATCCATCTCTTTTCACGCAGCGGCTATGTTCCGACCTGCCTGACAAGCAGTGCTCGCTACATACCCGTTCACCTGACCTGGCGTAATATCATGTCTGCTACTGCGGAAAGTGAAGACATGCTGAACGTGTTTTCCCGCCTCCTCCGCAAAGAGTTTCACCTTCTAAGAGAAAAAGGGGAATTCCGGCCTGCTATGAACCTGTTACGTGAGGAGCGGCAGACCGGGTATTTCCGCATGCTGCTTACGCGTGCGGAGAATGGTGATCTGCCCTGGCAGGATGTTCTGGTTTCAACACGGCCGTATATGCACAAGCTCTGGAACGCATTCACATCCGAACAAAAGCTGCGATTTATGAAAATGTACGGTGCGGTGTGGGCCGCCTGGCGCCATCCGGTACCTCAGGAGGTGTTTGGTGAACTGATCGAGGCTTCTGCTCATGGGAGGGTAAGGTTTCATCAGGCGCTTGCTGCTCCGGAACATACTGACAGCCATTATGTATTGCAAACCCGGTCAGAAACGCTTTCATTCCGTCATTTTTGGGATGCAACAGGAGGCAGGCTTGATATTGGTCAAACAACACAGCCATTGTTGAATGACCTGCTTAGCCAGTCATTAATTGAAGAACATCCCTGCGGCGGCATTAATATCGACCCGCTGACGTTTCATTGCAGGGTAAACAACCGTAAGGTCTCTGGCTTGTTTAACATCGGGCCGCTCAATAAAGGAAGTTTGTTTTCAACCAATGCCTTTTGGTTCAACGCACGCTGTGCGGAGACCTGGGCTAAACAGTGGGCTATAGAATTCAGCTCAGCAGACGCAAAGGAAGCATTGTGACTATTTTCTTTCCCCTGATTTATCTATTAGCCGGCTGGCTTGTAGGACAAACTGCACTGGATTTCAAAACGGCGGCGTCGTGGATTCTGACGCGTGTTGCTATCCCCGTTGTGATCATTTTTAATATATCTACCCGATTTGATAGCATGAGTACCATTATCATTGCAGCGGCAGTATCTATGCTGTTTATGCTCTTTACTTGCCAGCGAATTTTGCGCGATCCGGTAAGAAGTCTTTGTTTCAGCTACCTCAATATTGGTTGGCTGGGGCTGCCTGTTGCCAGCGCACTGTTTGGTAATGACGCAGCGACCATAATCATTGCAGCCTACGTCGGCAGTTCAATCGTAGGAAATTCAGTGGGGGCCGGTATGCTATCAGGGAACCGGTTTAACCTACTGCAATTGGCTCAGACTCCTCCGGTGCTGGCGCTATTTATTGGCGCTGCGCTGATTCCCTTAAGTCACGACGTTAACCGCTGGGGAGCAGACCTCTATAGCGTAGCGAAATTTATGATGAGTTTTCTGGGTATGGCCGTGCTCGGGCTCTGGCTGTCAAAAATCAGGTTCTCGTTCAGCGATGTTTTGCAGGAGGTCAGGCCGTTTCTGCTCAGGTCGATCGTAATGGCCGTGCTGATATCGTTACTGTTTATCCTCGCAATATTACTTAACTTCAGGCTCATAGCTGATAATCCGGCAACGTTATATCTGTTTTGCCTGCTGCCACCCGCAGCAAATATTATCGTGCTGGAAACGCACTACCTGGGAACTGGCAATTCAGCAAAACCTATCACATACGGGACTTGTGTAAGCATTATTGCGATAAGTCTCTACGCGGCGGCTATTCTGGGTTTCAACGCCTGGAGCGCAGCAATAAATTAACGATGAGGGGTTGTCAGGACAGGATGCCAGGCTTATCGATACCTGCTTATCGTAGCCGGTTTCTGCTTCCTGCCCGCGATCTAACTGGCTAAGCGCTGGCACCCGACTTGCGCAAAGTTCAGGTCAAAAAACTGTGCGGAGTGACGCCCAGCACTGAACGAAATGCTGCCGTAAATGCAGCCGGGCAGGAGAATTGAAGCTGATAAGCGACCTGCTTAACAGGCGTACCCGCTGAGAGCAGATCCAGCGAGACGCAGATCCGCGCCCGCTGCTTCCAGTTTCTGAAGCTAAACCCGGTATCACGGATAAAAAGCCGGGAGAAGGTGCGCTCTGACATCGTCGCCAGATCCGCCATGTCGCTCATTGACGTTGCCCAGCGCTGGTTTACCAGCAGCTCGGTGGCGACCCGGGACAGGCGCTCGTCCTGCGGCATGGGCAGTTCGGTCATTTGATGCTCTGCTTCACTGAGGATTTCCATTAACAACAGCGCCATTGTCCGCTGGCTGCCAGCCTGGTAGCCGGTGCTGAACAGTCCGGCTATCAGCTCTTTAACCAGAGGCGTCGCTGTGATGACGTGGACGGCGTCACTTTTGGTAAAGCGGCTGCATGCATCAATAAGGCTGCGGCTGAAATAGAGCGTGCGGAGTTCGGTATGTGAAAGCAGGCTGTAGCTATGCTCCTGAAGCGCCGGGAGCCAGAGCGCCCGCTGCGGGGGAATTACCCAGTGTTTATCGCCCGTCTCAACCAGCATCACTCCCTGAGTTGCATACAGCAGCTGTCCCTCAACGTGGTAATGAGGCGGATCGGTATCTCCACGCTGGCAGCGTTTGGCAAGCGCAGACCATTCGATTGTCTTATCGTCTCCTGGCTTTTTATCTATATTGTCTGGCATTTCAGATTAAAGCCCTGCATGTATGATTATCCGTCTGGGCATCCTGACTGGCTAAACGCCGCTATTACGGCAAACTGTAGCAAAAACCAGACAATTAAAACCGACTTACCTTCACCCGCAAAGAGACATGACTATGGCTTCACACTCTACAGAATCTGAACCTTCTCCGGCGATCCCTGCCGCGGAAACAGCCAGTCCCGCTCAGGGGTTCCTGGTCAGTATCGTAGGCGCTACCGCGCTCGCGCACGGCTGTAATGATATGATTCAGGCCGTACTGCCTTCAATCTATCCCATGCTTAAGGCGAACTTTACGCTTACCTACGCGCAGATTGGCCTGATTTCTCTCGTCTATCAGATAACGGCGTCCCTGCTTCAGCCCTGGGTCGGGCTTTACACGGATAAACACCCCAGACCCTTTCTGCTGCCTGCGGGCATGGGCGTCACCTTGCTGGGGATCGGGCTGCTCGCGGTTGCCGGCAATTTTTTAGTGATTTTAGTTGCCGCTGCGCTGATTGGCGTTGGATCGTCCGTCTTTCATCCGGAAGCCTCGCGCATCGCCCGCATGGCGTCGGGAGGGCGGTTTGGCACCGCGCAGTCCGCTTTTCAGGTTGGCGGAAATGCGGGATCGGCGTTTGGCCCTCTGCTGGCCGCGCTGCTGATTATTCCTCATGGCCAGCTCTCTGTTGCCTGGCTAATGCTGTGTGCGCTGGTCGCGATTGTAATTCTGACCCGGCTTAGCCAGTGGTCCGCCCGCCACGGTCAGGCGCACATGAAGCGCCACGGCAGCGCCCCGCTGCAGACGTTTTCCCGGGCAAAAGTCTTTCAGGCGCTGGCCGTGGTCAGCGTTCTGATGTTCGCGAAATTTACTTATATCGCTTCGCTGAGTAACTATTTTACGTTTTATCTCGTCCACCGCTTCAGCATGCCGCTGGAGCACGCGCAGTTCTGCCTGTTTGCGTTTCTGGCGGCAGTGGCGGTCGGGACGTTTGCCGGCGGACCTATAGGCGATCGCATCGGTCGTAAGGCGGTGGTCTGGATCTCGTTCTTAGGCGTTATTCCGTTTTCACTGTTACTGCCACACGTTGGCCTGGTCTGGACCATTGTGTTCACCATCTTTATCGGCCTGATCCTCTCTTCAGCTTTCTCTGCGCTGGTGGTTTACGCTCAGGAAATTGTCCCGGGTCGTGCAGGGATGGTCGCCGGGATCATGTTTGGTACCATGTTTGGCGTCAGCGGGCTCGCCGCCGCCGGTCTTGGCAAAATGGCAGATATATACGGCATTGAGTGGGTTTATGGCCTGTGTGCTTTCCTGCCGCTGCTGGGCTTCGCTACGCTGTTTATGCCAGATACAAAACAACGCCGGTAAACATAATCCCGGTATATCGTTTAACACATAACGTGGTTGCGGCAAGGTGTATCTTCGGGTTTGTCAGAAAAGCCCGAAGATATATCAAAAGAGGAAGCGCTGAATTAACCCGCCGTAGAATTAAAACATTGTATTACCGTTGGCCGACTGCTCCGGTACATTCTGAATAATATCCCAGTGCTCTACTATTTTTCCTTCGCTGACCCGAAATATGTCAAGCACAGCCTGACCGCGATCGTGATTGTTATTGACCGAATGAACCTGCAACCATACCAGGTCGCCATCGACAGCGCTGCGTACAATGCGTGCATGCGACTGCGGATTGTCCCTGAAAAAACCGGTAAAATAGTCGACGAACGGTGCTTTCCCGTCCGGGACTTCCGGGTTGTGCTGACGGTAATTATCAGCCACGACTTTGGCTGCTTCCCTGGTCTCATGACGATTAAAAAACCGATCATAAAAATCTATTACCAGCCTGCGGTTTGCTTCTTCATCTGTACGTTCGGCTTCTGTCTGAGCCGACAGGGCAGAACCGGCCATAAGCATTCCGGTAATAAATACCACGGCCTGAATACGTTTCTTCATTATTGATCTCCTGTCAAAAACTCTTCTGGATGAATTGATATATAAAGGTGGTCACAAAAATAGACCGTAGAACAAATTCAGGTTACCTTGCTTTCTGGCCCTCAACAAGAGGTCACAATTTTCTTACCTGGTCACAGAAAAGTGACTGACAAATACGAGGCAATATCAAAAAATGGGAAATGAAAATGATGATGAAATTATCACTCAATACGGGCAGCTCTGTCCGATACGCGATGTGCTGGATCAGATAGGGGATCAGTGGAGTTTACTTATTCTCGAAGCGCTGGCAGAACGTACAATACGGTTTAATGAGCTGAATCGGGAAATTGAAGATATTTCACGGCAAATGCTTTCCCGAACGCTAAAACGTCTCGAAACAGATGGTTATATCAGCCGGACAGTATATGCAGAAATTCCTCCCCGCGTTGAGTATGCGCTGACGAACCTCGGAAGATCTTTTCTGGTACCGATGCAACAGCTTATTTACTGGGCAGAACAAAACCACGCCACTATCTGTCGATCCCGAAAAATGCACCGGCAGCGTAAGGTATAGCACGAGGCATACCTGTTTGCGACCTCAGGTATATCTGTATGCTGAACAGGATCTGTGTCGGGAGGAAACCCTGGCAACACAATGCTGGCAGGGAAGGTCTGCCGCATGAATCCTGAGCGCCCGATGGAGCGTCATTTCCGGCCGCTGTCATGCCCTGTTGTTGTAACGGCTCCTGGCTGTTGAACGCGCGTATGACTTTGCCTGGTACTGTTCCCCAGACAAGCAGCCGGCAATTTATCTACAGAGCACTGCGGCCACATCATCCAGTTCACGATCGTAACTTGCACGCTCAGCTGCACTCAGAAAACCTTGTTTCTGTACTAACCTGTCAGTATCACGCCGCACGACCTCAACACGCTGCCAGAGTTTATCGGCGCGCAACTGAGTCAGAACACGCGCTTTGCGGGCAGTACCGATATCTGCCTGCAGGATATTAGCGCGTACAGAGATATGAGCCTGCAGCGGGTCGGACATTGATCCTCCCGTTTCGCCTGTAATCTGACGCTGTACGTTGACATTGCAGCCAGGATAATCAGGTGCGGTCAGGGCAGCATTCGATATGAATGGAATGAAGAGCAGAGACATAACCAGCGTTTTCATCAGTACCTCTGATAATAAAAAGCGTTTGGCCTGCCGCATGCTTTTAATGCTGGCAGGCTGAATTAAAAACTGTTTAAAGCTTACGGCAAAATTCAAAAACGGCCTGACAAGAGAATTACACCTCCCTTATCCTGAGAAAAGCGAGCAGTCTGGCCATGCCGGGACTAAGCGATTGCAGCGTTTTATAACAAATGCAGATCCGCCGCTGCGCCCACGGGTCGGTGAGGGGTACTATGCGGTAAAGGAATTTGCTACTGAAACGTTCAGCAGTCAATAAAGGAAGAACCCCTGCGCCGATACCGTTACTGACCATTTCGCACATTCCCTCAAAATCGCTCATTCTGATGCGATAGTTCAGTGAGTGGCCAGATGCTCTGGCATGTCCGCTGATATGATCCTGCAACGCATTACCGGGGTATAAACCAATAAAAGGCTCATCATAGACGTCGGCGAGAGAGACATGCTCTCTCGAACCAGGCGCATGAGAGGATGGAACAATCAGAACAAGATTGTCATCTGCTACGGGTTCAAGCGTGAGGTTGCGCGCATCAACCGCATCTGAGACGAGGCCTGCTTCAGCGGTGCCATTATGTATGCTGTTAATGGTATCTGCGCTGCTCCGCTCTTCCAGCTCAATAGTCACATCCGGATATTCTGCCAGCCATCGCGCAAGCCTGCCGGGCAGAAACCCGGTCATGGCTGAGGTGTTGGCATACAACCCTATTTTTCCGGTTACGCCAGTAATGTAAGCGCCCAGCTCAGCTTTCAGCTTCTCCTGGCGGAAGAGTAGCTCACGTGCATGACAGATCAGGATTTCGCCAGCCTCAGTAAGAATGATCCCTCTCGGATGGCGGGTAAACAGCTTTGCCCCGATATCGGCTTCTATTGATCTGAGTCTTTCACTGGCTGAGCCGATTGCCAGGCAGGCATGCCGCGCCCCCTGGGTAATACTGCCTGCATCAGCAATGGAGACGACAAGTTTCAGGTCAGAAAAATCCAGCTTCATAGTGACCTCATTTTCAGCCTTCGGATTATCCGAAGCATGATGCGCTTAAACCAGATTGTCCACCGATCGCCGGGATGGTTGAATCACTGCAATCATCAGGCGGGGCGGTTTTATGAGCGAACAACTTTATCTCACTTTTTTTATCATTTTTATACTCGCCGGCTTTGTTAAAGGCGTAACCGGAATGGGCTTACCAACGGTGGCTATGGGATTACTTGGCCTGCTTATGTCTCCGCCAGCCGCAGCGGCTCTGCTGGTTATTCCTTCTTTTGTCACCAATGTGCTGCAGCTCTTTACCGGCCCTTCAGCGCTGCCGATTATCCGCCGTCTGTGGCTGATGATGCTGCTTAGTTTAACGGGCACAATCGCAGCTTCTTCGCTGCTTGTCAGCGTTGATCCCATCTGGTCAGCCTGCGGTCTGGGCGGGATGTTAATTATCTATGCTCTCTTTGCGCTGGCTTCACCTGCTTTTGCGGTTTCACTGACCACAGAGAAATGGCTGTCACCCATTATTGGAGGCATAACCGGCGTGATTACCGGCGCAACAGGCGTATTTGTTATGCCGGCCGTGCCATTTCTTCAGTCGCTTCACTTTAGTAAAGATGAGCTTGTCCAGGCGCTGGGCCTCTCATTCACCGTTTCGACGATAGGGCTCTCTGCAGGGCTTTATTTGCACAACACCTTTACAACGGAGCAGCTCTCACTCTCATTGACGTCCGTATTACCTGCGCTGGCGGGTATGTGGCTGGGACAGCAACTGCGGATGCATATCAGCGCGCGGCTTTTCAGACGCTGTTTTCTCCTGCTCCTGATGGTATTGGGAGCAGAGCTTATCTCCCGTTCCCTGGTCTGATTTACCACAAAGCAGATCTCATCAACATGATGACAACGCGCCGGCTATTTGCAGCATCCTCGTCACATTCACCCGGCAGGGATCTTAAGGTAAACGGCTCTGATAGCTGTCCATTTTTAAACGTCATCGGTTTGTCATTGCAGTTGCACATCAGCGTGCGCGTATTGCAGCAGAAGAGGGAGAGTTTTGATAATAAACTAAATGGCAATCAATATCATTTGCATTTACTATAGCGTATGCATGACCTGTTTCTGGCATATATATGCACTTAATGAATGGCATATAAGGCCGGTAAGTCAAAAGCATTAACTATAATAAATGAGGTATTTAATTGTCTTTCAAAGAGATTTCTACTATTCGCGCCATTGCCATGCCAGGCATGACCAAAACGTTTTGTTATTCACTATTGACGCTCGGTATTATTGAAGCCGTGACTCTTCAAAGCGCGTTTGCAGCAGAGAGCGATCTCCGCAACGAGCAGTCGCTGGTGGTCACCGCTGATACCAGTGATGACAGCACACCTGATCCCGCACGCGCTTATACTGTTCCGGCCACGCGCGCCGGAACCAAACTGAATCTGACTCAGCGTGATATACCGCAGTCGGTCAGCGTGCTGACCCGGCAGCGCATCAAAGATCAGAACCTGCAAAACGTGGGCGATGCGCTGGCGAACGTGACCGGTATTTCGGCGTCGCAGAATGACTCCGAGCGCGTGGATTTTTATTCCCGTGGCTTCTACATCAACAACTACACCTACGACGATATTCCTTCCACGCAAACCGGCGCGTGGAACTTTGGTGAAACCGATAGCGACACCGCGATCTATGAGCGTATCGATATCGTACGCGGCTCCACCGGATTAATGACCGGCACCGGCAATCCGGGGGCTGCCATAAACATGATCCGCAAGAAAGCTGACAGCAAAACCTTTGCCGGCGATCTCTCCGCCAGTTACGGGAGCTGGGACAATCAGCGCTATGTAGCCGACCTCTCCGGACCGCTGAATGATACCGGCACGCTGCGCGGCCGCGTGGTGACAGGGTATCAGGATCAGGATAGCTGGGTTGACCGCTACCATAAGCGTAAGAAGTTTCTGTATGCCACCGTGGCGGCAGATCTCACCGACCACACCACTCTGGAACTGGGGTATGACTATCAGTCACGCAATACTGATGGCCCGACCTGGGGCGGCCTGCCTCTCTGGTACAGCAACGGTAGCAAAATTCACTACGATCGGTCAGATAACCCTTCTGCCAACTGGACCCACTACAACATTCTGTCCCGTAAGGTCTTTGCAAACCTGACGACGAACTTTGATAACGGCTGGCAGGTGCGGGTGAACGGCACGCATACCGAATCCGATTTTGACAGCAAGCTGCTCTACATGAC
Organism: Pantoea sp. RIT413; assembly: GCF_003057675.2. Lineage (NCBI taxonomy): Bacteria > Pseudomonadati > Pseudomonadota > Gammaproteobacteria > Enterobacterales > Erwiniaceae > Pantoea > Pantoea sp. RIT413. The sequence goes on from NZ_QBJB02000002.1 coordinate 362,864, forward strand.
GGGATATCCGGACCAGACCACCGGTATATTTAACAGCACTGGTTACGGTTATGCGGGATGGTATAAGGGGCTTCGCACCCAGACGGCGGTAGACGCTTATGCAACCGGGCCGTTTGAAATGTTTGGTCGTCAACACCAGCTGGTGGCAGGGGTGGATTACAGCCGCCAGCGCAACCGCTATCTCTACTCAACGTCCATTCTCTCCCCTGCGGAAATTGGTGACTGGAACAGCTGGAGTGGCGATGTGGCTGAGCCCGACTGGCCAGCATGGGCGCTCTCTTCTGAAGATACCATCCGGCAGAAGGCGGGCTATGCTGCAGCGCGATTCTCGCTGACCGATCCGCTCTCGCTGATCGCAGGCGCACGCTACACTCAGTACAGCGCGCACGGCACCCTGGCGGATACGGAAAAGAATAACATCACGCCTTACGGCGGCCTGGTTTATGACATCAATGAAAATTACTCTGCTTTCGCCAGCTATACCTCCATTTTCCAGCCGCAGACGTATCGTGACCAGCAGGGAAATTACCTGAAGCCCGTTACGGGTAAGGATTACGAAGCGGGCATCAAAGGCGACTGGGATAACGGCGATATTACGGCGAGCCTGTCGGTGTTCCGTATTGAGCAGGAGAATCTCGGACAGGTACAGAGCAACAGATACGTAAACAATAGTAGTGAAAACGCCTATAAATCGTCCAAAGGCGTGGTCAGCCGCGGCGTGGACTTTGAGATCAATGGTGCGGTCACAGACAACCTGAAGTTAACGTTTGGTGCCACACGCTATGTGGCTAAGGATGCGGATGGCGATCGCACTAATCCTTATATGCCGCAGACAAGCCTGAAGCTGTTCACCAGCTACACTCTGCCAATGCTGTCTGACCTGACCGTCGGCGGGGGAATTAACTGGCAGAATCGTACCTATAAGGAAGCGATTAATCCTGCCGGCGAGACTGAGCGTGTCTATCAGGGAAGCTATCCGCTGGTCAACCTGTTTGCACGCTATCAGGTTACCCGCGAACTCTCTGTGCAGGGTAACGTTAAAAACCTGTTCGATCGTGAATACAACACCAACCCGGCGGGCGGTGTGGCGTTCAACGAGCCGGCAAATTATTCAGTCAGCTTTAATTACAGCTTCTGATTTCGGCTGGCCCTGCCGGGGCCAGCTTTTCGCATCATCACGCCTGTCTCAGACGTCATGCGTTTCGCCTGCCGCAGATGAGATCCTGCGCACCCGCCGCGTTATATCACAAAGCTGCAACGATCGCCGTCTCCATCTTTTCCGGTGAGGTGATGGGGGCAAAACGTTTTAACGGCTGGCCGTCGCGTCCGACGAGAAACTTCGTAAAGTTCCACTTGATTCGCCTGCCGGCGAGGCCAGGTAATTCCGTCTTAAGATAATCAAACAGCGGATGTGCTGCGGCTCCGTTAACCTCGGTTTTTTCAAACATCGGGAAGCTTACCCCGTAGTTAATATGGCACGTCTGCGCAATCTCACTGGCAGTGCCGGGCTCCTGCTTGCCAAACTGGTTGCAGGGGAAACCGAGTATCACCAGCCCCTGTGCCGCGTACTTCTGCCAGAGCGCTTCAAGGCCCGCATACTGGCGCGTAAACCCGCAGTGGCTGGCGGTATTCACCACCAGAACCAGCTTACCGGCGTAGTCAGACATTGCAACCGGCTCACCCTGCAGGCGGGTTGCGGAGAATTGGTAAAAAACGGTCATGCGGGTGGCCTCAGATCTCAACAGATTCTGCGATGATATCATCAACATCCTGCAGGGTTTACCGCTGTTAATGATAATCAGACGCCGCAACAGTAAAACAGGCATACTTCAGGTGCATTGTTGCACGAGGTGAGTGAATGGACAGGATCACAGCGCTTATCGTCTTTGCAGAGACGGCAAAGCGAGGCAGTATAACGGCGGCGGCAGAGCATCTGGGCCTGTCGCGGGCTATGGCATCACGCTACATTGCGCTGATGGAGGAGTGGACAGGTTCGCGTCTGCTGCACCGCACGACACGCAAACTCAGCCTGACCGTCGCCGGCGAGCAGGCACTGCTGCTGTGTCAGGAGATCAGGACGCTCACCGACGGACTTACCGCGATGGGGCCGGGGATCACTGCCGTACCGAGAGGTAAACTGAAAGTCACCGCTGACGCCCTGCTGGCCGAGTGCTGCCTGACGGGCATGCTGATCGATTTTCTGCAAATCTACCCGGAAATAGAGGTTAATCTGCAGGTTACAGGCAGGTCGCTTGATCTGGCAGAAGAGGGGATCGATCTGGCTATCCGCATCGCCGCCACACTCGCCCCGGCGCTTTACGCGCGTCACCTTGGATACTGCTCCTCAGTGCTGTGCGCCAGCAAAGCCTATCTGGATAAACAGGGCACCCCCGGCAGCCTGCGCGAGCTGCAGGATCATAACTGTCTGACCTATAGCTGTTTTGGTCATGCGTGGCGGTTTCATCATGAAAATGAAGTCATCGACCTGCCCGTAACAGGCAGTATCAGCACCAATGAAGCAGCGATTTTGCTGAAAGCGGTAAAAATGGGGGGCGGAATGGCTGTGCTCCCGCTGTTTGCCGTGCAGGAGGAGATTGCAGCGGGCAGGTTAGTCAGGCTGCTGCCGGAATATGAACCCGATCGGCTGGCGGTCAGTGCAGTCTATCTCACGCAGAAAAAGATGCCGCAGGCGCAGCGCGTATTGATCGACTATCTGGTCAGGCACCTCAGGCTGCCCTGAGGTGCGTCTCTGCGCTTCGACCATTAATAACCCACGGTAAAGCGCTGGTTAGCGTGCGCCGGGGTTTCAATCTCATCAGCCATCGCAATGGCGTAATCTTCAAACGAAATGCTGCTACCCTGCTCATTGGTCAGCAGCGTATCTTTCCCCAGGCGAAATTTACCGGTGCGTTCGCCCGCCGTGAACAGGGCGGATGGCGAAAGAAAGGTCCAGGTAAGGTCATGCTGCGCACGCAGTTTTTCCAGAAAGCGCACGCCCGCCTCAGCTTCCGTTTTGTACATTTCCGGGAAGGTGGGGGTATCGATCACTTTTACGCCTGGCGCAACTTCCAGGCTGCCTGCGCCGCCAACAACGTAATAGCGTTTTACACCTGACGCTTTTACCGCGTCGATCAGTTTATCGGGATCGCTGGCGCTGAAGTGTACTGAGCTGATCACGGCATCGTGCCCGGCCAGCACCTCTGCCAGCGCCTGCGGATCGTTGATATCACCCGCGGCCGGAATAACGCCTTCAGCTGGCGAAATCTTATCCGCATTGCGCGCAATAGCCGTTACGGTATGGCCGCGTGCAGTCAGTTCGTGAAGAATGCGGGAACCCGCCTGTCCGGATGCGCCAATCAATGCAATTTTCATTTTGCTGCTCCTGAGTGTTATCGGGCCTCTGAGGCCGTTGCTGATAACACACACTCTATCTGTACGCTGCAAAGTGATAAACAGCACGCCAGGAGACAAACTGTTGCATAAAATGAGCGAATCACCTGTTTATGCTTAAGCCGGGGCAGGGCGTTGCGGGCGATTAAACGAGAGTGTGAAATATCTGAAATTATCGAATCTGGTGACGATGTCTCAGGATAGTGATGCTGACGCCGCATAATTTGGTCAGCCGTTGCCAGCCGGGTTGAGGTCTGTCAGCTATGATTGTTTCACCGGTTTAAAAAGGGAGAAATAGCATGAAATGTCCGGCATGTGGCTCAGAAGCTTTTGTTTACGACACGCGAGATGTACCGCTCAATACAGGTAATCCTGATGACATCGTACCCGATGTTAAAGGCAGCCATTGCATGGCCTGCGCCCAGGTGATTATGGATAAGGCTGAGACTGATTCATATCTGGAAAAGGTTAATGCGCTGGAAGCTGCGGCAGCTGATACAAAGTGACAGAAGAGCCCGCACGCTGCGGGCGCTTCATGCCTTACAATCCTGTCAGCGTAATATGCTTTTTTATTGTCAGCGCTTTATAGAGGGCTGCAGCCAGGCCGCAGGGTTCAATTACGATAGTGCCAGCCAGCTTCTGTTCAGACGCCGTACTAAATGATTTGATGCGCAGCAGAGTATTAATCCCATTCACGCGCTCCAGCTCTAGCACAGCCAGCACCCGATGCTGCATTTCGCTTACCTCCGCCACTATTACGCTGACGCTGGGTGCCACGCTGTTATAGATGATGTGGCAGCGTACGCCGTTCAGATTAACGGTATCAATGATCTCATGATACAACGGCATGACTTCTTTGGTGCAGGGTACGGACGCAGCAAACATAACAGATCCCTCTAACGTGGAATTTTATTGTGCAGCCAGCATAGGCTATCTCTCCGGTGCGTAAAGGTACTGTTTTTGCAGGCAAAAAAAGCGTGCAGGCGTGATGATCACAAACGTTATCGCCGCCTTCATATTAGAGTGGTACTGATAAAAAGCGAAGCGTGGTGGCTTTATCGGGGATTAGTGCAAATTTGACTTAAAAAAACCCGCGCAGGGCGGGCAAATTATTCCAGAAATTACCATCTTCGTACGCGCGTGCATCGCATGTGCAGTGCGCACTCAACAGATTACAGTCTTAGTCTTAAGCTAACTTTAAGATTATTCTTTGCCCGAAACGATCGTGACTTTTATTGCGGCGCGTTTCTGAACGTTTCAGATATCAACGCAGAAGTGACGTAACCGCATCGCTCTGCCGCCATTGCCCGTCGTCGCGGGCAGGCGCCAGAGGAGATGAACAGGGCGCGCATCCGATCGCTGCAGAAACGGTTGCGCCGGTTTGCTCCCGTATTATGAAAAGGCGAATGCCGGTGCTGCGGCTGAGTCGCCGGTCGCTGCCGGGGCGGTTTCAGGCTCGGCGGTGAGAATAAATTTCGCCGCCAGCTGGCTGAGCATCTCTGCCTGATCCTGCAGGGACTGCGAGGCGGCAGAAGCCTGCTCCACCAGCGCGGCGTTCTGCTGCGTTACGTCATCCATCTGATTGACGGCCTGCTGAACCTGCATTATGCCCTGACTCTGCTCAACGGCGGCGGCGGCAATCTCGCCCATCAGAGCGCTGACCTGATGAATGGCATCATTCATTATCTGCATATTCTGGCTGACGTGGCTGGCCTGTGCGGCCCCGGCTTCAGTCAGGCGATGTGCGTTTTCAATCAGCACTTTAATTTCCCGTGCCGCAGACGTTGAACGCTGCGACAGGTTCCGCACTTCACCGGCAACAACGGCAAAGCCTTTGCCGTGTTCGCCGGCGCGAGCGGCTTCGACAGCAGCGTTCAGCGCCAGAATATTGGTCTGAAAAGCGATCCCTTCTATCAGCGAGACAATCTCGGTGACGCTGCGTGAGCTGCTGCGGATATCACCCATGGTGGTGAGCAGGGTAGTGAGTGACTGGCTACTCTGTTCCGACAGCGTACTGGCATGTTCTGCCAGACTGCTGGCCTGACGGGTATTATCAGCCGTCTGGCGTACGGTTTCGCCCAGCTCGGTCATGCTGGCAGCGGTCTGCTCCAGCGAAGCCGCCTGCTCTTCTGAACGTGCCGAGAGATCCTGATTACCGGCGCTGATTTCTGCCGCTGCTCCGCTGACCGAACGGGACGCGTGCTGCACCGCCGACAGCGAGGTGGCCACGTTACCTATCAGCGTGTTGAATGCCTGAGCCATATTACCCACCTCATCGCGGCGCGTAGCGTCAGCATTCAGAGTCAGATCGAGATTATCACTGGCGCGCAGCATGACCTGACCGGCGTGGCTCAGGCTGCGACGAATGCGCAGCACTGTCAGGGTCGCGAAGATACCAAAAACAACGACCGTCGCGACCACGCCGGCGATGGTGGCCCACAGGACATTATGGAATGTTGCGCGGTTGGCAGCGCGCAGCGTATTGCTGATAGTGATGTTCAGTTCCAGCTGCTGCTGATAGCCGCGGATAAGCTCCCGGATAGCGGCGCCGATCCCCTGTTCGCCTTCAATCAACGCCAGACTGACCGCGTTTTGATGCTGACGGGAGGCGCTGAGAAATGCCGGAAGGTGGTCGTTAACGCGTTGCAGGCTGGCGTAGGCGACTTCAGTAAGGCGCTTATCCTCCTCGCTCGATATCTCATGCGCGAGATAATAATCGGTATGCGTTTTCAGCAGCCCGAGCTGTTGATGAATGCTGCTTTCCACTACCGGGAGCGCGCGCTCATCAGGCTGAGACTGATGCTTATAGAGCAGCAGCGCCAGCTGATTGCTCTGATCCACCAGCTCACTGAGATCTTTTATTGAAGGGATGGCATTGTCCTGTACGAATTCAAAGCGCTCCTGAAAGCCTGAGAGCAGGGAGATAGCCAGAAGAGCCTGTAGAATAATCGCGCCGAACAGCATAGAAAACGTGAGCAGCAGGCGTTGCGAGATGGTCATATTATTATCCTTAATAGCGTTACACCCCGGCGCAAAGGCACACAAAAAGCAGGGTCGATGGAGGTTCATCGGCAGCAGGATAAAATAGTTAAGGATTTTTTCGTGACGGCGTTAACAGTTAGTGCATCAGGCGGGTAAAAATGCGGAGCCGGCGATCGGCTCCGCGGGGGAATGGGTTACGGACGGCGGAACAGCGCCAGGCTGCGCCCTTCCAGTTCGAAATCCTGCTCCTGAGTGATGACCAGGCCCTCATTGGCGGTCTCTGACGTGGTCAGCTCCAGCACCCAGCCGCCTTCACCAAACTGCGGAATGCGGAACGGCACATTGCCTTCAAACGGGTTAAACAGCATCAGCACGTCGTGCCAGATGCCTTCTTCCGGCTGCAGATCGGGACGGCCAATATAGACGCCCAGCGTGGAGCCTTCTTCCCACTGCTCCGACTGCTGGAAACCACCGCCGGCGTTAAACCATTTGATGTCCATGCCGTCGCGCCAGCTTTCGCGGCGCAGCAGCGGCTGTTTAGCACGCAGGGCAATGACGCGTTTGGTAAATTCACGCAGCGCGTCAGCCGACGGCGGCAGGTTTTCCCAGTGGAGCCAGGAGATATCACTATCCTGACAGTAGCCATTGTTATTGCCCATCTGGCTGCGACCAAACTCATCGCCTGCAAGCAGCATCGGCGTACCGTGGGAGAAGAGCAGCGTGGCGAGGAAGTTGCGTTTCTGACGTTCGCGCACGGCGATAATTCCCTCATCTTCGGTTGCGCCTTCAGCACCGTAGTTATATGAGCGGTTATCGTTATGACCGTCGTTGTTATCCTCGCCGTTATCGTCGTTGTGTTTCTCGTTGTAGGAAACCAGGTCATTCAGCGTGAACCCGTCATGGGCGGTAATAAAGTTGACGCTGGCCCACGGACGACGACCGCGCTGATCGTAGAGATCGCCGGAACCGAGCAGGCGCGCGGCGAAGTCCGTCGAGACGTTGTCACCTTTCCAGTATTCACGCACCGTATCGCGATATTTATCGTTCCACTCCGCCCAGCCCGGCGGGAAGCCACCAACCTGATAGCCGCCAGGGCCGATATCCCACGGCTCACCAATCAGCTTGAGTTTAGACAGCACCGGATCCTGCGTTACCGCGTCAAAGAAACCGCCGCGCTGATCGAAGCCCTCCGGCTCACGGCCGAGGATGGTGCCGAGATCGAAGCGGAAGCCATCAATATGCATCGATTCTGCCCAGTAGCGCAGCGAATCAGTCACCAGCTGCAGTACCCGCGGATGCGAGGTATTTACCGTGTTTCCGGTACCGGTGTCATTGATATAGTAACGATGCTGGTCCGGCAGGGTGCGATAGTAAGAGAAGTTATCGATCCCCTTGAAGGAGAGCGTCGGGCCAAGCTCGTTACCTTCAGCGGTATGGTTGTAGACCACATCGAGGATCACTTCGATGCCGGCATCATGGAAGCTGCGCACCATATCGCGAAAGCCCTGAATGCCGCGCGGACCAAAATAACGTGTAGCGGGTGCAAAAAACGCCAGCGAATTGTAGCCCCAGAAGTTTTTCAGGCCTCTGTCCAGCAGATGCTGATCGTCCGGGAACCAGTGTACCGGCAGCAGTTCTACTGACGTGATACCCAGGCTTTTGATGTAATCCACCGTGGCTTTATTACCCATGCCATCGTAGGTGCCGCGCATGTTTTCCGGGATTAGCGGGTTGAGCTGTGTGAAGCCCTTAACGTGGGTTTCATAGATCAGCGTCTGAGACCAGGGAATGGAAGGCCGGTTCTGATCCTGCCAGTCAAACTCATCCGGGTTTACCACCCGGCATTTAGGCGTAAACGGACCGCTGTCGCGGCTGTCAAACGTCAGATCTTTATCTTCATGCAACAGTTCGTAAGCAAAATGCGCTTCGTTCCAGTCGATATCGCCCTGCAGTTCCCGCGCATACGGGTCGATCAGCAGTTTATTCGGGTTAAAGCGATGACCGTTTTCCGGATCATAAGGTCCGTGCACGCGATAGCCATACAGCGCACCCGGCTGCAGGCCGGGCACATAGCCGTGCCATACTTCATGCGTATATTCCGGCAGATCAAAGCGGGCAATCTCATGCTGACCGCTCGGATCATACAGGCAGAGTTCAACCCGCTCAGCGTGTGCGGAGAAAAGGGCGAAGTTAACGCCTTTCCCATCAAAGTTAGCGCCGAGCTGATACCCTGTACCAGCCGTAATCTCAACAGGCTTACCGTTTGACATTTAATCCTCTCCATTCAGTGAACAGATATGCAGGCATAACTTCAGTTCCATCAGTCAGGGTTAGCTGCTGAGCAGGACCAGCGGTGCGCTGTAGTTCAGGTTTTCCAGCGCGATGCTGTCGGTGATAGCGTAGGTTTCTCCATTCAGAACGTTTAGCCACTTGCGGTGCGCCAGCGTTTCACTCAGCGCAACCGAGACGTCTGCCCACTGGGCATCAGCAAAGATCAGGCGCGGAGCAATTACAATCAGTGCACCTGTTTCAGACTGACGGGCATAGGCCACCACTTTTTCTGCATGTTCACCACTGGCGTCCAGCGCCTGATAGTCGCCAAAACGAAAGAGCGCAGCGTGGTCGCGGCGCAGGTGAAGCAGGCGCATAACCATCTGCTGTTTCAGGCTGCCGCTCAGCCAGCCCTGCTGACTGGTAAAGTCAGGGAAGGCGTCAGCATCAAGCTGGCTGACCAGAGTTGCAAAATCGGGTTCGCGGCGGTTGTCCGGATCGACCAGGCTGAAATCGAGCGCTTCACAGCCCTGATAGATATCAGGCACGCCGGGTGCGGTAAGTTTGATCACCGTCTGGGTAAAGCTGTTCACCAGTCCGGCGCGAATAAACGGCTGCAGCGCCTGGGAAAAATCAGTGAGAAACGCCACGTTCTCCGCAGAGAACAGATGACGCACGTAATCCAGTACCGCATTTTCATAGGCTTCGTTACTCTCTGCCCAGTCGGTACGCAGCTTCGCTTCGCGCAGCGCCTTTTCCACAAACGGAATAAAGCGTTCGCACAGCGCGTCCAGTCCGGTGCGATCGTCCGGCTGCAGCGTAGCGGGCCAGACGCCAGCCAGCGCCTGATAGAGCATCCACTCAACGGCGGGTTCCGGCGCGGGGCCATCCGCCAGCTCCTGTACGCGCTCCTGATTAAGCTGCTGCCAGCGCGTCACGTTCTCTGCCCACTCATCCGGCGCTTCGCTCAGGGTATAGAGCCGCGCGCGCGCATCCTCTCCGCGTTTGGTATCGTGCGTGGAAGTGCTGGAGATAGCGTCAGGCTGGTCCTGAAGACGGGTCTGCATCTCCTGATGAAAATGTGCCAGTGAGAACGCGTGCGGCAGCGGCTCTGCACCCACTTCATTAATCGCAAGCGCCACGTGATTGCGGAAAAACAGCGTATCTTCAACCGATTTCGCCATCAGCGGTCCGGTCAGCTGCTGGAAACGGGCGCGGAACTCCGCTGCCAGCACTTCACCCTCTTCACTGACTGCACCCAGCAGCAATGCCTGCAGGAAGCTCAGAGCAGCAGGGGACGCGCTATGTTTTACGCTCTCAAGCACGCTGAGCAGACGCTCCTCGCCCGCCAGCGGCATACCCGCTGCCTGACCATAAGTGCGATAGACCGGAAAGGCAATCAGCAGCTCGCGCAGCGCCACATGCAGCTCCGCCTCACCAAAATTGCGGTGCTCCAGTCCGGCAGCATCGGTTGCCAGCGAGAGCAGTCGGCTGAATTCGCCGGCAAAATTACGATCCACCATCAGCTCACGCGCCGCGCGCAGACCCGCTTCCACATCATTACGCTCACGCGTGGCTGACTCATAGGCGAGACGCAGCGTGTCGATTTTTGTATCGTCAATCAGCACATGCGAGAGCGCCGCAATAAACTCATAGCCGGTTGTACCGGAGACGGGCCACTCTTCCGGCAGCTGTTCACCGTCGGCCAGAATTTTCTCTACGGTGATGTAACACCCTTCACCGGCCGCCGTGCGGAGCTGCTGCAGATAACCCAGCGGATCGGCGAGGCCATCAACGTGATCGACACGCAGGCCGCTGACCGCGCCGCTGCGCACCAGCGACAGGATAAGACGGTGCGAATCCTCAAAGACCACCGGATCTTCGACGCGTACGCCTGCCAGCCCGGTGATCTCAAAAAAGCGGCGATAGGAGAGGGCGCTACGCGCTTCACGCCAGTTCATAAGCTGCCACGGCTGCTCCTCGTGCAGCTGAGTAATGGCGGCGGGGTCCGTCAGCGCCAGCAGTTCTGCTTCACGTCCCTGCCAGCTCGCAGGCGTCAGCGGATAGTAGCTGTCGAAATACGCCAGCGCCGGTTTACCGCTCTGCGGATCGGCTTTAATCGTGATCTCACCTTTTTCCAGTACGCGATCGAAATCGTCACCGAGAAACGGCAGCGTCAGTCTGCGCGACCAGTCGATATCAAAATAGCGCGCATACTGGCTCTCCTGTCCATGCTCAATCACATCACGCCACCAGGCATTCTCCAGTGAAGCCGCCATATGGTTAGGCACAATATCCAGGATCAGCTCCATGCCGGCGGCCTGCAGCGCTGCGCTCAGTCGATCAAAGCCCGCTCTGCCGCCGATAGCCGGATCGATTTCGTTGGCATCGGTGACGTCGTAGCCGTGCGTTGACTCTTTCGTCGCGGTAAAAATGGGTGAAGCATACAGATGGCTGATGCCCAGCTTCTGCAGGTAAGGCACCAGTTCCGTGGCACGATCAAAGGTCATGCCGTTGCGAAACTGAATGCGATAAGTGGAGGTCGGGATAGTCATGCTGCTGCTCCTGGTGCCAGACGGACAATAATGGCGTTCTGCGCGAGTTCATGTTGCTCCTGCGGCCAGGCAAACAGCGTTTCGCCTGGCATATCAGGAAGTGCCTGAGCACTATTGCCCAGATTAAAAGCCATAGAGAGCGTGCCCTGCGGGAAGCGCCACTGCACGGCGACGTAGCCATCACCGGTCGCCAGTACCTGACCGCTGTGACCCCCGGCCGTCGCCAGCAGCGGAACCAGATGCTGCTGACGCAGCGACAGCAGCGTGCGCGTCAGCGCCAGCCAGGCTTTGCCCTCGCAGCTGGTCGTCTTCGCCCAGTCGAGCTTTGAACGCCGGAATGTCTCTTCCGCGTTGGGATCCGGCACCTCATCGTCATGTCCGGCATGGCCGGTAAACTCGCGTGCACGTCCTTCACGCACCGCTTTCGCCAGATCGCCGTGAAAGTCGGTAAAAAACAGAAACGGATTAGTTTCACCATATTCTTCGCCCATAAACAGCAGCGGGATATGCGGTGACAGCAGCAGAGCCGAGTAGAGCACTTTGGTACGCGCCTCTCCGGCCAGCGTGATCAGGCGATCGCCCTGTGCCCGGTTGCCCACCTGATCGTGATTCTGAATAAAATCAACAAACGCCACCGGGGGCTGGCCTGCACTCGGTACGCCGCGCGTCTCACCGCTCTGGGCCGAGACCTCACCCTGATAGGCAAATCCCTCGGTCAGAATACGCGCGACTTTTTTCTCCGGCGCATCGGCAAAATCCTGATAGTAGGCGTGAGTTTCACCGGTTGCCAGCACATGAATAGCGTTATGGAAATCGTCGTTCCACTCTCCGCTGAAGAGCGGAGTATTGCCCTGTTCATCGCGCGGATGCAGGAAGATCACGTTTCGTGAATCTTCCGTGGTGAGGTGTGCCGGACGGTCCGGGATTTCATGACGAATGCGCTCTGCAATTTCAATCAGCACATGTTTATCTGAGCTGTCTTCAATCTGATCGATAGCGTCAAAACGCAGGCCGTCGAGGCGATACTCTTTCAGCCAGTAGAGCGGCGCCTCAGAGATGTAGCGGCGGGCCGCATCCACATCGTAGGCGATACCGGCCCCCCAGGGGGTCTGGCGCTCTTCATGGAAAAACTGCGGGGCCAGCAGCGGCAGATAGTTGCCTTCAGGACCGAAGTGATTCAGCACAATGTCCAGCACTACGGAGAGGTCAAGCGCATGCGCCGCGTCAACAAACGCTTTGAAATCATCCGGGCTGCCGTAAGCGGTGTGTGGCGCATAGAGCAGGACGCCGTCATAGCCCCAGCCGCGATTACCGCCAAACTGCGACACCGGCAGCACCTCAATCATGGTGATACCCAGCTCAGCCAGCTGCGGCAGTTTTTCAATAGCTGCACGAAAGGTCCCTTCAGGCGTAAAGGTTCCGATATGCAGCTCATACACCACCGTCTCCTGCCATGGACGTCCGCGCCACTCGGTCTGCTGCCAGCGGTAGCTTTGCGGATCGATGACCAGTGACGGACCGTTAACCTCTGCTTTTTGCGCCCGCGAAGCCGGGTCAGGCACCACGCTGCCATCGGCCAGCACGTAGTGATATTCTGCACCTGGCGTCACCCCTGACTGTGACAGGGTAAACCAGCCATCTTTTTCCGCCTGCATAGGATAATCGGTACCGTTCAGGCGCAGGGCTACCTGCTGCTGACCCGGTGCCCAGAGACGAAAACGCACGGTGCCGTCAGCCAGGATTTCAGCACCCCAGGATTTTTCCAACGTTGTGGATTCCATTCTATTGCCTCGTTAAGCCCCGCGCGGGGCAATGGACGACATCAAGCGATTCGCATTTCCGAAATCATTTACTCTATGAAATAAAAGGCTAATCACCCCGGTAATGAAGAAAGGTCTCAGGTAAAGTGCTGAGTACCCTGAAAATCATAGCCTATATTTGGAAATATAAGTCCGGGCGCACCGTAAAGTCGTTGCAGAAGTAAATTTTCCGATTTGTGCGGCAAAACATTTATTTTTTGCCGTCATAGGCTACGGTTATGGTTACGCATGTAAGCGATGCGCCAATAAAGCCAGACGGCTTTCACCGTCAAACAGGAGAGCACTTATGAACGAAGATCGCATCAGTGGAAACTGGAAGCAGTTCAAAGGAAAAGTGAAAGAGAAATGGGGTCAGCTGACTGACGACGATATGGACGTTGCCGACGGCAAACGCGATCAGCTGCTGGGCCGCATTCAGGAACGCTACGGCTACGGTAAAGACCAGGCAGAAAAAGAGCTGAAAGACTGGGAAGATAGCAACAAGTATCACTGGTAATTCTCAGCTTCCCGGCACGTTCGTGCCGGGATATTTTGTTTCAGCACATCGCCTTTTCCCGCTACGTTTATTTCTCTTCCGCTGCTATTTCTGCGCCGGCACTCGTTAGCCGTTATTATAATGGCCGCTTATGGTCGTCTTTATTTAAACTCAGCAGCGCGACAAAACTAATCAGTGCGGTAATCATCACGTACCACGCCGGAATATCCGGATTTCCGGTCTGTTTGATCAGCCCTGAAATAATCAGCCCGGCGCAGCCGGAAAATAACGCGTTTGAGAGGGCATAGGCGAAACCCAGGCCGGTATACCGCACCCGCGTGGGAAACATCTCTGCCAGCATGGCGGGTCCCGGGCCTGCCAGCATGCCGACCAGCGCACCAGCCACAAAGACCACCAGCGCTTTCGTTAACAGCCCGGAAGCGGGATTTTGCAACACCCCAAGCAGCGGAAGGGCGAAGATCAGCAGCATAAAGGTGGCAACCAGCATAATGGTACGCCTGCCGATGCGATCGCTCAGCCAGCCGGCGGGCAGAATAGTGGCGGCAAAACCGAGGTTTGAGATCACGGCAATCAGCAGCGCCTGATTAAAGCCGGTATGCAGCGTGGTTTGCAGATAGGTTGGCATAATCACCAGATAGGTGTAGCCCGCCGCTGACCAGACCATCAGGCGGCTGATGGCAAGCGCAATGGCGCGCAATGTGGCGGTGAAAGAAGCGCGTTCCGGCGCCGGAGCCTGCCGCGCAGCGTTAAACTGCGGCGACTCATCCAGCCCGGCCCGCAGCCAGAGTGCAGCGCCTCCCAGCGGCAGCGCCAGCAAAAACGGCAGTCGCCATCCCCAGGCGAACATCGCCTCTTCACCGATAAGCAGCGGGATCAGCGCGACGGTCGCCGCACCGGCCAGCAGGCCGCACGCCACCGTTAGCGACTGCCACGCACCATACAGGCCCCGGTTGCCTGGCGGGGCGGCTTCCGTCATCAGCGACACCGCGCCGCCATACTCGCCACCGGCAAACAGGCCCTGCAGAATACGCAACAGCGTCAGCATTAACGGCGCGGCAAGACCGATAGCCGCATAGTCCGGCACCAGCCCGATAGCAGCCGTCACCAGCGTCATCATGATCAGTACGCCGATAAGCACCGGTTTACGTCCGTGACGATCGCCCAGCCGGCCAAAAATAATCGCGCCGAGCGGACGGAAAAAGAACGCCACGGCGAAGGCGGCCCAGGTCAGGATGATACTGGTGCCGGCACGCTCATCCGGCAGCTGGAAAAAGTGCCTGGCAATAATCGGGGCCATAAAGCCATAAACGGCAAATTCATACCATTCGATAAAATTGCCAACCGAACCGGCGACGATAATACGTCGATGCGCTGGCATCATCTGAGCAGGCATAGCCTATCCTTATAGACAGAAGCGTAGAGAAGAGAGCTGTAAAGCGGCATTAAGGCATAGATTTCAATGCGGTGTCTGTGAGGCGCACGCAATTGCAGGCAAAAAAAAGGCCACCCGAAGGTGGCCAGCGTGACAGCGTATCAGGCAGGTTTTTGCTGCTTTTTGTGTTTGCGCTGCCGGCGCAGTTTATCAATCAGGCGATGCGCTTCCGCACGGGTGGCGACCGCAGGCGATGACCCCTTCAGTGGTTTACGCGCCGTTTCGCTCAGCGTCAGCACCGTCAGCAGGCCAATAACTCCGGCGCCCATCATGTAGTAAGCAGGCATCATTTTGTTGTGCGTGGTATCCACCAGCCAGGCTGTGATTAACGGCGTGGTGCCACCAAACAGTGAGACCGAAAGGTTGAAGCCAATCGCCAGCGCGCTATAACGGATATCGGTGACAAACAGTGCCGGCAGGGTGGCAGGCATGGTGCCGCTGAAGCAGGTATGCAGCAGACCAAGAATCGCCAGTCCGGCAAAAACCCAGTACATATTACCGGTACCCAGCAGCATAAACGCAGGGATAGCCAGCACAATCAGGCCCAGCGCGCCAAAGCCGATAACCGGCTTGCGGCCGAGACGATCGGTAAAGTAGCCCCACATCAGCGTCAGTGGCATCATGATAAACATCACCACCATCACCAGCAGCAGACCGGAGAGTTCGCTCAGGCCGAGGATCCCGGTAAGGTAGCTTGGCATATATGCGGTCAGCATATAGTTGGAGACGTTGAACAGCAGCACCAGCCCGATACACTTCAGCAGCGGTTTGCTCTGGGTACGCAGCATCTGCCACAGCGTCAGCGGCGGCTTGTTATGCTCCATCTCTTCACGCTGATCCATATGGTCTTTAAATGCCGGCGTCTCTTCCAGCTTCAGGCGAATATAGAGACCAAACAGACCGAGTGGTGCCGCGAGAAAGAACGGAATACGCCAGCCCCACGACATCATCTCATCATGCGGCAGGTACGCAATCATCCCGGTTACCAGGCTGGCACCCAGCAGATAGCCCGCCAGCGTGCCAAATTCCAGGAAGCTGCCCATAAAACCGCGGCGCTTATCGGTTGAATACTCGGCAATAAAGGTTGCTGCACCGCCATATTCGCCGCCGGTTGAGAAGCCCTGAACCAGACGGGCTACCAGCAGCAGAATCGGCGCCGCAATGCCGATACTGGCATAGCTCGGGATAAGACCAATACAGAAGGTGCCGATGGACATCATTACCATGGTAAAAGCGAGGACTTTCTGACGGCCAAAGCGATCGCCCAGCGGTCCGAACACCATACCGCCAATCGGACGCACGAGGAACGCGGCGGCAAAGGTACCAAATGAAGCGATAAGCTGCGCGGTATTACTGGCATCGGGGAAGAAGACCTGACCAATAATCACGGCCAGATAGCTGTATACGCCAAAATCGAACCACTCCATGGTATTACCAAGAGCAGCTGCGCCGACGGCGCGTTTTAAAAGTTTATTGTCGATGACGGTAATATCATCAACGGTCAGATCGGGTTTATTTACTGTTTCAGTGCTCATAGGCTTCCTTTGACAATGAAATAAAAGCGATCTTATAGCTTTCGCAGCCGGTTATTGCAGGGTGGAAAAGAAAGCTATAAGAGGCCGAAAGGCGAACACCTTAGGAGATAATTTTTCTTTACGCAACTTTGTGATGTATATCACTGGCAATAAGCGTAGCGCTGAAGTAAAGAACTGTCAAAAAGCGCGACGGCGGGATAACAGCTTATCGTGTTGAGACGGAATATTCGGCGGATTAACGCAATATTATGCTGGACAAGGAAAATACTCAGGCAGATATATCGTAAACGACCATTATCACTCTGTGATATACCAGAGTATAAAAAATCGCCGCCAGGGTTCACAGTGTCAATTCCTGTCAGTGCGCAGGCAAATCAGCCCGGTCCTTCGCTTGCTGCGGCCAGCAGCGGCACAATTACGTCACTCAGCGGAGTGGGAACGCCTTTTTCCCGGCCAAACCGCTGTATAACCCCGTTGCGGCACTGCCACTCCAGCGGTCGACCCGCCTGCCGGTCAGCGAGAATAGAGGTGCTCAGATCGGCTGGTGCGCTCTGCAACCCTGCCACTATTTCTTTTGTGACGTTGTCACTTAGAGTTGCCCCACAGGCGCGCGCCACGTTAAGTGCTTCACTGAGATAAGCCAGCGCCAGTTCAGCAATATCTCTCCGGTTAAACATGCCTGCCCGGCGATTTGCCAGCACCATCAGGCCCGCTACCGCATTCTGTAACAGCTTGCGCCATGCCACAGAGTGAAAATCAGCGCTGAGATCGGTGCTGCAGCGCGTGCCCGCCAGAGCAGCAACGATGCGTGCTGCGCCTGGCGTATCGGGCAGCGTCAGCCGCGGCCGGGCGCGCAGCCAGACAGAGGCGTCCGCTTCGCGCTGGGCCGGAAACCAGACCACCGAAGGAATAATTTGCGCGCCATTCACCAGCGGCTGCAGCTGCGTCTGCTGTTCAATGCCGTTTTGCAGCGCGCACACCACGGTATTCTCATTGCATAATGCCCGCAGCCAGCCTGCACACTGCGCCACCTGAGTGGTTTTGACCGCAACAAACAGTAGCGTAACCGCATGACGGATAGCGACAGGATCGGTCAGCACCGGACCCGGCACCCGGATTTCGCCGTCGTCATGACGCAGCCTCAGGCATGCATGGGGCGTACGGCCACAGAGCAGCGGCGGGTGCCCGGCTTCATACAGGGCAGCTGCAACGGTGGTGCCGATAGCGCCAGGGCCGAGCAGTGCGACAGAGGAGTAATCTGACATATAAAGACTCCGGTTCAGGCTGATATTCTGCTGATAACAGAAGAGGGAAGTGCTAAGTATTATTCACGTTCGCGCAGTTGGCCGCCTGAAGCGTAATAAAACAGGTTTCTGAATAATTCTCTATGGCGGTCGCCTTTTTTTATCGGACAATCAGTAACGTAATTGTTTCCACCGCTGCGCTGGCATCCTGATTCATATTAACTATGTTTATGACTCAAAGAATAAAAGGATGCTCTATGCGTAATCTTATATTGAGTGGATTCACCGTATTGTTGCTGTCAGGATGCGGCGCGAATAACAGTGCGTCACCGGTCAACGCTCCCGGTGCGCCCGTGGCGGGTAAAACCGCGCTGCTGGAGAGCGGCGCGGCCGCACTGCAGTCGCGCCCGCCGATTGATGCCATTAACACCTATCTGGATGGATTCCACTACTACTGTGGTGATAAACAGGGACAGATGGAAGCGCATCACTATGTCACCATTCTCAACGATGATGTGATGCAGGCAGTGATCTTCGACGGCAATAAAAAAGATGCCAAGCTGATGGGCGTTGAATATATCATCAGCGAGCGGCTGTTTAAGCAGCTTCCGGCGGGCGAGAAGAAGTACTGGCACAGCCACCGCTATGAAGTGAAATCAGGCTCTCTGATTGCGCCGGGCATCCCGGACGCCGCTGAACATGCGCTGATGGGCAAAATCGTCAATACCTACGGAAAAACCTGGCACACCTGGCATACTGACCGCGACAAAACCCTGCCGCTGGGCGAGCCAGCGCTGATGATGGGCTTTACCGCCGACGGAGAGATGAACCCGGCGCTGCTGCGCGATCGTGACCAGCGCTTTGGCGTCGACACGCAGAAAATTCGTGCGGCGCGCGCCGATCTCGACGCGCATCCGGTGGCCGCAGGCGCTGATAACTGCCAGCGCGTACATCAGGCGCACTGATCGCCACAAAATCTATCCGCAGCGTTCGCCCTGCGGATTTTTTTCGCCTGCCGCCCCCGAACCAGGTTAAAAAGAGAGTTCGTTTTTCTCTGCCGTAAGGAACCAGACGTATTATGACGCTCAAACGTTATTTCACCAGCGACCAGCTGACGCTTACCACCCGGGTATTACGCTGTGAACCGCAGGATGATGGCCGCTTTCGTCTCATACTCAGTGAAACGCTGTTTCATCCGCAGGGTGGCGGACAGCCCTCCGATCGCGGAACCCTTGCCGGCGCGGCGATGCTGCAGGCGCTGCAGGAGGGCGACGATGTCGCACACTATACCGATCGGCCGGTTGAACCAGGCGAGGTGGAGCTGGTGGTGGATGGCGAGCTGCGCGAGCTGCACTCGCGTTACCACTCCGCGGGTCATTTGATCGCTTATGCCGGAGAGTCATTTGGCTGGCGTGGATATAAAGCCAACCATCGGCCAGGGGAAGGTCGCATTGTTTTTACCGCGCTGGATCAGACTCAGCCGGTTACGGCAGAGGCGCTGATGCAGCGGGCTGCAGCGCTGGTGGCGGGCAACTATCCCCGCGTGCTGGGTGAAGAGGCGGGAAAACGTATGGTGAGCTGGGGTGAACTGACCCCCTATGCCTGCGGCGGCACGCATGTGCTCAGCACCGGGGAGATCGGTGACATTGTGATTGGCAAAGTAAAAGAAAAGAAGGGTGAGCTCACGGTACAGTATAGCCTGAGCCACTAAGCGGCATCAGGGGGGACTCCGTTCCCGCCCTCATGCCTGCGGCGTTAGCCTTTTCTCAGCCGTGATCCGTCAGCGACTGCGCCGCGCAAATCAGCGCCAGATGGCTCAGCCCCTGCGGCATGTTACCGCGCCACTCATCGGTGCGGACATCGAACATCTCATTAAAGGTTTCAACGTTGCCACGCTGACAAAGTTTGTTGAGGATCTCTTCCATCGCCTGCTCTGCCTGTGGAATATCACCCAGCGCGGCCAGCGCTTCCACCAGCCAGAAAGAGCAGGCAATAAAGGTACTCTCCTCCTGTTCCACACCGGAGTAGCGATAAACCATTGCGCTGTTGTGTCCCAGATCCTGACGGATAGCGCGATAGGTCGCGCGCATGCGCTCAGGATTCACCTGGTTGCCGTAACGGTGCATCAGCGCCAGCGCCGCATCCAGTTTATCTTCGCTGTCCGGGTAGAAGAGATAAGCCTGTCTGGCCTCGCTCCAGCAGTGCGCCTCCACCCACTCGCTGATGCGATCGCGTTCGCGCTGCCAGCGCTCAAGCCAGGTCGGCTCAATATGTTTCGCCTCTGCCAGCGCCACGGCGCGATCCAGCGCCAGCCAGCAGGCCATCTTGGAATGCGTATAGTGATGCTGATCGGGCAGCTCCCAGATCCCGCAATCCTGCTGACGCCATGAATCAGCGCAATGATTCGCCAGCTCACCCAGCATGCGCGAGGTAGAGAGATCGAGAATGTGACCAGCCTGTATAAACAAATCGGCGGTGGCGAGCATGTCGCCATACATACTGAGCTGGAGCTGATCGCGCGCATTATTGCCGATGCGTACCGGCTGTGAATGGTGGTACCCCCGCAGCGGCGGATAAGATTCAGCCGGGACTTCATCTCCTTCGAGCGTATAACAGGCGCGCAGCGCGGTGCCGTGACGAATAATCGTTTTCGACAGCCATGAGAAAGCAGCCTTACAATCTTCCAGCGCGCCCAGAAACACAAACGATTTGATAATCAGGCAGGCGTCGCGTACCCACGCATAGCGATAGTCATAATTTTTTTCGCCGCCGATACCTTCCGGCAGGGAAGTTGTGGCCGCCGCCGCCAGCGCGCCGGTAGGAGAGTACCAGAGAAATTTCAGCGACAGCGCTGAACGCCGCACGTGCTTTTCATAGCGCCCCTGATAACTCAGGCTGCGCGTCCAGTCGCACCAGGCGGTGTGGCTGGTTTCAATACGGGTATCGATAGCGCTTAAATCCGGCACCGCCAGCGGTTCGCGCTCGGTGACCAGCAGAGCAACCAGCGCGTGACTGCCGGGCGAGGTTTTGAGCGTGGCAGCGATACGTTCATCGTCCCGCTGCGTAATATGCCACGCGTCACTGGTGCGCAGCATCGCCATCAGATCGGCAATATGATAAACATCGCCCTGTTCAGTGCAGTCCCGCCACGGCGAGCAGGTCTCAGCCAGCGTACCAAAGCGTAACGTCAGCGTCAGCTCAACGTGGCCCTCGATCCCTTCAACGCGCCGCGCCAGCTCACTCCACGGCAGACGACCGGCCAGCGTGCTGTTTAATGATTCAGTCAGCATGACTGAACCCTCTGCGGTGATAAAGGTGGTTTCCAGCACGTTACTGTCAGCGCGATAAGCGCGTTCGGTGCGGAAGGGGGCTGCGGGTACAATCTGGAAAAACCCGCCAATCTCCGGATCGAGCAGGCGGTCAAACAGCGGGGCGGAGTCGAGATTAGGTGCACACCACCAGTCAATAGCCCCATCCGGTGCGATAAGCGCAACGGAACGGCCTTCCCCGATGGCAGCGTAATCTCCAAGGCGCGCAAACCCTTTCTCGCGCATCGGCGACTGCAAAATCTGGTTATTCATCATGCTTCCCTGTCAGCTGAAACGACAGCGTGGCTGCCACAGGGGCAGCCACGCTGATATCGGGCAGAATGTGTTATTACAGCGTGCCGGTACCGCCGTCTGAGCACCATACCTGGCCGGAAGTAAAGCCGTTCAGGTTTTCAGCAAAGGTGACATAGAGCGGCGCGATTTCCACCGGCTGGCCCGGACGGCCCATCGGTGCACCGGAACCAAACTGCTGCAGTTTCTCTTCCGGCTGACCACCGCACGCCTGAAGTGGCGTCCAGTATGGGCCCGGTGCCACAGCGTTAACGCGGATCTTCTGTTCCGCCAGCTGTTTAGCCAGCGCTTTAGTAAAGGCGGCAATTGAGGCTTTGGTCTGCGCATAATCCAGCAGAATAGCGCTTGGCTCATAAGCCTGAACGGAAGAGGTATTTATAATAGAGGCGCCCTCTGGCAGATATTCCAGCGCGGCTTTAGTGATCCAGAACATCGCATAGACGTTGGTCTTAAACGTTGCGTCAAAATCTTCCGTCGAGAGCGTGCGAATAGATTCATTAAACTGCTGACGTCCGGCATTATTAACCAGAATATCCAGGCCATCGAGTTTTTCAGCGGCTTCTTTAACCAGCTGCTGGCAAAACGATTCGGAACGGATATCACCCGGAATAGCGACGGCTTTACGTCCTTCAGCTTCGATCAGCTTAACCACTTCCTGCGCATCTGACTCTTCAGCAGGCAGATAGTTGATGGCAACGTCTGCACCTTCACGAGCGTAAGCGATAGCCACGGCGCGGCCGATACCTGAATCGCCGCCGGTGATTAGCGCTTTACGTCCGGTCAGGCGGCCTGAACCGCGATAGCTTGTTTCACCGTGATCGGGACGCGGATCCATTTTACTGGCTAAGCCGGGGAAATCCTGCGACGGCGTGTTAAACGGCGGCTGCGGATATTCATTAGCGATTAGCGTTTTGTTAGTGAACGAATTCATAACGGGCTCCTTGTACAGTGAACGTGTAGAAAATAAGCCTGGCAGAGATGTGATATTTGTCACGTAAAAAAATTACGAATGAATTTTATTTGTGCAATATCCATGCAGTGCGGGAAGTTATTTTTCCTTACAATTTCACTAACGTAATGATTATTTATCCCCTCTTAGTCCACATTTAAAAAATAAGCGAGTCGGCAACATTGCAGAGCAGAAAATTAGCTCTAAGCTCATTGAATAACTTTAATAAATTCCCGGCGTTTTACCGGGATAAACATAATGAGCACTGTCGTCAACGAGGCGAAAATGAGCGAAGCACTCTGTACCATTATTTATAACGGGGAACGGCTGAGTGGCGCAGCGGATCAACCGCTGATCGATTTTCTGCAGCAGCAGGGAAAAAAACTGCCGCACGTCTGCTACCACCCGGCGTTGCCGCCGCTGCAAAGCTGCGATGTCTGCTGGGTCAGGGCTGACGGAGAGCAGGTGCGTGGCTGTACCCTGCGGACTTATGAAGGCTTGCAGGTGGTCAGTGAAGGCGCCGACCTGGCTGCTGCACAGCAGGAAGGTATGGACCGTATTCTGAATCGCCATGAACTTTACTGCACGGTGTGTGAGCACAATACCGGCGACTGTACGCTGCATAATGCGGTAGCCGATATGCACATGCCGATTCAGTTCTATCCCTATGAACGTAAACCCTACACGAAAGATCACAGCAATCCGTTTTATACCTACGATCCCGACCAGTGCATTCTCTGCGGACGCTGCGTTGAGGCGTGTCAGAACATAGAAGTCAATGAGACACTCTCAATTGACTACAGCGCAGAACATCCGCGCGTATTGTGGGATGGCGGGACGGAGATTGCCGGATCGAGCTGCGTCAGCTGCGGTCACTGCGTCACGGTTTGCCCGTGTAACGCGCTTTTAGAAAAAACCATGCAGCCCGATGCCGGTCCGTTTACCCGCATGGATGAGGATTTAAAGCGGCCGTTTATTGATGCCATTAAAAAAATGGAGAAGAGCATCGGCATGGAGCCGATAACCGGCATCTCACTGATTGATGATGCTTTGCGCAAAACAGAAATTAAAAAAACCAAAACGGTCTGCACCTACTGCGGCGTTGGCTGCAGCTTTGAGGTCTGGACGCGCGATCGCCATATCCTGAAGGTGCAGCCGGTCGCTGAGGCGCCGGTAAACGGCATCTCCACCTGCGTAAAAGGCAAGTTTGGCTGGGATTTTGTTAACAGCCCGAATCGCCTGACCACGCCGCTTATCCGGGAAAACGGAGCATTCCGGCCTGCCAGCTGGGAAGAGGCGCTGAACCGGGTGGCGGAAGGGCTGCGTGCCGTAGCGCATCAGCACGGCGGCGCAGCAATTGGATTTATTGGCTCCAGTAAAGCCAGTAATGAAGAGGCCTATCTGACGCAAAAGATCGCGCGCCTGATTTTTGGTACCAACAATGTCGATAACTCTTCACGCTATTGTCAGAACCCGGCTACCCAGGGGCTGTTCCGCACCGTGGGTTATGGCGGCGATGCCGGCACGCTGCGCGATCTGCAGCAGACCGATCTGATTATCACCGTGGGCAGTAATCTTGCAGAAAACCATCCGGTATTCGCCTCGCACATCAAACAGAGCCATAAACATCACGGGCAGAAACTGCTGGTCGTGGATCCGCGTAAGCATGAAATGGCGGAGCGCGCCGACTGCTATCTGCGTATCCGGCCCGGTACCGATATGGTCTGGGCCTCTGCGATGGCGAAATATATGTTCGATCATCACTATGCAGACGACGCGTTTCTGGCTGAACGCGTTAATGATGTTGACGCCTACCGCGCCTCGCTCGCGCCGTTTACGCTTGAGATGGCGAGTGAAGTAACCGGTCTGAGCGTGGAGGCGCTCACCGAGGCAGCGGAGATGATCGGCCAGGCAAACAGCGCCTGTATTCTCTGGGCGATGGGTATCACGCAGCACAGCCACGGTGCCGATGCCAGCACGGCACTCTCTAACCTGCTGCTGGTGACCGGCAACTATGGTCGTCCCGGCACCGGTGGCTATCCGATGCGCGGCCATAACAACGTACAGGGGGCCAGCGACTTTGGCTGCCTGAGCAATGTTTACCCCGGCTATGAAAGCGTAACGGATGATGCGGTTCGCGAGAAGTGGGCGCGTGCCTGGCAGGTTGCGCCGGAAGCGCTCTCTGATGAAGAGGGGCTGGATAACTTCCTGATGATTGAGCACGCCCACGATAAGCAGCTGCGCGCAATGTACATCATCGGCGAAGATACCGCCTTTTCAGACGCTAACTCCACCAAAGTGGATGAAGCGTTCAGCCAGCTCGATTTTATGGTGGTGCAGGACATTTTCATGAGCAAAACCGCGCGCTACGCCGACGTGGTGCTGCCCGGCTGTCCGAGCCTGGAAAAAGAGGGCACATTCGTCAATACCGAGCGCCGTATACAGCACTTCTCCCCGGCGTTTGCTCCACTGGGTGAGAGCCGGCCTGACTGGCAGATTCTGACCGATCTCGCCGCGCGTCTCGGGCATCACTGGCGCTATCCAAACCCCGGCGCCATCATGGCGGAGGCGGCGGGCATTGCGGATCTGTTTGCCGGTGTGAGCTATGAACAGCTGGTAGGCTGGCAGTCACAGCTCTGGCCGGTGAAAGCAGATGGCAGCAGTACGCCGCTGCTCTATACCGACGCATTTGCGTTTCCGGATGGTAAAGCGCGTCTCTATGCGCTTGAGTGGCAGCCGCCAGAAGAGCAGCCGGACGCAGAGTACGATCTGCTGCTGAATAATGGCCGCATGCTGGAGCATTTCCAGTCCACAAACCAGACCGGGCAGGGCGGACGCATCATGTCGCTGTCACCCAACTGGTTTGTGGAGATCTCGCCGCAGCTGGCGGAAGCGCGTCAGCTGCAGGAGGGTGACTGGGTTGAAATCCGCTCGCGGCGCGGCGCGCTGGAGGTGCCGGTGGTGGTGACCGATCGTGCCGCAGGGAACGTGCTGTTTATCCCGATTCACTATGGCAAACCCGGCGTCAATGGTCTGACCGGTAACCACCACGATCCGGATGTGAATACGCCGGCTTACAAAGAGATTGCCGTCAGCCTGCGTAAACTGGCGCGTCAGCCTCAGCCGCATCCGCTGCCGTTGCATAACTTCCGTCACGGTCAGCGCACGCCGCTGGATCACCTGCCGGTTGAGGTGAAATGGCAGCAGCCGGAGTACCGTTTGCCCCCTGAACATGTTTCGCACCCGGAGAAAAGCTAATGGCCGAACCGCTGGACTACCAGCCTGAACCTGCGCGCACTGAACCCACCGCGCAGGAGTCACTCAATACGCTGCTGGAGAATCTGCATCAGCACGGCTTTCTGCGTCTCGCCAATGACGTGGTTAAAGCGAACAACGACATTGGTAAAATTCTTGCCGGCGGGCTGAATCGCCCCGGTACTCAGAACGCCATCCAGAACATTTCGCTGCTGTTTATGATGCTGAGCACTATTCCGCCCGAGCGGTTTAATCATGTACTGCTGGCGCTGCGCGATGCGCTGGTCGCGATGAAGCCAGCGAGCGAGTCTGTTCAGCAGGAGAAAGCTGCGCCCGGCATCAGAGGGGTAATGAAACTGCTGAATGATGAAGACCTGTGGCAGGGTGTGCGTCCGCTGCTGTCGGCGCTGGAAGTTTTTTCGCGCGAGATGCAGAAAGAGGAGGAGACCCCGATTACCCGCTACAGCGGTAAGCCGACCCGTGAATAGTCAGGAGTGGGTGCTGCTGATTGCCCGCAATCGGTCTATGCCGATCGCGGGCATACCCGCTGAGTTACGGCTGGTCAGCGGGTATATGCATAAACCAGGTTCCCTGCAGCGGCATGCGTAAAAAATCGCGAAACAGCGTTTCCAGCGTCTGCTGAGGATCGACGTCAGCGAAACGCTGCGGATAGAGCGTTTTAGCCATAAATTCTGCTGCAACGACGTGCCACGGGCTGAGATAAAAATTCATCCACAGCGCGCCCGCCTGACCGTTATGCAGCGCCTTCAGCCCGCGCAGCCCTTTCTGCTGTCCGGTCAGCTGCTGAAAACTCTGCAGTGCAACATCAGGCGCGATCTCCGGTCCGAGCTTCAGCCGGCCACTGCTCTGATTGTCGCTAAAACCGGTAGCAAAGTAGTAGTCAGGCTGCGCGGCAATCACGCTCTCTTCACTCAGGCGGGCAAACACACCCTGCCGGGTACGGGCGGCGATGTTGTCGCCTCCGGCCAGGCGCAGAAGCTCGCCCAGACTGCCGTTGATTGCCGTCACGCAGCACTCATTGCGGCGTCCCAGATGCAGGTGCAGCAGCACTTCAGGGCGCGCACCGTGAAAATCAGCAAGCCGCTCCTCAATGACCCGCATATGGGCGGCGTAAAACCGGTTAAATGCGGCTGCCCGCGCCTGCTGATTAATCACATCACCCAGGATCTCCACGCTGCGCCGGGTATTCTTCAGCAGCTGAACGCGCAGGTCGATCTTCACGACCGGAATGTGTGCCGCCTGCAGTACCGCAAGCAGACGCGCGTCAGCATCATCATAGCGTGCCAGACTGGGTAAAATGACGACGTCGGGGCGCAGCGCAATAACCTGTTCCGGGTTGATCGCCGCCGGGCCACCGCTGCCAAGTGACGGAACCGCCTCTATTTGCGGAAAACGTCGCGCAAAGCTGCGCCACATCTGCGCATCATATTTCTGCAGATCGCGTGGCCAGCCCACAATGTGCTGCAGCGGATTTTCAGGCGCCAGCAGCGCCAGCGTATAGAGCATACGGCTTTCGCCAAGCACAATGCGCTGCGGGCGATCGGGTATTGTCACCAAATGACCGTCAATATCGGTGAGCGTTTTTGCCTGCGCCAGCGGGCTGAGCAGCAGCCAGGCTAACAGCAGCAGGCTGGCGAAAAAGAGTGAATCAGAACGCAATGCTCGCCTCCGCCACCAGATTGCGGGTCTCGCCTTCGCGTACGCGCAGGTTGCCACCGCTGGAGGTGTAGTAGTGTTTATCAAACAGATTATTCAGGTTCAGCTGAAGCCGGGTTTTATGCCCGGAAAGGGTACTGTTCCAGGCAATAAAGGTGTCGGCTACCGTATAGTCAGGCAGGGTAAAGCTGTTCTCCGGATCGCCCGCGCGTGAACCGACATAGCGGGCACCCCCCCCGATGCGGAAATCACCCGGAATGCCGGGCAGCGCCAGCGTGTGGGTGAGCCAAAGTGCACCGGCGTGACGGGGAGCGTTCTGCAGCCGGTTGCCGTTATTGGCCCTGTTTACGCCATCGTCAGCGATCTCCGCTATATCATAGCTGTAACTGGCGCTGATCTCCCAGCCGGCAGCCACTTCCCCGTTAAGCTCCGCTTCAGCGCCTGTGGATCGCGCCCGGTTGATAGTGCGCGTGGTGCCATTGATGCTGAGTGACATATCGCGCTCATCAATGCGGTAAAGCGCCAGGCTGGCAAACAGCGTCGGCGTGATTTGCCACTTGCTGCCCGCTTCCCAGCTGGTGCCCTGTTCAGGTTTGCCCACCCGTCCCGCATCATCCACCTCGGTTGAGGGGGTGAACGATTTGCTGACGCTGGTGTAGAGCGAGATATCCGGTGTCAGTTTGTAGATCGCGCCTGCCTGCGGCAAAAATTTGTTGCCGCTGCTCTCCAGCGTCGGCACGATTGGGTCGGCTCCCTTTGAGGCGCGCTGTTCATAATGCTGATAGCGGCCGCCTGCCACCAGGGTCCAGCGATCGTTAATCGCTACGCTATCTTTGGCGTAAAGCGAGCGGCTGTGAATGCGGTTCAGCAGCCGCGCATTTGCGCGGCGCTCGGTAGTGGCATCCGTGACCGGCGCAAGCAGATCGTAATGCGGTTCGGCAAGCGTAAACCCGCGATTTGCTTTGCCCTGATACTGCCGCGCCCGCAAGGTCTGATTCATCTCATAATCGGTACCCGCCACCAGCGTGTGCGTCATGCCGGCAAGCTGCTGCGTACCGGTCAGATCCCAGGCGATATATTTTGTCTGATGATTAAAACCGCGATTGGCGTCAGCGCGACGCGTCACAACCCCGCTGTCCGGATCGATGGCGGTAACGCGCACTTCATTATTATCATACTGGCGCTGGTTCCAGCCCAGCGTCACACGCGTGCTCCAGTCGTCACTAAACTGCCAGTCGTAGTGGGTATTCAGCGTTTTATTATGGCCCCAGGCGTGGCCAGCTTTATCATCCAGCCGATCTTTGTAGCCGATATCAACCGGGCGGTTATGGATAAACGCCGTACCGCGATCGTAAGGAATATCATACTGGTAATCTTCGTAACTCAGCAGAAAGCTGGCTTTCTCGCCATACCACTGCAGCGAGGGTGCGATGAGCCGGTGTTTATCACGACCAAAATTGCGCCAGTAATCCTGGTTCTGCTGCTCTGCGACCAGCCGGAAAGCAAAACCGTTATCCAGTGGTCCGGTGATATCGAACGTACCGCTGCCGCCGCCGATGCTGACGGTCCGGCCGCTCAGCGCGGTACGCCATTCATAAAGCGGTTTTTTGCTGATGATATTGATGACGCCGCCCGGATTCTGGATGCCGTAGAGCAGTGAAGCGGATCCTTTCAGTACTTCAACCCGCTCCGTTGCTGCGTTGACATTGAGGCCCTGACTGCTGCGTATGCCATCGCGATAGATCGAACCGTCGCTGTTGCCGCCAAACCCGCGGCGCACAAAGCCATCTTCCGTGCCTGCCAGCGTATTACCTTCGCTTACGCCGCTGACAAAGCGCATCGCCTCCGTCAGGCGACTGACCTGGTAATCCTCCAGCTGTTGCGGCGTTACAATGCTGACTGACTGGATCTCATCAAGCCGCGCAACGGGCAGTTTGCTGCTGACGGTGCTGCTGCCGGCGCTGTAGCCGGACGCGGTTTCACTATCAGCCTGAACCGTGAGCGTGGTTTCCTGCTCTGCGGCATTGGCCGTAACGGAGACAGGGATAAGCCCCTGCAGCGCAACATATAACGCAGGGCGTAACGCCTTTGGCACAAAAGTAGAGGAAATAAGCATATCAGCAAACCTGGTAAAGACGGAGTGTTCCGTCATAAAGCCATCGGCAAAACCTGCCGCGCGCGGGCAGGCAGAATAATCATTCAGCGGCCATAATGCAGGCTTGAATGTAATTGAGAATCATTCAAACATGAAAGAATGTAGTAGTAAACGGATATAATGCAGGTAATACTACATTTATCCGGAATCTGTTTAATGACGGTATATTTAAATATTGATGTTATAAATCAATATATTAATCATTAAAATGCGAAGAGGTATCTCGTTCTGTGAGTAAAGTGAATAGGGCGCATCTCATTATCACGAGACCAGCCACTACAACATATCCGCCTTTCACAGCGGGTAATGTCAGGAGCCTCAGCCCATGGCGCTGAAAAAAAAGGGTGTCCGGACAGACATTTTTGGCGACCGCTGCCGGGCTCGTATCGCCAGTCTTTCCCCCCGGCTGCAGACGGTCGCCCGCTATATTGATGCGCATCGTGAGAGCGTGGCGGAAGCGACGGCTATCGATATTGCCGCCGCAACGGGAACGTCTGATGCGACGGTGATCCGTGCCGTACAGGCGCTGGGCTTTACGGGCCTGCGCGATCTTAAACTCACGCTGGCGGAGTGGGCGGGGCCGGCCATTAACTCTGCGGCAAAGATGAGCGCGACCGTTAGCGAACTGGCCTGCGATATTAATGCCAGCATCGATTTTGTGCTGCTGGGACACCAGCAGGCGTGTCACGCGCTGGCACAGCCCGAAAACCGTCAGGCGGTGGCACAGGCGGTGGCGTTGCTAAGCGAAGCGCGTCAGGTCGCCCTCTTTGGCATCAACGCGTCAGGTATTCTTGCGGACTACAGCGCCCGTATGTTCAGCCGTATCGGGCTGCCCGCCACAACCCTGAACCGCACCGGCATTGCGCTGGCAGAGCAGTTGCTGAGCCTGCAGCGTGGTGATGTACTGGTGATGATGGCGCAGAAATCGGCGCATCGTGAAGGGGTCACGGCGTTAAAGGAGGCGAGAAAGCTGGGCATTCCTGTCATTCTGCTGACGCATGCGATGGAGTCTGCCTTTGCGCGCGAGGCTGATATCGTGATCAATGTACCACGCGGCGGGGAGGGAGGACGCATGCCGCTGCACGGGACCGTGCTGGTCTGTCTTGAAATGCTTATCCTGTCGGTTGCCTCAGTCAATGCCGGACGCACGGTGAAAACCATGAAGCGGATTCAGGAGCTAAACCGATCGCTTAAGCCCGGTACTAAACGCTAAGTGTGAACCGATCGTGAATATCCGGCGCGCGCAAAATTCACGAAAAATAACACCTGCCGGTGCGGTTTTATCGCTATAAATGCAGGCAAAAGAAGGAGTTTTTGTGCGTGCATTTCTGACAACTATTACCCTGTTTATAACACTCGTTCTGACCAGCCCGGTTAGCCTGGCGGCAGACGCCATGGCGTTCTGGTCAGCATCGCGGCACGGGGCCAACAGTTTTAACCGGCTGCCGCCTGACAGCAAATATTTTACGGCTCTGCATGACTACGGTGCCAGCTGGGTACGGCTCTCCTGGGATAAGTGGCCCACGCAGCAACGCGATTTTTTGCTGGGTAACGCAGATGAGTATCGCGGGCTGGACGCCGGCGATCTGCAGACGCTTATCCACACCCTCGACCGCGCCTGGGCAGCGGGCCTGCGCGTGGTTATTACGCCTCTCTCTCTGCCCGGCATGCGCTGGGCGCAGAATAACGGGGGAAAATTTGACGATCGGCTCTGGCAGGATAAAGCCTGGTGGGAAGCCAGCGTGCGCTACTGGCACGATCTGGCTGCTGCTCTGCACCATCATCCCGCTATTGCCGCCTATAACCTGATCAATGAGCCCGCGCCGGAAAAAAATGGCGGACTGGCAGAGCACGCCAGCAGCGAGGCGATGGCGCGCTGGTATCAGCAGCAGCGTGGCGGAAGCCGCGATCTGCCGGCGTTTTATGCCGCGCTGATAGCCGCTATTCGTGAAGCAGATGCCGTTACACCGATAATGGTCGACAGCGGCTGGTATGCCGCCGCCGATGCGTTTGACTACTGGCCTGAGGCGCTGCACGACACGCGCATACTTTACAGCGTGCACATGTATGAACCCTATGCTGCGACCAGCGCACCCAACGCACGGCGTGAAAAGCCCTGGCCCTATCCGGGTTACGTACCTTTCGGCGAGGATATGCAGCAGTGGGATGCGGCGCGTGTCGCGGACTATCTGGCACGCCCTTTTGAATGGGCTGCGCGTAACGGGATCGATAAGCGGCAGCTGGTGGTTAGCGAGTTTGGCTGCGTGCGCACGCTGGCCGGTTGTACCCGGTACCTGGAAGATGTGCTGACGGTGCTGGACAGCCATGACGCGCACTGGGCATTTTATAGCTTTCGTGAAGATAGCTGGGACGGCATGGATTATGAACTGGGTCGTCAGAAAGTGCCGTGGCGCTACTGGCAGGCGGCAGAGAAAAATCTGCCCGATCCCCTGCCGCGCAGCGCCACAAAAGAGTTTGAGCCGATACGCAAGCGGCTCGCCGGTCAGTAAGGCGTGCCGGGGCATGCGGCCCCGCACGCCCCCCCCCACGCGGTAGGTTTTCGGTTGCTGGGGAGATCTTTTACGCCCTCTGCTACCCCCCTGCCCCCCCGGGAAAAGGGATCCGGATTGTAATAATCCCCTTCGCCGTAGCGCCCCGCCACATGGGTAATTTTCGGGGGCAGCCAGCT
>NZ_QBJB02000020.1:0-36492 GCF_003057675.2 Pantoea sp. RIT413
TAGCACAATCCATCTTGCTTATGATTCCTTCATTAGACATCATTAATGCAATAGTAAAAATAATAATAATAAAGGCATAAGAAATATTTTTTCTCATAAAAAATACTGATAATAATGGCAGTAGTATATAAAACTTCCATTCAATTGCTAATGTCCAAAAAACTCCGCCATTAAGTCTGCTATACGGGAATTCCTTCGTAAATCCCTCGTACGGTATAAAATAAAAAGCTAGCCATCCAAAGAACTTTTTAAACGCATCTTTTCCATCAATTGGCATGTTTAGCGTAAAAAATAATGATGCAACTAGTATGACGACAATGCTAAAGTAATATAAGGGTGCAACCCTCAAAAAACGCCGCCAGTAAAATGTGGCTACATCTAGCCTGTGTGATCTTGTTATTTTATCTGTGAATAAAAATGCGGTGATCATAAAAAATAAAATAACTCCAATTGGTCCTGAGTTTTTAAAATACGTTAGCAATAAAGGATGAATGTCATTTAAGCCTGGGAAAGACCATTTACCAGTCTGTGCATTTTGATAAGACAGTATTGAATGATGCGTCAATACAAGAAATGCGGCTATCCCACGCAGGCCGTCTATATTATTAAACCTGGCGTTATAGTTAGCTTCTATAGATAGGGATGTGTATTTTCCTATTAAATGACAGATAATATAGAAAATAAAAAATGATATTATTATGCTAAAGGTATATAACATTCAAAATGCCTTTTATAAGGTTGGTATTTGAACCGGTTAAGTTTTTTATCATGATAAAGACGGAAAGGGAATAATATTATAATCAGCATACATATGGCCAGGTATAAAATGAATATTTTTTGTTGTTAACGAAAATTTAATAGTGTCGGAGCAGAAGCTGCATGTAAGAAATTTTATAAAAAAGCCATTGATTATGCAGCACAGGATATTTTTTTTCAGCATAAATAGTAAGCCTGAGTAAAGGGAGTATGAGTAATTTACTGCATTAGTGAAAAAATATAAATAATTTTTAAATTTAGTTATGGTTTTTTTGCAGTAACTCAAACAAAATATGTTCCAGTGAGCATAAGTGTTGAGGGTGCTAATGCTATCATAATATGAAAGTGGTTTCATCATGGCGCTTAAACTAATAGTTACCCGTCATAATATAAAATACAATAAAATGCAAATATTTTAAAGAGGACAAAAGAAAAATTATTTTATCGGAAAGGCACATATTATGTCGAACTGCTGAAAATAGAAAGTGGAGGTCCGTAATATTGCTGCTTTACTTGCTTTTGTTGTTATCATTATAAATATTCAGTATAGCATTAATTAACCTCATCTTTAGATAACGTTTTTCATATCATGTTCCCAAAACCCGCCGGTAAGCGGGTTTTCAGGCTTTGCGATTACGCGGCCATCTGACGGCACAGCTCTGCACAGTGATGACACGCTTTTGCGCATGCCTGGCAGTGATCGTGCTGATGCTGGCCGCACTCATCGCCGCATTTCTGGCAGATCTCTGCACAAAGCTGGCAGAGCGCGGGTGCAAATTCGCTCTTCAGCGTCATAAATTGTGCCGCGAGACGACAGATATTCGCGCACTGCATATCCATGCGGATGCACTCGCGCATCATCTCCAGGTGTTCCTCTTCAAGGCATGAAGCGGCACAGTTATCACAGGCGGCTGCACACAGGTAGCAGGCTTCGATGCACTGTTTGTATTGATCCGGCATATCTTCTCCTTAGTCATCAGGGTTACCTGTTAAGCCTGGAAAAAATATTCGATTATGCAAATTGTGAATACGTTAATAATTTTTTCAGCACTACGCTTATTTTATGATTCTGCCTGCGCGCCAGATAGCCAGCTGCGTGAACATTCATCGATTAACGCCTGTAATTCACTCAATTTGTCTTATCCGCTCAGGCTTTACAAAAACATCAGGCGTATTTGCTTGATCGTTTACGGGATCTGCTATTACTGTATTTATATACAGTAATCATTTTGAGACCATGGATATGGAGCTTTTACACCCGGCGGACATCCGCGCCATCCTTGAATTACCGCTTTACGTCAGCCGCGTTCCGTGCGGTTTTCCTTCACCGGCTCAGGATTACGTTGAGCAGCGAATCGACCTGAACCGGCTGCTGGTGCAGCATCCCAGCGCGACATATTTCATTAAGGTCAGCGGTGACTCAATGATTGAAGGGGGCATCAACGACGGCGATATGCTGGTGGTAGACAGCTCAATCAAAGCCGGACACGGTGATGTGGTAGTCGCTTCGGTCTGTGGCGAATTTACGGTTAAGCAGCTTATGCTGCGCCCGTTCCTGCATCTCAGGCCCATGAATGCGGCGCACGCGATCATTGTGATTGAGGACGCCGATCAGTTTGAGATTTTTGGTGTGGTCAGACACGCCATCAAGACGATAGGCCCGTAAATGTTTGCGCTGGTGGACGTTAATGCGTTCTATGCGTCGTGTGAAAAGATATTCCGGCCAGATTTGAAAGGCGAGCCGGTTGTGGTGCTGAGTAACAACGATGGTTGCGTGATCGCCCGGTCGGCTGAGGCCAGAAAGCTGGGCATCAAAATGGGCGCGCCCTACTTTAAAATGAAAGATGAACTGACGCGGCACAATGTGCGGGTGTTCAGCTCGAACTATGCGCTCTATGCCGATATGAGTGACCGGGTCATGACCACGCTTGAGGAGATGGCAACCGCCGTTGAAATCTACTCGATTGATGAAGCGTTCATGGACCTGACCGGTTTTGGACGTTATAAGTCGCTGGAAGCGTATGGCAGAGAGATCCAGCAGCGGATATACCGGGAAATGCATCTGCTGACCGGAGTGGGTATTGCCCAGACTAAAACGCTGGCAAAACTGGCTAACTATGCGGCCAAAAAGTGGACCAAAACCGGCGGGGTGGTGGATCTTTCAGATGCAGAGCGACAGCGCAAGCTTATGGCGCTGGTGCCGGTAGAGGAGGTGTGGGGCGTAGGCGGCCGGCTCAGTAAAAAGCTGAACGCCATGGGCGTGATGACGGCTAAAGATCTGGCTGACCAGAGTCCCTGGGTTATCCGCAGGCACTTCAGCGTGGTGCTGGAGCGTACGGTCAGGGAGCTGCGCGGTGAATCCTGTCTGGAGCTGGAAGCGTTAGCGCCTGGCAAACAGCAAATAGTGTGCTCGCGCTCTTTCGGCTCACGCATCACTGATTATCGCGATATGCGCGAGGCTGTCTGCAACTTTGCGGTGCGGGCCGCAGAGAAGCTGAGAACAGAGCGCCAGTACTGCCGGCAGGTAGCGGTGTTTATCCGTACCAGTCCGCACGCCAGCGATGAGATATTTTACGGCAATCAGGCGCTCGGCAGGCTGGCGATCCCGACCAGCGACAGCCGGGATATTATCCGTGTCGCGACAGACGCCCTGGATCGTATCTGGCTGGATGGCCGGAGATATATGAAAGCGGGCGTGATGCTGGGCGATTTTTTCAGTCAGGGCGTGGCGCAGCTCAACCTGTTTGATGAGTTTCAGCCGCGTGCAAATAGCGCAGCCCTGATGCAGGTGATGGATAAGGTAAACCAGGAAGGCAGGGGGCAGCTGTGGTTTGCAGGGCAGGGGATCGCGAAATCCTGGGCGATGAAGCGGGAAATGCTGTCTCCGTTTTACACGACGCGCTATGCCGATCTGCCGGTCGCGAAATAACGTCCCTGTTCATCTATCCTGCGCTGGCTTTCAGTTGCCCATATCTTCGGGCGTACGCTGGATCACAATCTCCAGCGCGTTGCGGTAGATATCCTGCTTCACAATATCCTGTTCCGCCTCAAGCCGCATGATCAGTGCCAGAATGATATCTTTGTTAGTCACGCGGATTTTGCGCGTGGTCAGCTCAAGCCGGATTTCAGAGATGATGACGCGTTCACTCAGATACTGTTCACCGGTAGTTTTAAAGTAGTCGCTGAGCTGAGACTCCGGGGTAGCAAGTTGTTTCATATTAAGCCTCACAAAAAAGGGGAAATCGTCTGTGTTATTGTCTGACAGTGGCAGCCATGCATGACCGCCGCGTTGCAATAAAGTTATACAATATTTCTGTAGTTGTACAACTATCTCGCCGCTCTTTTGTGTGGTCGTACGTGTAGATGATATGCATCAAAACAGTTGCGCTATTTTTTAGAACGATCATTTCCTTTATAAGCAGCAGGTTAGCCGGGGGCGAAGCAAAACGCGCAGCCTTCACGCGAGCCGGGCTGAAAGAAAAATTTTACGAGCTGGTCACCAGGCAGGAGCAGGCAACGATTATGCGCCCATTTTATTTTGCTAAACGCAGCGCGAAATCTGCAAGTCAGGCTACTTTTAATGCTCAGACCAATAATCAACAGAGGTGCGCATGCACTCACAACAGGTCAGTATCAACGTGTACGCTTTGGCAATCCGTAAACTTGCTGCCGCTCACCAGACAGGGGAAGATCTTAGCGACGTAAAACATCAGGTCGATGCAGTTATTCAGGCGATGAAAGAGGAGATGGCCGTTGATAAAATGGTGCAAATCGAAATGTGGGGTGAGCTGCTGACGATCCTCGATAGCTGCAGCCGCAATACGGCTCATCCTTCGTGGATCACGGTGATCAACCACGCGCGTTACCGGGTCAAGAGCAGAAAAAACACCGCAGTACAGTATTACCGGCAAATCAGCGCCTGATAAAACACTGCCGATCGCGACGATCGGCAGTTACTTTTCAGCCTGGTATCAGGGTTCATCAATGCGGGCGACTTTCAGGTGCGCGCTGTCGCCTTTGCCATAAACTTTACCGCTGACGCGGATTTTGTCCGTGGCGTCATAGGTTTTACCTTTGAAGGTTTCAGCAGGAGCATCGATACGTACGGTGCCTGAGCTGTCGCGGAACTGATAGCTGTGATCGCCCACTTTTTTGATAATGTAACCTTCAAGCGTTACATACCCGCCCTGACGGAAATCGCGGATCAGCGACACGCGCGTCTGACCGGTATCTTCCGATCCTTTATAGCCTGCATCTTCTTTATGCTGCGGCGGTGGCGTTTCACCCGCTTCAAATCCCCCTTTTTCAGCGTAAGCGCCAAAGCTCAGACACAGCATTACAGCAGCCCATGTAGTTTTGTTCATGTCACTCTCCTTGAAGTCAATCGACCCGTTAAGCCTGGCACAGGTTTCGCCAGGGAGCAGGGGCGCAGTGAAATTAATAGAGCAGCAGAACAAAAGGTATACAGCAGAGGGGGAAGCGTTATAGGGCTGCTTTTGCGCGGCCATAAAAAAGCCAGACCGGGTGCTGGCTTTTTTATGGCGCTGAGCAGCCGTCTGGTTATGCTCAGAGCGTTCAGGTCAGCGAGAGCCGGTTACTGATAACCCGATAACCTGAACTGGCAAATGCATCAGCATCGAGCGGCTCATTTTTGCCTGGCCCAAACCATTGCCGTTTATGCTCTCCCGCGTAATACCACACTTCCGGTTCCGTTGTGGCTGACTCCACCCAGTAATAGCCTTCCTGCATCG
This sequence comes from Pantoea sp. RIT413, assembly GCF_003057675.2. Taxonomy (NCBI): domain Bacteria; kingdom Pseudomonadati; phylum Pseudomonadota; class Gammaproteobacteria; order Enterobacterales; family Erwiniaceae; genus Pantoea; species Pantoea sp. RIT413. Next base: position 5,508 of record NZ_QBJB02000020.1, read on the forward strand.
TCTTATCCTCCTGCGAGGAATATAGTCCAGCTGCGCTGCGCTTAACAGCATTGCGCGCCGTTCTGCACAGAAAAATGTGCCGTCAGCGCTCTTCAGGAGGCGTCAGTTTCTCGCTGAGAAGAACAAAGCCCGCGGATTTAAAGCGCGCCAGAGAGAGAGGTATCGGCTCCATCGGCCGGTAAAAGCCGCGCCCCGCATCCCAGAACCATACTTCTGGCTCAGTTGTTCTGCTACCCACCCAGTAAAAACCCGTTTCCATTAGTGCTCTCCAGAAATGAATGAAGGCACGCCTTCTTAAATTTCCGCAAAATGATGTATCAGGTAAAGTCGATAATCAATCTTGTTTACCGCTTCGCTTATTTTACAACTTACCTTTTGAGGCGCCGAATATCCTCTGCCTCTGCGCAACATACGTATCTGCATTAATCGAAACCGGGCTCCTGTTCATTATGAATCTGAATTTCATTTATCAGGCACGGCACAGCAGAAACCTGTCATCCGGCTTTTACCGCCACTCTGTACAGGCTGCCCGATTAACGGCAACGCAGCACCAGAACAGCGCGAACGTTATCTGGCAGACCTGAATTTAGCGGCCGAAATCGATTTCACACTTTACACAAAGTCAGGCTAAGTTGTACAGTTTTTCAAAGTTGTACAGGTTTGCACTGGCTGTATAGAAGCGTCTGGCATCCTGCTTCTCTCAGCAAAAATGTATTGCCTTTCGTCTTATTTTTATACAAAAGAGAAAGGTCTGAGCAGAGTAAGCTCATGACGGGCAGAACAAATTCGGGATTCCTGAAAACAGATGGGGTTAAAGTAAAAATGCAGAATCTCATCCGACCACATGAAATGTCAAAATCTAACTTATACAGATAGAAGGCATCTGTATAAGTTAGGGGGTCAGGCGTGACGCTATCTCAGACGTATTGTTATCGTGCGGGCTCAGCCTGAGCAGGGCGCTGAACCAGTAAATAAGCGATGAAGATAAATAATTAACAGCGTAATAATTTACGAAGAACTGCAGGAATAAAACGTTGCAGGGTTGAAGGTAATTTATAACAGCCTATTACCGCAGCAGATTATCCTCTGCGCTTTAAAATTAAATCTATTTTGCAGATAGCTGGCAGGACGACGAGCAGAGTATCAATATATCCCGTCCGGAGTGACAGCTGCTACACTTAACGATGTCGCGAACGGCGGCAGTGAATGTCAGTTCTGCAACAGAGGCGAGCAGGCTTATGAAAGATGGATATTACTGGGTGAAAGATGGCGAGCGCTATCCGGAGGTATGGTTCTATCAGCGGCAGTTTGGCTGGTTTCGTCCCTGCAGCGCGGTGCCGATGACGCAGCGCACCTTTGAAATGATGAAATATGTCATTCTGAGCGAGCCGCTTGATGCGCCTGCAAAGCAGCTGCAGGCGCAGTGAATTGTTGCCAGAGATGCACTTCAGACTGAGGCTATCTGATTTCAGGCCACGCAATTGACGGGAATCCATTCAGCGCCGGTCGCGCAAACAGGTAGCCCTGGAACTGATTAATACCGGCTGCCTCAAGCCACATCCACTCTTCCGCTTTTTCCACGCCCTCGGCAACCACGGCAATTTCCAGTGAGGCGCAGCATTTAATAATCGCGTGGACGATTGCCTGCTTTGGTCCGCTTTTATGGACGTCGCAGATAATTTCACGATCGATTTTTATTTTATCAGGCTGAAACTTTGCCAGCAGGGAGAGGCCGGCAAAGCCGGCACCGAAATCATCCAGTGCCAGACTGATACCGGCAGCTTTTAACTTCCGCACTTCTGCCGTGAACGCATCAGCGCGCGAAATAATTTCATTCTCCGTGACTTCAACCACGATCTGTTCAGGAATAAGGCCGCTGGCGTGGATCTCTGCGAGCAGAAAATCTACGGCATCAGGCACGGTGACCAGCGACATCGGCAGCAGATTGATGGTGAGCGTATGCTGTCCCAGGCCGAGTTTGCTGGCGAGATTGAAGGCCAGGCTTTTTGACTGAATATCTGCCCGGTAAATAGCATCACCGCCGAAAGCAGCAAAATACTCTTCCGGCGCACCGCCGGTAGGCGTGCGGATCAGCGCTTCATAGGCAGCAATACGGCGTGAAAAGGGATCGACAATAGGCTGGAAAGCAAAGCGGCAATCCTGAATCGAGTGCTGAAAATCGTTCAGCTCACACAGCGTCGACTCATCCGCGACAAACTCCCACGTGTTCGCCGGCGGGATTTCAAAATAGTTCTCTTTTTCACGCGCCTCTACAAAGGTGCGTAAAAACTGCAGCGCACGATCGTCGTAGGTCAGCTGGTGACGCGAGGTGCCTTTATCGAGTACGGCCTGCAGCACGCGGCTTCTCTCATGCTGACGCAGATCGAACAGCTCCATACCGGTATTACCAAAGCGGCGCGCCGGCGCGAAATCATGCATCAGCTCGACCAGATTATGATGACGGGCATCCTGGCGAATACGATCATAGATATGCCTGACAGCGCGATCGGGTCCTTCCAGAAGCTGAAAGAAATGCCGGCCGTCGAATAACAGAATGCCGGTGATGTCCGACAGCGCATTTTTGGTGTTTGCGCGGGCCACGATATCTTCAAGAACTCTGACGGGAACGTGTTCATCGAGATGGCTGCGGTAAAGAATAGTGGTCAGCATGCAATTGTCCTGCCGGAACGTTATTTAAGCTCTTACATTAACCGTCGAACGGGCCGGGATGTCCAGCGCACAGAGGCTAAATCAGCATAATATTTACCGATTTATCTGATAAGCGTAGCGGCAAAACAGGGGGTCAATTCAATTTATCAATCGGTCGAAATGAATCTGCATCAACGATAAATATTTTCGATTGAATGGATTAACAAAAAGCGTATCTTAAGCCGCTTTAGCCGGAGGAATAAAATGTTACGTGATTACCTGAAACTGGAAGCAGAAGATCGTCTTGTTGAGCAGGATAAACAGGCAGCCCGGGGCGATCGGGAAGCCATTACCCGCTGGCAGATCACAGACAGCCAGGGCAGGGCAAAAGGGAGCGTCGTGCTGAGCGACAAATTCAACACCCGCCGCTCATGGAACGTGAACTACCGTATTACCCAGATGGATGCATCCGGCCGCATCGTTATCGATCGCCTGACCGATACGCTGTAGCGGGCCGGTGCGGGGTTTTACTGGCCGCCAGCGTGATAGTGCCGGCGCATTTCAGCCAGTACGCCGATAATCTGCACCTCATGTTTGTCCGTGCTGAGTACGGGATAATCTTCATTCACCGGGCGCAATAAAAAATGCTCTTCATTCTGCGAAGGGGAACGCACGCGCAGCGTTCTGACCAGCGCCTGCCCGGCATACAGCGCCAGCACCACCTCACCGGGCGCTGCAGAGCGCTGTGGTTCGAATATCAGCAGATCGCCGGGCAGAAAAGCTGGCTGCATGGAACGATCGTCCAGCTGAACGGCGACGGCGCTGTCGCTTACCGCACTGTCACAGTAGAGAAAGCGATCGGCTTCCCGCTGCAGCTGCAGGCGGGTTTCATCCAGCCAGCCGGTAACCTGCTGCAGTGTCAGCAGCGGCACAGCCCGCACGCTGCTGTGGCTGCTGACGACCGCAAAGGGTTCCCCCTCACCATCAAACAGCCATGCCGCCGGGCACTGCAGCAGCTCTGCCAGCCGGAGCAGATGTTCGCCGCGCGGCAGCGTCTCATTTTTTTCCCATTGTGAAATAGCCACGTGCGAGACGCCGACGTCTGCCGCCAGCTGCTGCTGGGTCAGTTTCAGCATTTTACGGCGTTCGCGAATGCGCTGGCCTGGCGTTTCCTGATTTTGCATCTTGACAACTCCTGAAAGGTTTACTTAAGTATACTTAAATTAAATGATTAAAGTAAACTTAAAATACACTGATCGTATGACTGGCAAGGGGAGGTCAGTGTATTCCGGGCGGAGCCCTTGCCAGTACTGAGAGGTAAGGCATGGAGAGTAGTCTCATCACCAGCGTTGGCGCACTGCTTCTCGGCGGTGGTGCAGCAGCGGTGTTCTGGAAACCATTACTGGCCGGCATTGCAACCATCGTAACCAGCAATCGTGCAGGCGGGGAGATTATCACCAGTTACAAAGAGCAGGTGATGTTACTGAAAGAGAGTCATGCGCTGATGCGGCAGGAGAATGATGAGTTGCGCATTCGCCACGATCGCAATTTGCGCCGCATCTCTTCGCTGGAGACCGATCTGCGCCTGATAAAAAATGCGCTAGGCATTTTGCTGGCAACGACTGAAACCGATCACAGCGATAAATTTCGCAGTCAGATCAATCAACTGATTACCACGCTTGAGGAGAACCGTGATGGTGCAGATAAACAGTGAATTCACGATCAGAAATCACCGGCGTCAGCTGCTGCTGGGGGGAATGATGCTGCTGTTATCGCTGATATGCATTGCCATGACCGCGATGTTTATCTACGTCAGCAATGAAGCCAACCAGCGCGTCGAAAATATCCGGGAAGAGTACCGGCAAATCTCTGACCGCCGCGAAGCGCGGGTGGCCGAATTGACAGAACAGCTGGCAGACCTGCAGCTAAAAATTGACGGAATAGTGGTGCGTGAAAAGGCCAGACCGGCTAAACGCAGCAGCTAGCGGCAGGGAGGCAGTGATGAGTATTACCCGTCAGATCGCGGTATGGCTACGGCAGCGGCGATCGTTAACCCGAAAGAAGGAGAGTACCATGAGCGAACAACAGAGCGTTAACCCGGCAGCAGCAGCGGATCCACACGATGTTTCTCCGCTGGAGAACTTTGCTAACGAGACGGCACCGGCCAGCCCGGCGGTAACGGAAGAGGTGGCGACAAGCGCAGAGGCCACCGCGACACCAGAGGAGAGCGTACCGGCTGACGCAACGGCACAACCTGTGGCAGACGATCCCCTGACAACGGCATCCGCCAGCGCTGATGCTGCGCCGGCAGAGGTGGCAGCACCTGCTCAGGCAGCGGGTGCGTCACCGGCCGCAGCGGCGCTGGAGGCCGGTGTGAAAGATTTTGTCCAGGCGTTTACGTTTGTTGAACACGGCGTGAGCCAGCTGGGGGAGGCAGCCAAAGCGGAACTGATGACGCTGGCGCGCAAATACCTCTGATGCGCAGCCATCTGTACTGACAGGGATGTCAGCCCCGGCCTGAAACCCACTTCCGACTATTCTTAATGCGGCTTCGCTATTATCGACTATCTTTAATCACTCAGACGTTATTTTAACGGGCAAAACAAGCAAAAAGGAAAATAGCATGAGCGATTCAGAAGCGATTAAAACCAAACCTGAGTACCTGCGCGATGTTACCTCACAGCTTAAAGAGATGCGTCACTACGCGCAGACCAACACTGAAACGCTCTCTGCACACTGGCTGGCGTTTGATGCCGGCGAGTACAAAGATAAAGAGTATGCAGGGCGATTTGAGCAGCTGATCAATGAGCAGAGTAAACTGCTGGAGAATATTGACCAGACTATTCAGGATTTAGAGATTGCGGTTAACCATATTGAGCAGGAGAGCTAACCGCACACGGCAGGGTGGCCTAGTCGGCCACCAGCCACATATCCGCCTCATCAAACATCTCTTCGACAATGCGCGCAACGGTCGCTTTATCGTTTTTGCTTAAATCGGTATCGATTCCGTTGCGCTCCATCGGTTTTACCCGCACTTCAGCCTCCGGAAACACGCGCTGTACCCGCTTTTCGAGCTCAGCCTGAATCATCTCGCGCGCGCCGGGCAGGCCAGCGACATTACGCTTGTCATAAATCAGCTCTACAAACATCAGAACCATCCATCAAATAAGGTCAGGGCATCATATTACTGTAAATAAAAACAGTAGCAAGGGGTGCGGGCGGCACAGGCGGAAAAAAGTGTACGCATCAGCGGAGTGAGGAAAAGCGCTGGAAAAAGACGGGGAAAAAATGAACCTCTGGAAGTGGAATACCAGCACCACTTCCAGAGGTGGCGCAAACGCACCATTCGTTAAGGGACAATCCTTGACGGTTGTCATGCTGCGTAACTTATACAAAAACGGGTCTTTGTACAACTATATTTTTCGCCTTGTACAACTTTGCCGGCTATAACTCAGCGTTACAGCTCATTCTTTATACAAAACTCTTCCCACGTCATACCCAGCGCCTCAGCGTGCGTCTTCAGATAGGCTTCAATCGCCTCTGCGGCCACTGCTTTATCCGGCTCGGCGAGCTGAATAGAGAACAGAATACCATCCAGTTTTTTCTGCCGGATAAAGGCCGCGTAGATCCGTTCGGCGTGCCAGTCTCGCAGTTCACGCAGTGACATATTCGCCGCGCGGGCGTCGCTTTCGCTCAGCTCATCCAGCGCGGCCTGAAAGGTGGGGTGGGCGGTGAAAAACAGGCTGCGCGCCAGGCTATAGTACTCTTCAGGGGTTTTCATGCTCGGTTCCGGGTCGTTAACTCGGCGCATAGTGTAACTGCAACCTGCCGTGTTGTCAGGCGCGCCGGGTTTTGCTGCAGATCGCTTGCCTTACGCCTGAGAAAAATTATACCGTAGCCGCCATTAACGCGAGGACAGGGAATCAAAATGAAAAAGTGGATCGTGCTGGCCGCCGTCGCGCTCAGCGGGTGTGCGCAGATTAACAGCTACAGCGATGCGGTAAAAACCCCGGCGCCGGCCGCGCTGCAGGGCAACTGGCAGACCGTCGGGCCGCAGAGCAAGCTGATCAGCGGCCAGGCGCTGGGGAGTCTGATTATCACTGCCGACGGCGATACGCTCGATTGCCGCCAGTGGCAGCGGGTTATTGCCAAACCGGGCAAGCTGACCCGCCTGAGCGACAACTGGGTCAACGTCAATCGCCAGTCGCGCGTGATGCCGCTGGTGCTGGAAAACGGTGAGCTGCAGTATGATGGTCTGCGCCTGCGCAAAGTGGAACAGCCTACCGTGGAGTGCCAGCAGGCGCTGGAGGAAGTAGTGCAGCGGCCCGATGAGGCGGTGATTCAGGATATTGAGCCAGAGCTGATGAAACCGGTTGCGGCGCATACCGCGCGGTAATGCAGTAAGAGACCCTCTCCCGGCGGGAGAGGGCAGGTATTCAGGCCTGCGGCAGCCAGACGTCACCCTGCTGACCGTAAGCGCGCATCACCGACTTCTGTACTGAGGACTGGCTGACCAGCCGCGTCAGCTCATCCATCCGCGCCTGCAGCAGGCGTTTGACTTCGCTCTCATTATCCAGAATATGACGCAATACCGGACGCAGCTGCTCCTGTAGGTGGCCTGACGGCGGCGTAGTTTCCGTACTCTGCGCCAGACGCTCCACCGCACTGACGTAATCCATTTCGTGAGTAATTAAATCGTCCCACTCGCCGCGGCTGGCGTGGCGCAGCATACCGTGGCTGAGGGTGAGGATCTGCTGATAAGCCAGCATCAGGTGCGGTGCAGTATTCATAACATAGCGTCCTAAGAATTAAGATTAAGCGACTTCTTTCCAGGCATCAGCGATATTGCGCAGCAGGGTTTCCACCTCTTCCAGCGCTGCCACGTCATTGCGGATGTTTGCCTCCACCAGACGGCGCACCATATAGGAGTAGAGGCCGATAAGATTCAGCGTCAGCGCATCGCCTGAGGCTTCATCCAGGCCCTGCTTCAGACCGGCCTCGATAATGTTGATCGCTTTCGAAATGGCGCTGCCTTTGCCCGCGATGTTGCCATCCTGCATAAACAGACGTGCGCGCACCACGGCGCTGATGGCGCCATCAAACAGCAGCGTCATCAGCTGCGGCTGAGTAGCGCTCATTACGGCGCTCTCAACGCCAATTTTTGCATAGGCCTGCGTGCCATTTGCCCCGTACATGGTCACTCCTTATTTTTTCGAGCTGCTGGTCATGCTGTCAAACTGCTGCGTCAGGTAGTCGCTGGTGCTGTTGAGCTTGCTGACGGCGAGATCCAGCTGGGTAAACTGGGTTTTGTAGCGCGCAATCAGGTCGTTGATGCGCGTATTCATATCGTTATATTTCTGCGTCAGCTCATTCAGCGTTTTACTGACGCCATCTTTGGCGGTCTGGATCGGCCCTTTGGTAGCGAGCCAGCTGGTGAGGTTTTCCGCCAGGCGCGTGGTAATGCCGGTTTTTTTGCCGTCGCCGACGAACATCTCTTTAATGCCGTCCGGATCTTTCGCCAGCTCGGTTTTCAGCTTACTGTCATCCAGCGTCAGCTTGCCGGAGGTGGGATCGGAAGTAATACCAATCTGCGCCAGCGTTTTATAGGCGGAGGAGCTGGCGGAGTTGGTCAGCAGCCCCTTGATCTGCGTCTGAATGCTGCGCAGGGTGCTGTCGCCGACCAGCGCGCCGTTGCTGCTATCCTGCGCGTCAGCGCCTTTTTCCACCGCGGTGTATTTAGTCAGGGTACTGAACTGATCGAGCAGCGTGTTATAGGCGTTAACAAAGTTGGTCACCGCAGTGGTGGCTTTTGATGTGTCCTGCGCCACGGTCAGCGTCTGGTTGCCGCTGGTAGTCGCGGTCAGGTTCAGAGTGATCCCCTCCAGCGCGTCGCTGATGCTGTTGCTGCTATTGACGATCGGAATATTGTTCACGGTGAGCTCTGCGTTCTGCGCCGCGACGCTGACGCTGAGCTTGTTATTTCCTGCGGTATCATTTTTATCAAAGCCAACCACTGCCTGCAGCGTGTCGTCGCCGCTGACGCTGACGGCGGTAACGGCGTTCGCCTCGCCGGTTTTGGTGGCGGTCAAAGACAGACGGTATTCGCCCTCATTGCTCTTAATAATGCTGGCAGAGACGCCGGCGTTCGCTTTGTTAATTGCGTCGCGCATGCCGGTGAGCGAGGTCTGGTCGCTGGTGAGCGCAATATCTTTACTGCTGCCGTCGGCAAGCTTGAGGGTCAGGGTGCGGCTGGCGGCGCTGTCGCCGAGCGCGCTGCTGTTGCTGCTCTGCGCCGCTGAGGTCAGCGTCTGCGCCTGCGCCAGCTGCGTCACATTAATCGTGTATTTACCTGCCACTACGCTGCCGGAGGTGGTGGCGCTGAACGCCGTACTGCTGCTGGTTGCGGTAGTGGCGCTGAAGATGTCGGCACTGTTAAGCGCGCTGTTGGCGGTCTGAAACGCGGTCAGCGCGCTGGAGAGCGTGCCGTAGGCGCTGAGCTTCGCGGTATAGGCGCTCTGCTGGGTGCTAATCGGCTTCAGGTTCGCTTTTTCGGCGTTGGTTAAGCTATCGAGAATATCGCTGAGCTGCAGGCCTGAGCCGACGCCGAGGGAAGAGATGCTGGCCATATAGTGTCCTTTTCCTGTCGCTGTAAAGAGTGAATAGCGCAATTATCGGCGTCGACGCGGCAAAGTTTAGAATTAATCACCGCTGAGTGATAAACGGAATAGAAGGACTTAACGGAGGTAATTCCGGCGCTAAAAAAAAGGTAAGCGGGGCTAAAGAAGCGCGGGCGGGTGGCGATAACCAGAAGCATGGCAGGTGAAACGAAAAAAATTCACCCGGTCCTAAAAAAAATCTAAAGGTTGTTCAGGGGCAGACGATAACAACTTTGACGGCGATGAAGCCGACGGGTTGAAGCCCAAACCTTAACCGAAAGACTTGATTAAACAGGAAACTTTATCATGGCCCAGGTCATTAACACTAACAGCCTCTCGCTGATCACTCAGAACAACATCAACAAAAACCAGTCTGCTCTCTCTTCTTCTATGGAGCGTCTGTCATCGGGTCTGCGTATCAACAGCGCGAAAGATGACGCAGCAGGCCAGGCTATCGCTAACCGTTTTCAGTCCAACATCAAAGGTCTGACGCAGGCAGCCCGTAACGCCAACGACGGTATCTCAGCCGCGCAGACCACTGAAGGCGCGCTGTCTGAAATCAACAACAACTTACAGCGTATCCGTGAGCTGACCGTGCAGGCGCAGAACGGCACCAACTCCGATTCTGATAAATCCTCTATCCAGGACGAAATCAAATCGCGTCTGGGCGAAATTGACCGCGTATCAGAACAAACCCAGTTCAACGGCGTAAACGTGCTGGCCAAAGATGGCACCATGAAAATTCAGGTTGGCGCTAACGATGGCCAGACCATTGATATCGAATTGAAACAGATCGATACGACCTCTCTGAAGCTGAAAGACTTCACTGTATCAGGCTTTGCTGATTTCAGTTCAGCCAAACTGACTGATGGAGCTGGTGTTGCAGTTAAAGCGGCTAATGTTAAGGATACCGGTGGTAACGTAGTTGATCTGCAATCTTATAAAGATACCAATGGCGACACCAAATATGCCGTGAAAGATGCTACTACCGGTAAATATATGGCAGCAACGGTAGCAGTTGCTGATGAAACGGACCCAGCAACCGATCCGGCAGCAGCAACCGTTACTGTTGGTGCTGAAATTACTGGTGCTGTGACTGCGGATCCGCTGAAAGCGATTGATTCCGCTATCGCTGACGTTGATAAATTCCGTTCTTCACTGGGTGCGATTCAGAACCGTCTGAACTCAGCGGTAACCAACCTGAGCAACACCACCACTAACCTGACGGCTGCTCAGTCCCGTATCCAGGATGCGGACTACGCCACTGAAGTGTCAAACATGTCTAAAGCGCAGATCGTTCAGCAGGCGGGTAACTCCGTGCTGGCGAAAGCGAACCAGGTTCCACAGCAGGTTCTCTCTCTGCTGCAGGGCTAATCGCTCCCCGCGTAAGCATCAAAACCCCGCTCCGGCGGGGTTTTTTTTGCGTATAAAACCGCAGCTGCCTGCTACAGCCTGCCGCCGCGCGGCCGATAATCTGTTACAGAACCATTCCGCTATAGGTCATATTTTCCACTCAGGGAGGGGCGATGCGCTTCAACTACGATCTGTTACCGGGTGAGCTGCTCTCGTTTGATGAGATTGCGCTGCGCTATGCGCAGCAGCATCCCGGCGAAAAAGCGCTCACCGCGCGCGGCCTGCTGAGCCCCCCGGTGAGCTATCGGCAGCTGGCGATCCGCGCGCTGTTTGCGCAGCAGGCGCTGAACAGCCCGCTCGAGGAGCTGCTGTTTATCAGCGATGACAACGAGCACAAAAACTATCTGCGCCGCTTTGAGCGCTACCTGAAAACGCAGCAGGCGTTTCTCTATTTCCGCCGCAGCGACGACGCCAGCCAGGCGGGGCGCTGGAAAGTGATGGGCGAGAGCCGGGTCTATGCGATGCTCGATCCGCACTCGGCGGCGGCGCAGAACCTGCTCACCAGCCGGGGCTACCGACTGGTGCTGATGCGTCAGCAGGAGGAGGAGGCGTACTGGCAGCTGTTTGACGCGCAGGCGCATCCCTGTTTTCCGCTGTCGCGCGCGGTGCAGTTTATCGTGGTGCTGAGCACGCCGCAGCAGCCGGCACCCGCCGCCGTGATGCCCGGCACCGAAGTCGGGCGGCGGGTGAAAACCCGCGTGCTGCAGCACGCCAGCCAGGCGGCGTTTCTGGCGGCGGTGAAAGCGCGCTACGGCGCCTGCGTCATCACCGGCACGCCGCTCACTGAGCCACACGGCTGGCCGTGGGTGGAGGCGTGCCATATCAACACCGACGAGAGCGAGGCGGGGCTGCTGGCGGATAACAGCGTCGATAACGGCCTGTTTTTACGCAGCGATCTGCAGCGCCTGTTCCGCAATAAACTGATTAGCATTGATGGTGAAACCGGGCAGGTGATGCTCAGCGCGGCGCTGGAGAGTGAAGCGGCGGACGGCTTCGCTTATCAGCCGCTGGCGGGCAAAATCTGCGCGCTGTGGCCCGCGGTGCCGCCTGCCACAAGGCAGCGGTTGCAGCAGCGCAACAGATAGCGTCCGCAACGGCGGTGTCCGCCACCGCCATCCATCACTAATTTGAAATAACCTCGCTTTTGCCCGCCTATTCTGCCAATCGAAACCGCTACAGAATTGGATAATCATGCCGATAACTTAATTAACGCAGGGTAGTCAACGTGAACGATCTCTATACCGCCGGCGGCGTGATGGATAAACATTCGCTCTGGCAGCGCTACGTTCCCCTCGTGCGGCATGAAGCGCTGCGTCTGCAGGTGCGCCTGCCGGCCAGCGTGGAGCTTGACGATCTGCTGCAGGCTGGGGGCATCGGACTGCTGAATGCCGTGGAGCGCTACGACGCGCTGCAGGGCACCGCCTTTACCACCTACGCCGTGCAGCGTATTCGCGGCGCCATGCTGGACGAACTGCGCAGCCGCGACTGGGCACCGCGCAGCGTGCGGCGCAACGCGCGCGAGGTAGCCGGTGCCATGCACCAGGTGGAGCAGGCGCTCGGCCGCTCAGCCTCGGAGCAGGAGGTGGCGCAGCAGCTGAACGTGTCGCTGGAGGAGTACCGGCAGATCCTGCTGGATACCAACAATAGCCAGCTCTTCTCCTATGACGAGTATCGGGAAGAGCACGGTGACAGCGCAGAGCTGGTGACAGAGGGCCATGAAGAGGCAAATCCGCTGCATCAGCTGATGGAAGGGAATCTGCGTGAACGCGTGATTGACGCAATCGAGGCGCTGCCCGAACGCGAAAAGCTCGTGCTCACACTGTACTACCAGGAAGAACTGAACCTGAAAGAGATTGGCGCGGTGCTGGAGGTGGGAGAATCCCGCGTCAGTCAGCTGCACAGTCAGGCGATTAAACGCCTGCGTGCCCGGTTAGCGGGAGCGCGCTGACAGACTCAGTCCTGGGGAAACAAAAATAAAAAAACCGGGGACTCAGCGATGGGAGCCAAAATTAAAGTCAGGCCATTAAGTCGTTATCTTAAAGACTATAAACATAGCCAAAGCAACTGTTCACACTGTGGCAAAGTATTAGATCGTATGGCGCTGGTGTTTCGTGGCCAGATCATCAATAAAGAGGCGATAGCCCGCATGGACCAGATGATTGACGATCAGGTCTGGACGAAGCTGCAGCCCGAACTGACAGCGCTATGCCGTTTCTGCAGCGATATTTTTTGTAATACCCATCCGAACTACTTCGACATCATGGCGTTTAAACAGTATCTGTTTGAACAGACCGAGATGAACCACAGTACGATTCGGGAGTATGTGGTGCGCCTGCGTCGACTTGATGACATGCTGAAAGCGAGAAATTTCCCGGCAGAAAATCTATCCGGCAACAGCTGGCATGAGTGTCTGCAGCACGATCTGCCCGATGCCGGTAATAACAACTACCGTATTGCGCTGCGTAAATACGATCAGTTCCTCGGCTGGCAGCGCGGCTGATCAATGATTAATGTCCGCTGCGGCGATCGGTGCCGCAGCGGGCTGCTGCTATCCCACAATTCCGGATGCGCCTCAGCGCATCTTCTGCAACACTACAGGGATATCTTCACACTGCCCTGGAGGCCTGCATTGTCCCTACATCTTCTGCACCAGTTTCCGCGTCTTGAGCTGCTTGGCGCACCTACGCCGCTGGAGCATCTGCCGCGTCTGTCCGATTACCTTGGCCGCGATATTTTTATTAAACGCGATGACGTTACGCCGGTCGCGCTGGGCGGCAACAAGCTGCGCAAGCTGGAGTTTCTGGCCGCGGACGCACTCCGCCAGGGCGCGGATATGCTGCTGACCGCCGGCGCGATCCAGTCCAATCATGTACGCCAGACGGCCGCAGTGGCGGCGCGACTCGGCCTGAAGTGCGTGGCGCTGCTGGAAAACCCGATTGGCACCACGGCAGAAAATTATCTCTCCAACGGCAATCGCCTGCTGCTGGATCTGATGGACGTGGAGATTGAAATGGTGGCGGCGCTGGATAACCCGCCGCAGCAGCTCAGCGACTACGCAGAGCGCCTTGAAGCGCAGGGGTATCGCCCCTATATCGTGCCGGTCGGCGGCTCAAATGCGCTGGGCGCGCTGGGATACGTAGAGTGCGCCCAGGAGATCGCCCATCAGAGCGAGGGCGTAGTGGATTTCGCGGCGGTGGTGGTGGCATCCGGCAGCGCCGGTACCCATGCCGGTCTGGCGGTAGGGCTGGAGCAGCTGCTGCCGGAAAGCGAGCTGGTTGGCGTGACAGTGTCACGTAGCGTGGCCGCGCAGCTGCCGGTGGTAGAGCGGCTGCGCAGCGCGCTGGCAGAGCAGCTTGAGCTGAAGCCGCAGGCGGCGATCACGCTCTGGGATGAGTACTACGCGCCGCGCTATGGCGAACCCAGCGAAGAGGGCATGGAGGCAGTGCGCCTGCTGGCACGGCTGGAAGGTATCATGCTGGATCCGGTCTATACCGGCAAAGCGATGGCCGGTCTGATTGACGGTATCAGCCAGAAGCGCTTCCGGCGCGAAGGGCCGCTGCTGTTTGTACATACCGGCGGCGCACCGGCGTTATTTGCTTATCATCCTTCGGTATGAGACAGGCTGACGAAACGCTCTATAATCGCTGCCACAGACAGGCGTAACGTCACCACGGAGATGCAATTTCTGTGGCGTTCATAATAAGACTACGCTATCTGTTACAGGGTGCGTCACGCGACGCACCTGCACTGACACACACAACAGATAATAACGGGGTAAACATGGCTTTCTCTCTGATTCGTCGCCCGCTGGCGATGGGAATGATGGCGGTGGCGCTGCTCGCAGGCATCAACGCAAAAACCTTTGCCGCTGAAGATTTGCTGGCACAGATTAAAAATAAAGGCGAGCTGCGCGTGGGCCTTGAAGGCACCTATCCGCCGTTCAGTTTCCAGGATGAGCGCGGCAAACTGACCGGCTTTGAGGTGGAGTTTGCGCAGGAGCTGGCACAGCATCTCGGCGTAAAAGCGGCGCTGAAGCCGACCAAATGGGACGGTATGCTGGCGTCTCTGGATTCAAAACGTATTGACGTGGTGATAAATCAGGTCACTATCTCCGATGAGCGTAAAAAGAAGTATGACTTCTCCACGCCGTACACCATCTCGGGCGTGCAGGCGCTGACGCTGAAGAAAAACGCCGGCACCATCACCAAACCTGAGGACCTGGCAGGGAAAAAAGTGGGCGTGGGCCTCGGCTCCAACTATGAGCAGTGGCTGCGTGATAACGTCAAAGGCGTCGATATCCGCACCTATGATGATGACCCGACAAAATATCAGGATCTGCGCTCCGGCCGCCTGAACGCCATTCTGGTCGATCGCCTGGCCGCGCTCGATCTGGTGAAGAAAACCGGTGACACCATGGCCGTAGCGGGTCCGGCGTTCTCGCGCCTGGAAGCTGGCGTGGCGGTGCGTAAGGGTAACGACGATCTGCTGAAAGCGATCGATCAGGCGATGGCAGAGATGCAGAAAGATGGCTCGCTGAAAAAACTCTCTGATAAATGGTTTGGCACGGACGTGACGAAATAATGCTGGAGAGCGTACATCTGGTGCTGGATTCAGCACCTTTTTTACTTAAAGGGGCACTGTTTACGCTGCAGCTCAGCATCGGCGGGATGTTCTTTGGCCTGCTGCTGGGCTTTATTCTTGCCCTGATGCGCCTGTCGCGCTTCTGGCCGGTGAACTGGCTGGCGCGCATCTATGTCTCAGTGTTCCGCGGCACGCCGCTGATCGCCCAGCTGTTTATGATCTACTACGGCCTGCCGCAGTTTGGCATTGAACTCGATCCCATTCCCTCCGCGATGATTGGCCTGTCGCTGAACACGGCGGCCTATGCGTCAGAGTCGCTGCGCGGTGCTATCGCCTCTATCGAGCGCGGGCAGTGGGAAGCGGCGGCCAGCATTGGTATGACCCCGTGGCAGACGCTGCGCCGGGTGATCCTGCCGCAGGCGGCGCGGACTGCGCTGCCGCCGCTCGGTAACAGCTTTATCAGCCTGGTCAAGGATACCTCGCTGGCGGCCACTATCCAGGTGCCGGAGCTGTTTCGTCAGGCGCAGTTAATCACCTCACGCACGCTTGAGGTGTTTACCATGTATCTGGCCGCCTCGCTGATCTACTGGATCATGGCGACCGTGCTCTCCGCGCTGCAGAACCGTCTTGAAGCGCACGTTAATCGTCAGGATCGGGAGGATAAATGAGTGCAATTGAAGTCCGCCAGCTGGTGAAAAAATTTCACGGGCAGACGGTGCTGCACGGCATCGATCTCGACGTGGCTGCCGGAGAGGTAGTGGCGATTATCGGCCCCAGCGGCTCGGGAAAAACCACGCTGCTGCGCAGTATCAATCTGCTGGAGGTGCCGGATCAGGGTAGCGTGACGGTAGGCGGCATCACCATTGACGCCAGCCTGAGTCTTAACAAACAGAAAGAGAAGGTGCGTCAGCTGCGCCAGCAGGTCGGGTTTGTGTTTCAGAACTTCAATCTGTTCCCGCATCGTTCGGTGCTGGAAAACATTATTGAAGGGCCGGTGATCGTTAAAGGTGAGCCGAAAGCAGAAGCGCAGGCGCGGGCGCGTCAGCTGCTGGAGAAGGTCGGGCTGACGGGTAAAGAGGCGAGCTTTCCGCGCCGGCTTTCCGGCGGGCAGCAGCAGCGGGTGGCAATTGCCCGCGCGCTGGCAATGCGCCCGGAGGTGATTCTGTTTGATGAGCCAACGTCCGCGCTTGACCCGGAGCTGGTCGGCGAGGTGCTGAACACCATTCGCGCCCTGGCGCAGGAGAAACGGACGATGGTGATCGTCACGCATGAGATGAGTTTTGCGCGTGATGTGGCTGACCGCGCTATCTTCATGGACCAGGGGCGCATTGTGGAGCAGGGGGAGGCCAGAACCCTGTTCAGTAATCCGCAGCAGGCTCGTACCCGACAATTCCTGGATAAATTTCTTAATCAGTAATATTCAGGGCCGGTTCGCTGGCCCTTATTTATTTCGCTGCTATCATATCCCTTCGCGTTTCTCTTATCCTTTTGGTGCATAGTCATATAATTGTCTTATTGCTAAATTATTAACTGGCTTCTCTGTTTGCAGATTGCTCTTAATTAAACAGCAGCTTTTCTTACTGATTATTTTTCCTGAATCACAGTTTATAACTCTCTGTGCCGCTTCAGGCAGATGTAAATGCATTTTGATTAACGTAAAGTCTTGTTACATCAGGGCCAGCAAAGACAATTTAGGACTTTCGCCAGATACACTCCCCGCAGTGCTGTTGAATAATCGTTTAATAACCATAACTCACGAACTGATTATTAATGCGTTTACCTCTTACAGACCTACACAGCTTTAGGAGTCAACCTGATGAAAGATAACGGGAAAAATGATATAGGCTGGATAAATACCCTGAAAGGTGCCTGTATTTTGCTGGTGGTGCTCTATCACACCGTATTACCGGGATTTGAAACAACGATAAAATATTTGAGTGCCGGATGGTTTCCGGCGGAAATATGGGTACAGTTTAATACGGTACTGTCGCCATTACGTATGCCGGCATTCTTTTTTGTTTCCGGCCTGCTGGCGACCAATGGCATTTTGAATCGTTCATGGAAACAGGTATTTACCAGCCGTATTACCAATCTGTTCTATCTCTATATTTTGTGGGGCTTTATTCAGTGGTGGTCAATTGTCGGGATTTCCACAGAAATCACCGGGCAACGCATTTCGCAAAATCTTAATGCGGCCTATGCCGGTTCACTGCTGGAGTTTCTCAAGCTGACGTTTATGGCGATGAGTACCTCCTGGTATCTGTATGGTCTGGCGATCTACTTCCTGTGTGCAAAAATTTTCCATCAGCAGAAAATCGCGCTGCTGGTTGTGGCGGTGGTACTGAATTATCTGGCGGTGGAAAAAATCATTCCCTACTGGGGGCCGCAGAGCGTCGCGCAATATTTCCTGTTCTTCCTGCTGGGCGCATTCTGGAGCCCGGTGATGCTGCGCCTGAGCGAGCTGCGCCGTGAAAACCTGCTGCCGTGGGCGGCACTGGCCGCGCTGACGGGACTTCACGTGATTATGGGCCTGGATAAAAGCCTGTTTATGTGCGTCATCGCCGTGCTGGTGAGCGTGGCGGCCTGCCGCTGGCTTAACCAGCGTTTCAGTATGCGTTTTTTCAACTGGGTAGGGCGCAATACGCTGCAAATCTACGTTATTCACCGTATCTTTATTGAGTTTTTCGGGATGTCGGCGATTCTGTTTGCCCAGCGTCATCACCTGTTTGAGCAGGCGTGGTTCTCCGTGCTGTGGGCCTGTTTCTATCCGCTGGCAATCGTCGGGATCTGCTCGCTCTGTTCAGTAGCGGTCTGGTCACTGACCAACCGCGGCCTGGGTCAGTCGCTGTTCCTGTTCCCGACGCTAATCGGCATGAAGCGTCGCAAAGCAGCGTAGGTAAATACAGGCGCAACAATTCCAACCGCAGGGGACGCATTCATGCGTCCCCTGCTTATTTATACGCCGACGGTGGTGTTTGGGCGCCATTAATGGCGCCCCTGTGGATACAATAATTCCCACCGTAGGGGACGCATTAATGCGTCCCTGGTGATGTTCGGGCGCCATTAATGGCGCCCCTGTGGGTACAATAATTCCCACCGTAGGGGACGCATTAATGCGTCCCTGGTCACATTCGTGCGCCGATGCTGGTTTCCGGGCGCCATTAATGGCGCGCCTGCGGGATAACAGTTCCCATCGTAGGGGACGCATTCATGCGTCCCTGGCCACATTCGTGCGCCGATGCTGGTTTCCGGGCGCCATTAATGGCGCCCCTACGGGTACAATAATTCCCATCGTAGGGGATGCATTAATGCGTCCCTGGTGATGTTCGGGCGCCATTAATGGCGCCCCTACGGGATAACAATGCCAACCGTAGGGGACGCATTAATGCGTCCCTGACCACATTCGTGCGCCGATGCTGGTTTCCGGGCGCCATTAATGGCGCCCCTGCGGGATAACAATGCCCATCGTAGGGGACGCATTGATGCGTCCCTGGTGATGTTCGGGCGCCATTAATGGCGCCCCTGTGGGTACAG
Organism: Pantoea sp. RIT413; assembly: GCF_003057675.2. NCBI lineage: Bacteria > Pseudomonadati > Pseudomonadota > Gammaproteobacteria > Enterobacterales > Erwiniaceae > Pantoea > Pantoea sp. RIT413. Next base: position 24,341 of record NZ_QBJB02000020.1, read on the forward strand.
TAATTCCCATCGTAGGGGACGCATTCATGCGTCCCTGGCCACATTCGTGCGCCGATGCTGGTTTCCGGGCGCCATTAATGGCGCTCCTGTGGGTACAATAATTCCCACCGTAGGGGACGCATTAATGCGTCCCTGGCTACATTCATGCGTCCCTGGCAAACCCGCAATAAAAAAGGGCCCGCAGGGGGCCCTTTACTGTCATAACCTGACGTTTAACCGATGGTCATCAGGCTGGCGTTGCCGCCTGCCGCCGCGGTGTTGACGCTCAGCGACCGTTCAATCAGCAACCGCTCCAGCAGCAGATTGGTTTCCCCGCGGGCGAAGCCCTGGACGGAAACAATGGCGCCTTCGCGTGCAGCGATATCGGCACACAGCGTACGCAGCTGATCGGCATCACCGTGGTAGATCACCGCATCGAACTCACCGGACAGGGCATCTTTTGCCAGCCGGATGCGCTGCTGTACGGCAGACGGCAGCGATTTCAGCAGGCCACGATGCAGCTCATCATCCTGCCACAGCGCCTGACTGCCCACGCTGGTAACCGCAGCCAGCTGGATCAGCGCATCCTGCTCATTGTCGGCGAGGCAGAGCACGCGTTCACGCGGCAGCAGGCTGAAGGTGTTGCGTTCGCCCGTCGGACCCGGCAGCAGACGCACCGTGCCCGCCTGCGACAGCTCATCATAGCGCTGGCACAGCGCCTGCAATGCTGGCTTATCCTGCGCCCAGTTCTGCAGCGCCTGGTGTGCGCCCATCAGCGTTGTACGCACGCTGCTGTCAACCGGCTGCTCAGCATCCTGACGATCGAAGGTCAGGCGCAGCGCGCCATCCGGACGATGTGCCAGCAGGCGGTAGAGATAGAGGGGGCCACCCGCTTTCGGGCCGGTACCGGAGAGGCCTTCGCCGCCAAACGGCTGCACGCCAACTACGGCACCGACCATATTACGGTTCACATAGAGGTTGCCGACGTGCGCGTTTGCAGTAACCTGAGCGATGGTTTCATCAATACGCGTATGTACGCCAAGCGTCAGGCCATAGCCGGTGGCATTGATCTGCTCAATCAGCTGCGGCAGGCTGCTGCGCGAGAAGCGCACCACGTGCAGCACCGGTCCGAAGATCTCTTTATCGAGATCGCTGACCTGATCCAGCTCAATCAGCGTGGGTTTGATAAAGGTACCGCTCTCCCACTCTTTACGGTCCTGCGCATTCTCCTGCACCGCCTGATAAACGGTAAAGCCTTTGTTGCGCATCGCCTGAATGTGACGCTCGATGCCCGCTTTCGCTTCCTGGTCGATAACCGGACCGATATCAGTTGAAAGACGCTCCGGGTTGCCCATGCGGCACTCCGCCATCGCGCCGCGCAGCATCTTAATGGTGTGATCGGCGGCATCTTCCTGAATACAGAGCAGACGCAGCGCCGAGCAGCGCTGGCCGGCGCTGTCAAACGCGGAGGCAACGATATCCACCACCACCTGTTCGGTGAGGGCAGAGGAGTCAACGATCATGGCGTTCATGCCGCCGGTTTCTGCGATCAGCGGTGTCGGGCGCCCCTGCGGATCGAGACGACCGGCAAGATTACGCTGCAGCAGCGTTGCCACGGCGGTTGAGCCAGTGAACATAACGCCGCGCACGCGCTCATCGCCGGTGAGCTGTGCGCCCACGGTTTCACCCTGGCCGGGCAGCAGCTGCAGCACGCCGGCGGGAACGCCTGCATCCAGCAGGATCTGCACCGCCTGCGCCGCGATAAGTGGCGTCTGCTCGGCCGGTTTTGCCAGCACGCTATTGCCGGCAGCCAGCGCGGCGGCAATCTGGCCGGTAAAGATCGCCAGCGGGAAGTTCCACGGGCTGATACAGACTACCGGACCCAGCGGACGATGCGTTTCGTTGTCAAAATCATCGCGTACCATACCGGCGTAGTAGTAGAGGAAGTCTACCGCTTCGCGCACTTCGGCGATGGCATTGTTGTACGTTTTGCCCGCTTCGCGCACCAGCAGACCAATCAGCTGCTGCATCTGCGCTTCCATCGCCTGACCGGCACGCTCAAGGATCGCCGCGCGCTCGGCTGGCGGAGTGGCAAACCAGATCGGTCCGGCGCCGACCGCCGCATCCAGCGCGGCAGAGACTTCGGTTTCGGTGGCTTCGCGCACGCTGCCGACCACGTCAGCCGGCGCCGCCGGGTTCAGTACCGGCTGGCTGACACCCGTTTCCAGGGTGCCCTCGATCATCGGCTGGGCCACCCATGGCTGGCTGGCGCTGTTCAGCAGGGCGCTGGAGAGTGAGGCGAGGCGATGTTCATTCGCGAGGTCGAGACCCGCGGAGTTCGGGCGCTTGTCGCCATAGAGATCGCGCGGCAGCGGGATCTTCGGATGTGGCAGACCCACGGCGCCTTCGGCTGCGCCCATTTTTTCTACCGCTACCACCGGGTCAGCAACCAGCTCATCTATCGGCAGGCTCTTATCGGCGATCCGGTTAACAAAGGAGGTGTTGGCACCGTTTTCCAGCAGGCGACGTACCAGGTAAGCCAGCAGCGTTTCGTGCGTGCCCACCGGCGCGTAAATACGGCAGGGACGGCTGAGTTTGCCATCGGCCACTTTGCCCACCACCTGTTCATAGAGCGGCTCGCCCATGCCGTGCAGGCACTGGAACTCATACTGGCCCGGATAGTAGTTATTACCCGCCAGATTATAGATAGCGGCCAGCGTGTGGGCGTTATGCGTGGCAAACTGCGGGTAGATCTGGCTCGGTACCGCCAGCAGTTTGCGGGCGCAGGCGAGATAGGAGATATCGGTATATACCTTGCGGGTATAGACCGGATAGCCTTCAAGGCCTTCCATCTGCGCGCGCTTGATTTCGCTGTCCCAGTAGGCGCCTTTCACCAGACGGATCATCAGGCGGCGACGGCTGCGCTGTGCCAGATCGACCAGCGAGTCGATCAGCATCGGGCAGCGTTTCTGGTAAGCCTGAATCACGAAGCCAATCCCGTTCCAGCCTTCCAGCTCAGGTTCAAAGCAGAGTTTTTCCAGCAGGTCCAGCGACAGTTCAAGGCGATCGGCCTCTTCGGCATCGATATTAATGCCGATGTCATATGAACGCGCCAGCAGCGTCAGCGATTTCAGGATCGGATAAAGCTCTTCCATAACGCGATCGTACTGGGCGCGGCTGTAGCGCGGATGCAGCGCAGAGAGTTTGATCGAGATGCCCGGGCCTTCATAAATGCCGCGGCCGTTGGAGGCTTTACCAATCGCATGGATCGCCTGCTGATAAGAGAGCAGATAGGCTTTCGCATCGGCGGCGGTCAGGGCCGCTTCACCGAGCATGTCGTAGGAGTAGCGGAAGCCTTTCTCTTCCAGCTTGCGGGCGTTGGCCAGCGCCTCAGCGATGGTCTCGCCGGTAACGAACTGCTCGCCCATCAGGCGCATGGCCATATCCACGCCTTTGCGCACCAGCGGCTCGCCGCTTTTACCGATAATACGGTTCAGCGAGCGGGACATGCTCGCTTCGTTATGGGTTGAGACCAGGCGTCCGGTAAACAGCAGGCCCCAGGTCGCGGCGTTAACAAACATGGATGAGCTGCGGCCCAGGTGCGACTGCCAGTTGCCGTTGCTGATTTTGTCGCGGATCAGCGCGTCGCGGGTGGGTTTATCCGGAATACGCAGCAGCGCTTCTGCCAGGCACATCAGCGCCACGCCCTCCTGCGAGGAGAGGGAGAACTCCTGCAGCAGGCTTTGCACCATTCCGGCGCGTCCGGTTGCACCTTTCTGGTGCCGCAGCTTGTCGGCAAGGCTATAGGCCAGCTGATGGGTTTTCTCTGCCAGCGGAGCGGGCAGGCGAGCCTGCTCCAGCAGCATTGGTACCGCTTCCGTCTCGGGCCGGCGCCATGCGGCGGTAATTGCGGAGCGGGTAACCGACTGCGGCAGAATGTGTTCAGCAAAGTCGAGGAACGGCTGCAGGCTCTCTTCGGGCAGGTTCTCTTCTGCCGTGGTTTCACTGGCCTGCAGGGGAATTTCCGGCAGGGTCTCGCCCGCTTCAAGCTGGGTTAAGTAATTGAAAATAGCCTGCTTAATCAGCCAGTGAGATGTGCGATCGACCTTCTGTGCTGCCAGCTTAATGCGCTCGCGGGTGGCTTCATCCAGCTTCACCCCCATGGTAGTTGTTCCCATGAATTCCTCGTCTTGAAAAATAAATCAACATCAGCGTGGGCTGCACTATCACTCATGTTGCAACTTTGTGCAACCGTGTTAAATGTGACCCAGGTTGCATGCCTGAAAGCCGTTTGTTTGTTAACTGTAAAGAAACGGCACGTTTCTTGCTGCAAGAATCTCGCCAGAGTTGCAACCGGGTTCACTAAACCGCAAAAAGCCGCGTTTCTGGTGCAACCAAAAGTTTGAACGGGCGCAACCTTTGAGCAAAGAAATGAGAAAGAGAGGTGAAACCCAGGTAACAGCTGTGTTAAATCCATTGTGCACATCGCACCTTTGCGGCAGGATACCGCGCCTTAAGAGAAATTCGCTTCTCTGACGGCGGTAACGCGCAGTGGCCACCCCGTTCCGGTGCTGCCGTGTGATTCAATTGCCGTGACAAAGAGGGTAAGTGATACGTCGCGCCAGGGAGACGCCCGGCTAATGCTGCTGAGGCAGGGCGGGCAAAGAATTTCTCTTAAGCAATTACATAATAAGTGGAGAGAGTATGAGTATAAGTACACCAATGCTGGTGACCTTTATTATCTATATCCTTGGGATGGTGTTGATAGGGTTTATCGCTTACCGGTCAACAAAAAACTTTGATGATTATATTCTGGGCGGCCGCAGCCTGGGCAGTTTTGTTACGGCGCTCTCAGCCGGTGCCTCCGATATGAGTGGCTGGCTGCTGATGGGCCTGCCCGGTGCCATCTTCCTGTCCGGCATCTCTGAAAGCTGGATCGCTATCGGCCTGACGATTGGCGCCTGGCTGAACTGGAAAATTGTGGCGGGTCGTCTGCGCGTGCAGACCGAGCATCACGATAACGCCCTGACGCTGCCTGACTTCTTTACCAGCCGCTTCGAAGACAAAAGCAAGCTGCTGCGCGTGATCTCCGCGGTGGTTATCCTGATTTTCTTCACCATTTACTGCGCTTCAGGCGTGGTGGCCGGTGCGCGCCTGTTTGAAAGCACCTTTGGTATGGATTACCAGACCGCTATCTGGGCGGGCGCAGCGGCCACCATTCTCTATACGCTGGTGGGCGGCTTTCTGGCCGTGAGCTGGACCGATACGGTGCAGGCGACGCTGATGATTTTTGCGCTGATCCTGACGCCGGTAATTGTCATTATCGCCGTAGGCGGCTTTGATGATTCACTGACGGTGATCCGCGAGAAGAGCATCGAGAACCTCGATATGCTCAAGGGGCTCAATTTTGTCGCGGTCATCTCGCTGCTTGGCTGGGGGCTGGGCTACTTCGGCCAGCCGCATATCCTGGCACGCTTTATGGCGGCAGACTCCCATCGCTCCATCCGTACCGCGCGTCGCATCGGCATGGCATGGATGATCTTCTGCCTGGCGGGCGCGGTTGCCGTAGGCTTCTTTGGTATCGCCTACTTCCAGAATAACCCGGCGCAGGCCGCGGGCGTCACGCAGAATGGAGAACGTATCTTTATTGAGCTGACGCGTATTCTGTTTAACCCGTGGATCGCCGGTATTCTGCTTTCGGCCATTCTTGCTGCGGTCATGTCCACTCTGAGCTGCCAGCTGCTGGTCTGTTCAAGTGCGCTGACGGAAGATCTCTATAAGGGCTTCCTGCGTAAAAATGCCAGCCAGCAGGAGCTGGTATGGGTCGGACGTGCCATGGTGCTGCTGATTGCACTGATTGCTATTGCCCTGGCATCCAATCCGGATAACCGGGTGCTGGGCCTGGTGAGCTATGCATGGGCTGGCTTTGGCGCGGCGTTTGGTCCGGTGGTGCTGTTTGGTGTCTGCTGGAAGCGCATGACGCGTAACGGCGCGCTGGCGGGAATGGTAATTGGTGCCGCGACGGTGCTGCTGTGGAAACAGTACGGTTACGCTGAGCTGTATGAAATCATTCCAGGCTTCATCTTTGCCAGCATCGCGATTGTGGTCTTCAGCCTGACGGGCAAAGCACCTTCCGCCGCCGCGCAGCAGCGTTTTGCCGCCGCGGAAGCGGAATACCAGGCAGATTAAGGTATTCGCGCGGTGCGTTGCGGCACCGCTATCAAAAAGGAGGCACAGTAATGTGCCTCCTTTTTACGTTGAGGCGTCAGGCAACGCGATCCTGCCGACCTTTCTGAACGGTCATCCCCTGACTTCTCCCCCCTGTGCAGCAAAATAATTTCCCGCAGTGACTTGTTTTTTCTGCAGCGATAATGATAATCGATATCGTTCGCACTTTACGTTTTTTTACGACAGATTTACCCTGCTAAACACTTAAGAGGCAAACTATGTTTGTTCCGTTTCTCATTATGCTCCGTGAAGGTCTGGAAGCGGCGCTGATTGTCAGCCTGATCGCCAGCTATCTGAAGCGCACCGGACGCACCCGGTGGTTCCCGGCGATGTGGGGCGGGGTGATAGCGGCCATTGTGCTCTGCGCGGGACTGGGTATCGCCATCAATGCCACGACCGGTGAGTTTCCGCAGAAGCAGCAGGAGCTGTTTGAAGGCGTGGTAGCGCTGATTGCGGTCGTGATGCTGACCACCATGGTGTTCTGGATGCGCAAAGTTGCGCGCAGCATGCGCCTGACGCTGGAGAAGTCAGTGGATCAGGCGCTGGCAAAGCGGGGCGGCAGCGGCCTGCCGCTGGTGATTATGGTGTTTCTCGCCGTAGCGCGCGAAGGGCTGGAGTCGGTGTTCTTTCTGCTGGCGGCCTTTACGCAGGATGTGGGCTATGCCCCACCTGCGGGCGCGCTGCTCGGCCTGCTGACCGCAGCGCTGCTCGGTACGCTGATCTACTACGGCGGCGTCCGGCTTAATCTGGCCCATTTTTTCCGCTGGAGCAGCCTGTTCATTCTGTTTGTAGCCGCCGGGCTTGCGGCCGGCGCAATCCGCGCTTTCCATGAGGCGGGATTGTGGAACCACTTCCAGGCAACGGCGTTTGATATAAGCAGCGTGCTCTCTGTGCACTCTCTGGCCGGTACGCTGCTTGAAGGCCTGCTCGGCTATCAGGAAGCGCCCAGCGTCAGTGAGGTTGCAGCCTGGCTGCTCTATCTGGTGCCGGCGCTGCTGCTGTTTTTTTTCCCGGCGCCTTCTGCTCCGGCTGCCGCACGCAGCCTGCGCTAATCCCGATTGTTTTAACCTGACTCTTTAACACGGATACCATCATGAATACCACGTTACGCGCTACCGCCTCTGTCGTCGCGCTGCTGCTTTCCGGGGCTGCAGCCGCTGCAGAGATCCCGCAGTTCACCGTCACCGTTACGGATAAACAGTGTGAGCCCATGACGATGAACGTGCCGGCGGGTAAAAGCCAGTTCATTATCAAAAACCATAGCCAGAAAGCGCTGGAGTGGGAGATCCTGAAAGGGGTCATGGTGGTCGAGGAGCGGGAAAATATCGCGCCGGGCTTTACGCAGAAGCTGACGGCAAATCTGGAAGCGGGTGAGTATGAGATGACCTGCGGCCTGCTGAGTAATCCGAAAGGCAAACTGACGGTGGCCGGATCGGGGCAGTCATCAACGCCAGAGCAGAAAGAGCTGCTGCAGCTGGCTCAGCCTATCGCCGACTATAAAGCGTACGTCCTGAATGAAGTTAACGCGCTGGTAAGCAGTACCAAAGCGTTTACGGCAGCCATTAATGCAGGCGACGGTGACAAGGCGAGAGCGCTCTATGCGCCGACCCGCGCCCACTATGAGCGTATTGAGCCTGTTGCTGAACTCTTCTCCGATCTGGATGGCAGTATCGACGCACGCGAAGATGATTTTGAGCAGAAAGCGGCAGATCCTAAATTTACCGGTTTCCACCGCCTGGAGAAGCTGCTGTTTGCCGATCGCACAACGACCGGTGCCGCGCCTTTCGCCAGTCAGCTCAATGACGATGTTAAAGCGCTGCAGGCGCGCATCAGCGCGCTGGCATTTGCGCCGGTTAAAGTCGTGGGCGGCGCAGCGGGTCTGATCGAAGAGGTGGCTTCGAGCAAAATCTCCGGAGAGGAGGATCGTTACAGCCGCACTGACCTGTCTGATTTCCGGGCAAACGTCGACGGCGCGCAGAAAATTGTGTCGCTGCTGCGCCCGCTGTTGCAGCAGCGGAATCCGCAGCTTCTGGCAAAAATCGATACTAACTTCAGCAAAGTTGACGCAATACTGGATAAATACCGTACGGCTGAGGGTTACGCATCCTATGAGAAGCTGACCGCGGCCGATCGCAATGCGTTAAAAGCACCGATTACCGTGCTGGCTGAAGATCTCTCGCTGCTGCGCGGCACGCTGGGCCTCGATTAACCATGGCTAAACAGCATGATGCCATGCAGCCGGCACGTCGCCGGTTACTGCAGGGGCTGGGTGTGCTGGGCGGTGCGGCTGCGCTCGGGGGCAGCTGTCCGTTCCACGCTGGCGCAGCAGCAGAGCATTTTTCTCCGGGCACGGTTGCACCTGATGCGCGTCAGCAGGTGCAACCATTTTACGGGGCGCACCAGGCAGGTATCCTGACGCCGCAGCAGGCCGCCATGATGCTGGTGGCCTTTGACGTGCTGGCCGACGGTAAAGCGGAGCTGACGCGTCTGTTGCAACTGCTGACGGAGAGGTTCGCCTTTCTGACGCAGGGCGGACCCGCACCAGCGGTGACAAATGCGCAGCTGCCGCCGGCTGACTCCGGCATTCTCGGTGCCACTATTGCACCGGATAACCTGACGCTGACGCTCTCCGTGGGCAGTTCGCTGTTTGACGAACGCTTTGGGCTGGGCGCGCACAAGCCTGCACAGCTGCAGGCCATGACGCGCTTTCCCAATGATTCGCTTGACGCCAGCCAGTGCCACGGGGATTTACTGATTCAGATCTGCGCCAATAGTCAGGACACCGTGATCCACGCGCTGCGCGATATCATCAAACACGCTCCCGATCTGCTGGCGGTACGCTGGCGGCGCGAAGGGTTTATTCCTGAGCACGCAGCGCGCAGTCACGGGCAGGAAACCCCGATTAATCTGCTGGGTTTTAAAGACGGTACGGCGAATCCGGATGCGCAAAACGGCGCGCTGATGGATAAAATGCTGTGGGTCACGGCCGATCAGCAGGAGCCCGCCTGGACATACGGCGGCAGCTATCAGGCGGTGCGGATTATTCGTTTCCGCGTTGAGCAGTGGGATCGCACGCCGCTGGGTGAGCAGCAGACTATTTTTGGCCGGGAAAAGCTCAGCGGAGCGCCGCTTGGCGGGCATCATGAGCATGATGAGCCGGATTATGCCAGCGATCCGGATGGGGACGTGATAGCGCTGGATGCCCATATCCGGCTCGCTAACCCGCGTACGCCTGAGACGGCGGACAGCCTGATACTGCGGCGCGGCTACAGCTACTCTGCCGGGATCACCGGGGCAGGGCAGCTTGATATGGGGCTGCTGTTTATCTGCTATCAGCACGATCTCACTAAAGGTTTTATCGCAGTGCAGCAGCGGCTTAACGGCGAGGCGCTGGAAGAGTATATCCGACCCACCGGCGGCGGCTACTTTTTTGCGCTGCCGGGCGTAGCCGATGCCACGCGCTATCTTGGTCAGTCGCTGATTGAAGCATGAACCCTGCTGCCGGCAATGCTTATTGCGGCAGATAAGCGTTCTGCTCTGCAAAAGGATCCGCAAAGGATCCTTTTTATATTTTATATACTGCACTGGTTTATCTGCATTTTTTATGGGCTGCGCCTGATACCATCGCCACAACAAATCTTAATTTGCATCTAAAAGTAAAAATAGTGTTGCAAATTTTCGGCGCTATGTTTCACTTTACTCATAAGCGTTGTCAGTTTTGTGGCATCAGCCACTGGAGTTCGCGCATGAGGCGTTCCATTCCGGAACCAGCAGGTGTAACACAGCAAGCGCAGTTCTCTGCGGGAGAGAGCCTCCTGTCAACGTTTTACTCATCTTTCATCCACTATCTTCATCATCCAGTTTGTTTTTATTCGGTGCGCTGCGGCGTTTCGGCGCTGTTGTACACCCCGTTTTGTGTATCAGTATGGCTAAAAGGAAGCCAACGTAACCTCTAAAGCGTTCAAGTCATCGCCGCGGGTGATCCGTCGCGATTCATGAAACCAACTGTAAGGTGCCACTATGGGAAGACAGAAAGCAGTGATCAAAGCGCGTCGTGAAGCTCGTCGTGTGCTTCGTAGTGACTCCCGGAGTCATCGTCAGCGCGAAGAAGAATCGGTCACTTCGCTGGTGCAGATGGGCGGGTTAGATGCTATTGGCATGGCGCGCGATGTGCGCGACCGGGCACCAATTGCAGCCCGGAATGAAGCTCAGGCGCACTATCTTAACGCCATAGAAACGAAACAGCTGATATTTGCAACCGGTGAAGCTGGCTGCGGTAAAACCTGGATTAGCGCAGCAAAAGCAGCTGAGGCCCTGATCAATAAGGATATCGAAAGGATTATCGTGACGCGCCCGGTACTGCAGGCGGATGAAGATCTCGGTTTCCTGCCCGGAGACATTTCCGAGAAATTCGCCCCCTATTTCCGTCCGGTTTATGACGTTCTGGTTAAACGTCTCGGCGCTTCCTTTATGCAGTACTGCCTGCGGCCTGAAATCGCCAAGGTAGAGATTGCGCCCTTCGCCTATATGCGTGGACGTACTTTTGAGAACGCAGTGGTTATCCTCGACGAGGCACAAAACGTCACCGCTGCACAGATGAAGATGTTTCTGACCCGCCTGGGGGAAAACGTCACGGTTATCGTTAACGGTGATATTACTCAGTGCGATCTGCCCGCCAGCGTCCAGTCCGGTCTTGCCGATGCGCTGGCGCGCTTTGAAGAGGATGAGATGGTGGGCGTGGTGCGCTTTGCGAAAGAGGACTGCGTTCGCTCAGCACTCTGCCAGCGCACGCTGCACGCCTACGGCTGATAGCATCCCATCCCGTTGATAAACCCGGCCCCGGCCGGGTTTTTTTCTGTCCCTAATTTCACCGGCAAAGCATGACGACCTTTCAGAGTGATGAGAGTTGCAGCGGTTCGCTAACGCGGTAAGATTGATCTTTTTTCAGGGAGCACAACCAATGAAAAACGTCGTCCTGAGTATGCTGGCAAAAATATCGCACATCGATGCGGACATGAAACAGCTGACCGCCCGGGTTGAAGCACAGTCGCTGCTGATTAGCGCGCTGGTACTGGCCGTCAGCAGGCAGGGTGGAGTGACGGAGATGATCGATGCGGCTAATAAAGCGATCAATACGGTTATCGACTCCGCTGAAAGCGATGAGGTGCTGAGGTCCGATGCCGCTATTCTGCTAAGCGAATTGCAGAATCTGCTGACTATCTCTCAGGCCGTGGATAAAGCCGATGGTGAAATTAACCATGCAGGACTGAGCGAGCTGACCGGCGTTGCGGCTGCTGAACCCGCTTTACCCGCTAAAAAGTAAGCTGGCCAGACACAGCAGATAATCAAGCCTGAACGCGCGTTCAGGCTTTTTTCAGGCATAAATTCATGCCGCGGCTGGCTTATTCGCCGTTAATACGCTGTTTCATTTCACGCTGGTGCTTGTGATAGTCCTCTCCGCACTCTGCAGAGCAAAATGCAGTATCAGCGACAACGCGTTCATCTCTGCACCAGATACAGTTGCCCGTTGCGCTCACCAGACGTGGTTTACGCGCAAACAGGGCGCTCTCCAGATGAGCGGCTTCTCGTTCCTGTGCCAGATCTACATCATCCATAACTTTTTCCTTAATAAAACATATGTTTCTTCAGGCCCCACGGCCCTGACCACGTTGATGACAATCCAGGAGGTGTCTGCAACATGGCGTCTCCTTCAGCAGGTTTGAGCGAAAGAGGTAGCTGATACCCGCATCCGGTTTATGCCTGCTGAATGTTGCTGCCGGGTCAGTTTAGCAGAGGTGGAGCAGAGCTGCGGTCTGAGTTTGCTGATGATGGCACATTGCGGTCAGGAGTGGGCACCTGAATCCGATAATATGCATTGCACAAATTGGCAGGGGACGCATGAATGCGTCCCCTACAGCGGCACCTGTCATTCGACGCAACCACGT